>CAYSGF010000216.1:0-7708 GCA_964430275.1 uncultured Gemmatimonadaceae bacterium
CGAGATGAATGATGCGGCGGACATCCAGTCGGCGGCTGTCGCCATACCGTTCGCGACCGGTGATACACCGCCGCTGGCGACGTAGAAGTCGCGCGTGCTGCGCGCCCGCGACCACACCGCAACGCCGATGTAGAGTGCAAACGAGAGCCCCACCATCGTGAACGTCCAGGCCCGGACGTTCATGGCTCCTTCCGCTCGTGAACGTCGAACTCCACATCCAGCCTGTTCATCAACGCTACGTACACGAAGATCAGCACGACGAACACGTAGATCGAGCCCTGCTGCGCGAACCAGAAACCGAGTGGGAAGCCGGTGCCGGGTATGCGGATCGTATTCAGCTGGTTCACGAACAGGACGCCGGCGCCATAGGAGACGGCGAACCAGACCGCCAGGAGCACGACGAGGTATTTCAGGTTACGGCGCCAGTATGCCGCAGCGGAGCGCGGTGGTGGAGGGGTGGCCGCCATAGGGATCGGCCGCGCTGTCAGGCGTCGGCAGCAGTGCCGCCGCTCGCCTTGCGGCGGCGAGCCGAAGTTGCGGCGCGCGTGCGACTGCCGCACGTCTCCGCACTGCAGAAGCGGCGCGTCCGGTCCTTCGTGGTGTCGTAATAGAAGAGCACACAGTTCGGATGCTGACACTGCTTGACCAGCGTGCGGTCGTAGCGTTCCAGGAACTGTGCCGCGGACAGTGCGATCGGCCCGAGACAGCGGAGCGGTGAGTCACCGACCGGCGGATAGGTCAGCTCGAATGCATCGCCCGCCGGTGCGAGCTGCGGATACGTCACGCAGGTGCGCAGGATCCGGTTGATCCGCGCCACCGGCTCCTCGGGAACGTCCGCGCCGGCAACGGCGTGCTCGGCAATCGTACGGACCGCGCGACGCAGGGCGATTGCCTCATTCAGCACCCGCTGGTCCGCGGTTCTGCCGGGCCGCACGTCGTCGCTCATTCCCGACACACCCGCCATCCACGCGCGGAGTGACGCGATGGAGGACAGCTGGTCGGCGTCATCGTTGCCCTCGGCGAGCTCCGTGTTCGCGAAATCCAGCCAGAGGTGCTTGCCGACGAATATCCCGTCCATTTGGTTTGCCGCCATCGAGGGATGCATTTCGGAGGGGTGTGTCACAGCCGGATCGTAACGGTCACAGGATGGTTCTGACAAGTGTCGCGGCAGGCTCCTGACAGGCAGGGAAGCAGGGGAATGTCATGACTTCGCCTGTGCCAGTCCGGACTGGACGGACAGCAGCTCCGGGATTATGCTGAGACTGCGACCCACCTTCGCCGCCTGCGTGTGATGCCTGGAAGTCGTCGCTCCCTTCTGCTCGCTCTGACAGCGGTATCGATCGCCAGCGGCACCTCTGCGCTGGCGCGCAGTGCTCCGCTACGCGATCAGCCGGACACGCTGAGCGTGCCGCTTCCAGTGGCGAAAGCCGTGCGCCCGCTTCCGTTTTTTTACGACCTCTACACGTTTCGCGGGCGCGGTGACAGCACCACGGTCGTCGCCGCCTACGCCGTGGAAGCGGATGAACTCGAGACGGAAGAGGCGGGCACCAACGTCAGGTATCGCTTCAGCGTCACCCTCGTGCTGGCCGATACTGCGGCCCGCTCCGTATCGAACACCCATGACACCGTGTTCGTCGAAGTGCCGCGTCCGCTGCCCGGGTCGCACCTCCTCTATACCCACGTCGAGCTGCTCGCGCCGCCGTCCCGCAGCACGCTCCATCGCGTCCTCATGATCGACGCCACCACGCCCGGCATTGGGCAGCTCTACAGCGACGGCTTCCCGATTCCCGACTACAGCGGCGACCGCCTGATGCTGAGCGATATCGCTCTGGCCCAGCCGGATGCAGGCAGTGGCTGGCGCCGCGCCGACGCGACGCTCGCGCTGCTGCCTGCCAGCCAGTCGCCGACGGGTGCGTTCGACGTCTACTACGAGGTCTACAATCTGCCGGCCGGCACGCCGTACCGGACGGAGATCGCGGTCGAGCAGGTTGGTGGCTCCGAGGGTGCCCCGGCCGGGGACGGCCGACCGGTGCGTCTCGCCTTCTCAGGCGAGGCCACCATCGCGCGCGACGGCTCGGTGCCGCAGCTGCGGCGCGTGGACACGAGTCTGCCGCGCGGCAGCTACCGGATCACCGTCACGATCACGAACCAGGCAACCGGTGAGACGGCGAGCCGTTCGCGCCCCTTCGAGGTGCGCGGTCGGGAGCGCGGCGCGACACTCGTCGCCGCGCTGCCGCTTCGGATTCCAGCCCGCGTGCGGGAGCCGTAGCGGCAATTGGCGACTGGACTGCCGGCGTTCACCCCCGTATGCTCGGCGACGCACAACAACCTCCGACCCCGAGCGAGCCATGCGACATCGTCAGCCCGCAGCCGCCTTCGTCATGATCGTGACCGCCATGCTGGCGGGTGCCACCGTCCTCGCCGCACCCGCCGCCGCACAGGAGGCACCCGCCGCCGCCGCCCCGCGCATCGAGTGGGGCCTGGTGATGCATGGCGGTGCAGGTACCATCACCCGGTCGAGCATGACGCCGGAAGTGGAGCGGGAGTTCACGGAAACGATGGAAGTGGCGATGCAGGCGGGTCACGCCGTACTGCGCGAAGGCGGCGGCAGCCTGGACGCGGTGATCGCAACGATCACGGTGCTCGAGGAGTCGCCGCTCTTCAATGCCGGCCGCGGGGCGGTGTTCACCGCGGACGGCACGAACTCCCTGGACGCGAGCATCATGTACGGCCCGACGCTCGCGGCCGGCGCGGTCGCCGGCGTCACGCACGTCAAGAGCCCAATCACCCTCGCCCGCGCCGTGATGGAGCACTCGCCCCACGTCATGCTCGCCGGCGCAGGGGCCGAGGAGTTCGCGATGCTGCATGACATCGAGCTCGTAGACCCGTCCTACTTCTACACGGAGCACCGCTGGCGGGCACTCGAGCGGGCCCGTGAGGCCGAGAAGACCGGCAACGACGACGCTGCGGCCGCTCCCGGCCGTTCCGTGAATGCCCACCGGTTCGGGACCGTGGGCGTCGTGGCACTCGACCGGACCGGTGCCATCGCGGCGGGTACGTCGACGGGCGGGATGACGAACAAGAAGTGGGGACGCATCGGTGATTCGCCCGTCATCGGCGCCGGAACCTACGCAAACGACAACTGCGGCATCAGCGCAACCGGATGGGGCGAATACTTCATTCGTAACGTCGTTGCCTACGACATCTGCGCCCGCATGAAGTACCGCGACATCTCGCTGCAGCAGTCTGCCCACGAGATGATCATGGAGCAGCTGGAGGCACAGGAGCCGGAGACGGGCGGTATCGTCGGCCTGGACGGCGACGGCAATATCGTGATGGTGTTCAACTCCCCGGGAATGTATCGCGGCTACGTCGGCGCGGACGGCATCGTGCATACTGCGATTTACCGTTAGACATCCGTCCGGTTCGTCCGGCGAGTAGCCGCGCGCTTCGAGCGCAACGAACTCGCCCCGCTGCAACGGCGCGGACCGGCTGAGAATGCGCTGACGGTCCCAGCGCGCAACCCTCGCCAGGGATGACGGCTCAGAAGAGCTTCGTGTAGTACGCCCACGCACTGGTCTCGCGTGACACGCGCCAGCCCGTGAGCACGCTGTGCGACATCCGGTAGTAGCGCACCGCTGCTCCATCCTGCGGCTCGCGTCCATCCACCGCGACTTCCGCCCGCACGATCATGTCGTCGGAAGTGCCCCGCGCCGTCAGCGACGTAAACGTCACGTTCTGCGTCGCGAGCAGGTCCGCGACCGCTTCGGGCGTGAGATCCTCCACGCCACCGATGCGGCTCAGCTCGGTCCGGGCGTACTCCGCCTGCAGCATGCGCGACAGCTCCTGGGCGGCGCCCGTGTCCAGATCCGTGTGCGCGCTGAAGCTTCGCCAGGCGCCGAAGCCGAGCACGACGACCAGGACGAGAACCGCGCGCGGACCCTTCATCTGCAGCTGCATCGCCGCACCTCAGTCGGTTGGAGTTCTGCGGCCACGGCCACCCGGACCATGATTAACTTATAACTTTTGGCCGTATTTCGCATGCGTCGTGTTCGGTGCTCCACTGCTTCTGTCCGGCACCGAGCCATGCGCAGAACGGCCAAAAGTTAGAAGTTAATCATGGTCCGAATGGCGGTCCGGACGCGGGAGCACGGTGTAGACACGTGCGATGAAGTCGTGGAACTCCTGCATGTAATCTCGCAGGAAGTCCTCGGTGGATTCGTTCGTGACGGTGCCGTCGTCCGTGACGAGGTCGGGGGTGAAGTGGATGTACGCTTCGATCGAGTTCATCTGTGGCGAATTGCAGAAGCCGAGAATGCTGCGCAGGTGCTGCTGGCCGACGGCCGTGCCGATCTTGCCGGGGGACGCGCCGATCACTGCCGATGGTTTGCGCGCAAACGCGTTCTTGCCATACGGCCTGCTGGCCCAGTCGATGGCGTTCTTCAACGCACCGGGGATGGAGCGGTTGTACTCCGGCGTCACGAACAGCACGGCGTCGACACCGAGGATCGCTTCCTTGAAGGCGCTGGCGACGGGCGGGTAGTCCGCATCGTAGTCGTAGCTGTAGAGGGGCAGGTCTGCAAACGATATCTCCTTCAACTGCAGCTCGTCAGGAGCGAGACGCACGAGTGCGCCGGCAAGCTTCCGGTTGATGGAAGCCTTCGCGAGGCTGCCGATCAGGTATCCGACGGTGTATGTGGTCATCTCGTGCTCCTGCGCGGAAGCGCTCACGAAAGGGTAGGGGCAACGGCGTCTCGCCCCTCTCCGGCGATGTCCATGCCACCCCGCCACGGTCGCGCTCGAGGCACCCGCCAATGGATTCCGCGGTCGCGCCAGCGCGGTGGATCCCACCGACGCAGAGCATGGCTCCAACATTGCTGGTGCCGGGAGGCCTCGGTACGTTGCCCGTCCGTGAATCCTTGAGGACGCCTCGGCCTATGCGAATCGTAATTTTTCTCGCGCTCGTCGGTGCACTCCTGCCCGGTGCGCGCCTGCACGCTCAGGATCTGGACTGCTGGGCGCAGTGGCAGGCGCTCGGGGGGCCATACCGCACGGTTCACCGCGCGCTTCAGCTACGTGACACGTCGGGCGCGCCTCCTGCCACGGTGCGTCTGGGGCGTGAGCTGGTACGGCATTGTGGAAGCGCGGATCGCGTCGCCGCCGACGCGCGCGGCGCGCGACGGCTGTGGGTCGCGGCTCTTCCCGCGGCGGCGCTCATGCAGAACAACTCGGGTTATCCGCGCCCGCAGCAGGACGGGCTGCGCTGGGGCGGAACCGGCACCTCGGCCGCGTTCATGGCCGGTGTGGCCGCGGGCTGGGGACCGCTGACGGCCGTGCTCGCGCCGGTGGCTTCGTACCAGGCGAACGACTCCTTCGACATCGAAGCAGCGCAGGTACCGGGCTTCGATCGCTACGGCAGCTACTACCACGCGGGCAGGATCGATCTGCCGCGCCGGTTCGGCAACGACTCCTTCTGGTGGACGCATCTCGGCCAGAGCTTCGTGCGTGCGGATGCCTACGGCGCGGCTGTCGGTGTTTCAACGGAGAATTTGCAGTGGGGTCCCGCCCGCCGGAATCCGCTGCTGATGAGTGCGGCGGCGCCGGGATTCCCGCATGTCTTCGCGGGCACCAGCCGACCGATCTGGGTTGGCATTGGCAGGTTCGAAGTGGAGGCAGTGTGGGGTCGCCTCGCCGAGTCCGAGTACTTCGACACGATCCCGGACAATGACCGTCGCCTCTTTGCGGGCCTGGTCGCTTCCTTCAGTCCCGGCCGGACCGGGCTTACGCTCGGGTTTGCGCGGTCCTACCTCCGTACCATTCCTCCGGGTGGCCTGGACCTGACGGATCAGATCTTCGGGCCGTACACCGGCGTGCGCGATAACCCGCGCGCGCTCGCGGAGGGAGACAACCAGCTCCTGAGCGTGTTCTTCCGGTGGGTACTGCCGAAGTCCGGTTTCGAGGCATATGGCGAGTATGCGCGCGACGACCACTGGGCAGATGTTGACGATCTGATCCAGGAGCTCGACCACTCCCGTGCGTTCACGGTCGGTGTCGAGAAGGTCTTTGCGCTCGGCGATTCGACGAGCGACCTGCGCGTGCTCGCGGAGGCGACGAACCTGGCCGCCTCGCCGGCATGGATGAGCGGCCGCGGGTCACCGCACACCTTCTATACCCATGCGCAGATCCGACAGGGCTACACGCATCGTGGGCAGCTGCTCGGCGCACCGATCGGCCCGGGATCGGACGCGCAGTACGTCGCGGTGGACTACCTCGGACGTCTCGTGCTGGCCGGGCTGTTCGCGGAGCGGGTGCGCTACGACAATGACGCCTACTACCAGCATTTCGCGCACCTGTTCGATTTCAGGGGCCACGACGCCGAGATCACGGTCGGACTGCGCGGCGGTGGGCGATGGCAGGGCGTGCAGCTGATCGGGGAAGTCGCATACAGTACGCGGTACAACCGCGAGTTCCTGCCGCTCCGACTCGGCCGTCCGGGCCACGACACGAACGTCAGCATCAGTGTGGGTGCGGCGTGGACGCCACCTCTGGCCCGTACATTCCCCTGATGTGGTCGCGCGTTCCGGTCCATGCGCCGACGAGCTGGAGCCTGCAGTCGCGCCACCGCTGCCGCGTCTCACGCCAGCGCGTGGGAAGCAGTGTCGCGCCGACGGCGACGGCCGTGAGCCAGAGCGTCGTGCGCGCAGTGCCCAGCACGGTCGCGGGCGTGCCGACACCGAAATTGCGGGACCAGAACCGGTAGCCGTTGCGCGTCATGTAGTAGTAGTAGTGCGGCGGCAGCTGTCCCGTCGTCTTGGGATGGCGCACCGACACCGCCGGCACGACGCGCACGTGCCAGCCCGCGTTCCGCAGCCGGTGGCACAGGTCGATCTCCTCGAAATACAGGAAGTAGTCGTCGTCGAAGCCGCCCACGTCGCGGATCGCCTGCGGACGGAGCAGCACGCAGCATCCTTCGACCCAGTCGACGTCGTACGGCTCGCTCGCCTGCACCTCCGGCAGCAGTGACACCCGTCGGCGGCGCACGTCGATCGTGCCGCCGGCGCCAATGCGCGGTGAAGGTGATTCGCGGTAGACCACGACGGGTCCGACGGCAGCGGCACGGGTCTCGACCTCGAGTGCCTGCAGCAGTGCGCATGCGACGTCCGGTCCGATCCGCGCGTCCGGCGTGACGAGCAGCACGGGCGTGGCCGGGTCGCGTTCGAGCCAGTACGCGATACCGGCGTTCATCCCGCCCGCGTAACCCCGGTTATCGGGCAGCAGGAGCAGTCGGTCCGCAGGCACAGTCTGCTGCAGCGCTGCCACGTCGCTCACCTCCGAAGCAGCGTCCACGACGAGCACGTCGACGGCGACATCGAGCGACTGGCGCAGCTCGTCGCGCGCCCGGCAGGCGGCATCCGCCTGGTTGTAATTCAGGACGACGGCATGGATCCGGGGCGCTGGCGGCGTGCTGCTCATGGACGGAGCAGCGCCACGATACGTGCACGCTCCGTCCGCGTGATCGCGCCACGCCAGCACAGCGCAGCGGTCCCCGCGGCGAGCGCGACTGTGGCGGTCACGCGACCGATTCCGGAGTCGATCGCGGCCGAGGCGAGAACGGCGGCCGCGGCCGTCGCGAGAAGCACCGCCAGCATGAGCGGCAGCCCGTCACGCAGCAGCACATGTCCGCGCAACGCGCCTGCCCGCGCTGCCG
>CAYSGF010000217.1:0-50266 GCA_964430275.1 uncultured Gemmatimonadaceae bacterium
CGTGCGCATGCCCGGGCGCCTGCCGGATGCGCGCCGCTACATCCAGGAGCTCGACGCCTTTCTCTTCCCGTCCGTCGACGAGGCGCTGGGCACGAGCGTGCTCGATGCCATGGCCCGCGGTGTCCCGGTCGTCGCCGCGAACAGCGCCGGACCTGCGGAGGTCCTGCGCCCCGTGCACAACGTGACGGGCGTCGGCCTGTTCCCGCCCGATGATCCCGACGCGGCGGCCGCACAGATCCGCCGGATCCGGGAGGACCCCGAGCTGCACCGCCGCATCGTCGAGCTGCAGCGCCAGCGCATGCAGGAGTACCGCCTCGAGTCTCTCATCGACGCGACACTCGACGTCTATCGCGACGTGCTGGGCAAGCGGTGAGCCGAAGGCGGCCCCGTCTGCATCACCGCATCGAGTACGGTGCGTTCCGCACGGTGCTCGCCGCGCTCGACCTGCTGCCGAGGAGCGCTGCGGAGTCCGTCGGTGCGCGCATAGCCGCGCTCGGCTACCGGCCGTTCGGCCTGCGCGCCGCGGAGGTCGAGCGCAACCTCCGGCTGGCATTTCCCGACCGTGACGAGGCGTGGCGCCGCGACATCGCAGCCCGCTCGTACGCCCACCTCGGTCGCGAGATGGTGGCGATGATGCAGCTCTCGCACATGCCGCGCGACGAGCTGATCGCACGCACGGACATCGTCGACATCGAGCGCGTCGACCGGCAGCGTGCCGAGAACGGGCGCGGCACCGTCGTGATCGGCGGGCACTTCGGCAACTGGGAGATCGGCGCGGCAATGATGGCGGCCCGCGGCTATCCCGTGTCCCTGATTGGGCAGCGGCAGTCGAACCCGCTCTTCAACCAGTTCCTGATCGACGCCCGCCAACGCTTCGGCGTCGACGTGATCCCGCGCGGCCGCGCACCCAAGCTCGCGCTGCAGGCTCTCCGCGCGAAACGCATCGTCGTCTTCGGGGCGGACCAGAATGCAGGCCGCGGCGGCGTGTTCGTACCGTTTTTCGGGCAGCTCGCCTCCACCCACCGCGGCCCTGCCATCATGGCTGTCCGCACCGGCTCACTCGTCTATCTCGCCACACCGCTCCGAAGGCAGGAAGGCAGGTGGCGCACCGAGTTCGAGCAGATCCCTTGGAGTCCCGAGGGCGAGCTGGACGACGTCGTATACCGGCTCACGGCGGCCTTTACGGCACGCCTCGAGGCGGCGATCCGCCGGACGCCGGAGCAGTACCTGTGGCACCACCGCCGGTGGAAGACGCGACCGCCTCAGGAACTGGAAAGCCGCTGACAGGTATAGGTTCACAGCGTCGTCATCGGTATCTTGACGGCGCAGCCGCGCCGGCCGCCGGCGCTCCCGTCATGATGGCGGTCGAGCGCGCGCGCCGCGCCCAACGTCGATTCAGATCCTGGACTCCTTTTGATTTACCTCTGCATCCCGGCGCACAACGAGGAGCAGACCGTCGGTGTGGTACTCTGGAAGATCCGTCAGGTCCTGACTGATTTTCCCCGCGACTACCAGATCCTCGTCGCCGACGACGCCTCGACTGACAGAACCGCTGACGTCCTCGCACCGTACGCGCGCGTTCTCCCGCTCACCGTTCTTCGCGCCCGCGAACGGCGCGGCTACGCCGCATCCCTCGAGATGCTGTTGCGTGAGGCTGTTCGCCGCTCGCCCTACCCGCGTCGAGACGCCATCGTCACCCTCCAGGCCGATTTCACGGATGAGCCGGAGGACATCGTGCCGCTCATCAAGAAGATCGAGCAGGGTGCCGACATCGTCGGCGGCGAGCGCGCGAGTGACCGCCGGCCCGAGATGCTCGAGCGCTGGCTCGTGCGCTGGCAGCACCGACTGCTGCGCAGGACCGCCTGGCCCGATCAGGCCGGGGACCCGCTGTCCGGGTTCCGTGTCTATCGCGTGTCCACGATCCAGCGCGCCCTCGAGGAGGTCGGCGAGAAACGCCTGCTCGCGTGGGACGGCGCCATTGCCGACGCCGAGCTGCTGCGCGCCGCAGCGCCGCACGCGCGTCGTATCGAAAGCGTCGATCTCGTGTTCCGCCCCGATCGCCGCCAGCGGCCCACCCGGGCCAGCACCTGGGAACGCCTGAAGCGGCTCCGCCGGTTCGTTCGCGGTGCGACGCCGGTCGGTACCGTGCCCCTCGCCGACCTCAGTCCCGAGACGCTGCCACCCCCCAGACCGCTCGAAATCGAGCGCGAGCGGCGTAGCAACGTCGCCACCGCCGAGCCGCAGCGGGGCCGGAACGGTCGCCCTCTTCGCAATGGTGGTCGGCGGCCGGCCCGTCCCGATCGAAGCGGCGGGAGCGGAAAGCCGGCGCGCAGCGGGGAGAGCACGCGCGCCGAGCGCAAGCCGGCCGAGTCTGGACCGCAGGAACGGCCTGCCCGGCCGCGCCGGACCCGCGGGGAGACGCGGGACGTGGCGCCCGCCGCTGCACCGACGGCACAGGGGACCCTCGAGCAGGGTAATCAGGCAGCCGACGGAACGGCCGCAGAGGGCGCAGTCCGCAAGAAGCGCCGGCGCCGCCGCCGTCGGAAGAGCGGCGCCGCTGGCGGCGAAAACCAGGCGGCCCAGCAGTCGCAGCCCGAGTCGGCGGGTGGCGACGGGTCGCCTCCGGAGGCGCCGCAGGGCTCATCCGACATTCGTCCCGAGATGGGCACTGGTGCCCTAAGTACGGGTAGCACAGAGAGTTCCGAGAGCGGAGAAGGTGCTCCAAAGAAGCGCCGTCGGCGCGGTGGCCGCAGGGGCGGTCGCGGGCGGCGTCGCAAGCCTGCAGGAGGCACCGGGTCCGCGGAGTCCGCGCCGGAATCGCAGACCGCCGCAGACACGGAGCGTGTGCGGCCGCCGGCGTCGGCGGAATCCGCGGAGCACGCATCAGTCGGCGGTGACGAGAACGACTGAGGGGAGGCTGGCAATGAAGCGGATCGCGACATACGGACTGGTGATGACGGTGGCGCTGGCGAGCGGCGTCGACGCACAGGCGTCGACCGAGGTCGTCATGGTCTCCGCGTCACTGCCGGCGTCTGCCGCGGTGCCGTTCGGCCCCGGCGAGTCCGCCCGTTACCAGGTCAAGCTCGGACTGTTCGGGGATGTCGGCGAGGGCCGGCTGATGATTCCCGCGCTCGATACGGTCCGCGGTCACGAGACCTATCATCTGCAGATGACGCTGAAGGGCGGCATCCCGTTCGCTCGTGTCGATACGAAGTACGAGTCGTGGTTCGATGTGGATGAGCTGATCTCACGTCGCTTCCATCAGGACCAGCACGAAGTACGTTACGAGCGCAAGCGGACCTTCGATTTCTTCCCCGAGGAGCGCCGCTGGGAGATGCTCAATGGCAAGTCGGGTGAGCTCCCGACGGACATGCCGCTCGACGACCTGTCGTTCCTCTTCTTCGCACGCACGCTGCCTCTCGAGGTCGGCAAGGAATACCATTTCAATCGGTACTTCCAGGATGACGGCAATCCGGTGCGCCTGAAGGTGCTGCGCACGGAAACCGTCGAGGTCCCGGCCGGCACGTTCGAGACGATCGTCGTGCAGCCGATCATCAAGTCCAAGGGCATCTTCAGCGAGGGCGGCGAGGCGGAGGTCTACTTCACGAATGATGAGAAGCGGATTCTCGTCATGCTGAAGTCGAAGGTGAAGATTCTGCGTACGCTCGATCTGCTCCTCGAGGAGTACACGCCCGGTGCGTTGCTGAGTGACGTGGCAGACACGGCCGTGAGCCGCAGTTGAGCCGCGGCCGCCCGACCGGCGGCGCGCGGCCGTCGCAAGCCACCGGCCCGGCGACGCCCGGTTCAGCGGTGGGGCCCGCGCCGGTTCCGGAAATCGACCCGGCGCAGATCCGAACGGTGCCGCTGGCCGCCCGCTCGAACAAGGTGCAGGCGGCCGAGTTCGCGCGCGCACCGGCAGAAAACCGCAGCTTCCGCAGCTTCACCGACAGCCTTCCTGACATCCTCCAGGCGCGCAGCCTGCGCGCAGTCGCGCTGGCCATGGCGAACGCTGCGCGCGAGCGCCGCGGCGTGCTGTGCATGTTCGGCGGCCACGTCGTAAAAACGGGCCTGGCACCCCTGCTCATCGATCTGATGGAGCGCGGCGCCATCACGCACCTCGCCTGCAACGGCTCTGCCGTCATCCACGATTACGAGATCGCTCGTTTCGGCGCCACCAGCGAGGACGTGGAGGCAGGCCTCGCCGACGGCACCTTCGGCATGGTCGAAGAAACCGGCCGCGAGATGAACGAGGCGATCGTGCGCGGTGACCGCGCCGGTATGGGACTCGGCGAGGCGCTCGGCACGGCGCTCGCCGAGCAGGAGCTGGCGGCGCCCGAGTACTCGCTCCTGCTCGCCGCACGACGTCTCGGTATTGGCGTCTCCGTGCACGCCGCGCTCGGTGCGGAGATCATCCACCAGCACCCTGCCGCCGACGGCGCTGCCATCGGCGCTACCAGCATGCGCGACTTCCGCCGCCTCGCCGCCGCCCTGCCGACCATCGAGGGCGGCGTCGCGCTCAACCTCGGCTCCGCTGTCATCATGCCCGAGGTCTTCCTCAAGGCGCTGACGATCAGCCGCAACGTGCACGACGGTGCACCGCGCGCCTTCGCCGCCGCCGACTTCGACATGGTCCGCCACTACCGGCCACGCCTCAACGTCGTCGAGCGCCCCACCCGCAGCGGCGGCGGCACCGGCTATATGCTGACGGGACACCATGAGATCATGGTGCCGATGCTGGCCTGGACGGTGGTGGAGCTGTTGGAAAATGAATGAACTGGTAAATGTATGAATGAATGAATCGATCGGGGCGGTAGAGCGGTCGTCCGGATTCATTCATTCATGTATTCATCCATTCATTCCTTAGCATCCCACGGCCCGGATCTCGCATTGCCACACACCTCCATAACCGACCCCTCATGGAGGATGCAAAATGTCCAGAGTTCCAAGGCTCGATCGCGGTGTGCTCGCACAGGAAAACAGCGCGAAGCGGGAGGAGCTGATCGAGCTGCTGAAGCAGGCCTACTGGATGGAGATCGAGACCGTGATGAGCTACATCACGAACTCGGTGAATCCGGACGGACTGCGCGCACAGGAAGTCATCGAGGCGCTGGAGCAGGACATCCAGGAGGAGCTCGGGCATGCGCAGCAGTTCGCGCAGCGGATCAAGGAGCTGTGGGGCGTCGTCCCGGGCTCGCTCGAGTTCAAGGCGTCACAGGACTACCTCCAGCCGCCGAAGCAGCAGACGGACATCGTGCACGTCATTCGCGGTGTGGTCGAAGCGGAGAAGGGCGCCATCAATCACTACAGCAGGATCATCGAGTTCTGCGAGGAGCTCGACTACGTGACGCAGGACATGGTTATCGCGATCATGCGTGACGAGGAGGGACACCTGCGGCTGTTCGAGGGCTTCCTGCGCGAGTTCGAGGGCGACGGCAAGGCCTGATCAGTCCTCGTGCGCATCGGCCAGTGATGTGCCGGCCGAGATCGCGTCCAGCGGGAACCGCAGGAGCTCGCGCGCGCCGAGGTCGAGCGCATAGATGAAGTGGTCGCGTGCGACGGCCAGACCGTAGAACTCCGCACCCGGTCGCCGGAACACGAGGCGCTGCGTCCCGTTCGGGTCGATGCGCACGATACGCCCCTCATTGCCGCGCTCTGCCACGAACAACGTACCGTCCGCCGTGACGGCGAGTGCCACGAGCCGGCCCGCACCGAAACCGGTCCGGATCACGTCCGCATCACCGCCGGGTGTGACGCGCAGTACACTGCCGTCATACGTCGCGGCGAAGACCACGCCCGTACCGTCGCTCGCAATCTGGTAGACACGTGCCGGCAGATCCGCATACTCGCTCACCCGTCCGTCCTCGAGCCGCACCCGCAGCAGCCGACCGCTCCACTCCGCAACGAGCAGGTCCCCGTCCGGCAGCGCCGCAAGTCCATAGGCAGGGTCGGCGCCAATGCCATTCACGACCAGCTCCGCTTCGCCGTTGCCTGCAATGCGGTAGAGCACATTGCTGCCGCGTGTGCGCGCCAGCACGTACGCATTGCCGTCGGGGTGCAGTACCGGCGCGTACAACGCGTCCGCTGGCAATCGCACCAGCGTCGACGGGTGCGTCTCGCCTTCCTGCAGCGACAGCACGCGCGGGCGCGGCCGCAGACCGAGCGGGTCCCAACCGTAGCTCGCCTGCAGGATGCGGCCCGCGCCGACAGCCAGGCCCCAGCTCCACGGCAGCTCCGTTGCGACTGTCTGACCCATGCCATGCGCAGCGATGTACAGACTGACCGGCACGCTCGCGAGCGTTCGCCCCTGCGGCCCGACGAGGTCGACCGTGTCCGCGTACAGACCCGCGGGCAGGTGCGCGGGGTCCGCCCGCAACTGCAGCTCACCGGGGCCCTTCGTCGCGCGCAGCCACGACGCGCGACTGTGCGGCTGCCATTCCGTGACGCCGCCTTCCGCACGCACCGACACACGGTGCGACACCGGCCGACCATCGGCGCGCACCGTCATGCGCACCGCGGCCGGCCTGACAAGCAGCGTCGGCGCGATGTAGCCGACTGCGACGTCCGCCGTGATCACGCCGTCCACTTCCTCGATCGACGACAGCGCAAAGCCGCCCGGCAGCGCGGCAAGGAATGCATCCTGACCGGTCTCGCCGGGAAACGGATCGTTCGCCGTCGCATTCAGCCCCAGGACGATCCGCGTGTTCACATCCGCAGGCAGCACCTTCACGGCAGCGCGCCGCTCGTCGTTGTTCCACGCGCCGATCTCCGCGCGCTCGGGATCCACGCGCCACGCGAGCAGGCCGTGTCCCGGAATGTGCGAGTCCGAGCCCAGCCGCTGCCGGTTCTCGAACAGGAGATAGTCGTCACTGCCCTCCCGGTCGTACCGCTTCACCGTGCGTGACGCCATGACCGGATCCAGCCGCAGCTCGGAGCCGGGCTTCAGCCAGTCGACCTGCACCCAGCCCAGTTGCTCCTTGCCCCACGCGCCCAGGTGCGCCGGCGAGAAGGACGCCGCGTGCGAGCCCGTCCCCATCAGCCCCCACGCGCCGATGCCCTGCGTCGAGCCATCGTAGTCGTACAGGTCCGGCAGGCCGAGCGCATGACCGGTCTCATGTGCAAGCACACCGATGTGCAGCGGCCCGCACGTCGGCCGATCCACCGCAGGCAGAATCACGTAGTCGGAGATGCGGATGGGCTCACCGCCCGCAGTCGTGTCCATCGTGACGTACGGCACCATGGCCGCACGGTGCGGCCAGATCGCGCCCGCCCGACCATCCCCCGGACACGGCAGTGCATAGAGGAATGCGACGAAGTCCACATAGCCGTCGTCGTCGCCCGAGTTCGGAATGCCGTCCGGGCCATCGTTGTCGAACTCGCCAAAATCCAGCGACGAATCCGCAAGTGCGAGCGCCTCTTCACGGAAGTCGACGATCCGTCCGAAGTTGCCCCAGCCGTGCTGCCCGCCCGACAGGTAATGCGACGTCGAGCCCGACAGCTTGACCCACGGCGCCACCATCCCGGTGACCTCGAGCAGCCCACCCGAGACCTCGCGCCAGTAGCTGCTGTAGCTCACTGTGTCCGCACTGCCCTCGCCGAAGAGCCGCTCGGCCAGCGCCGTGTGTGGGAACGGCTCCGGCACGTCCACGTACCGCACGGGAATGACCGGCACCCGCAACGTCCCCGTCAGCGCCGCGCCCCGCGCCGCCGCTGCCTCCGGCGCCAGACCGTCCAGTTCCCCCGCCGCCTTCAGCTCCGCGCGCGCCAGGCGCACGCTCTCCGTCCGCCGCAGCCACGCTCGACTGAACTCCAGCGGCGCCGCAGGACGTGCGTCGCTCAGCCCGGCAATCTCCGCCGGGGGCTTCACATCGCTCCACGGTGCGGGCTGATTGGCGGTCTGCTGGGCTTCCACGCCCAGCGACAGAACCAGCTGGAAGACGATCGGAAGGGTCAACAGACGACTCTGCCGAGCGCCCGCCAGAACGGGTCGCGGTCGAATGGCTCGCTCCTTCGCGAACCGGTACGCACTCGTGCGTACCGTGGGATCGTGATGTCGGTTTAGATATCGAAGAGAAAACCGGCAGGGCCGGACTCGGCGCCGTCATGCAGCGCGATTCTCCACGCCTTGTTAGTATCGGCCCATCCGGCGTGCGCTGCAACCCTGTTCCCGCGCGCTAAGCCGCTCGCACGAATGGGCTTGACCCATGCACTGTCAGGCCTATATTTCAAGGCTCGGCGGGAATGCGATTCAACCCCCGCTCCTCGCCCCCATCGTCTAGTGGCCCAGGACATCTGGTTCTCAGCCAGAAAACCGGGGTTCGATTCCCCGTGGGGGTATCGTACAGAACGGAAGCGGAAGCGGAAGCGGTTGTCGCTTCTCACCGATCGACAGCAAGGGTGACGTTGGTCGTTGGGCAGATGGGTCTGGTTGTACTGCGGTCGCATAGCTCAGTGGCCTGCGGCGTCTTCGCAGAGCATTACGAGTACGGGTGCGTTGGTCGTTGGGCAGATGGGTCTGGTTGTACTGCGGTCGCATAGCTCAGTTGGTTAGAGCGCACGGTTCACATCCGTGAGGTCGTAGGTTCGAGTCCTACTGCGACCATTTAGATCCCGGCGCCCGCACAGGCCGCCGGGATTCGTTTTTCGGATTCTTCCCGTACGGGGTATCGCGACTGGACCGCGAGGCTACCCGCGCGGGCGGCGCAATTCAGCCGGACACCTGCGTGAGCACGCGAGCCCCGAAGTCGTCGATGAAGCGCTCCTGATCGCGACTGACGTTGTGCAGGTAAACGCGTTCGAACCCCAGCTCGAAGTCCTGCTGCAGCCATTCGATGTGCTGGTTCAGCTCCGTCGTGACACGCACGTGGCCCTCGAGATCCTCGTGGCGCACGAAGCGTCCGATCTCCTCGAACTCCGACGGCGTACGCAGGTTGGCCAGTACGCTGCTGCCCGCCATGAGGGAGCGCCATTGCACGTGCGCGTCGTGCCACGCTTCCGTCTCCGTGTCCGCGTAGCTGAGCTGCACCTGCAGAAACATCGGCTTGTTCTCGCCGCCGCCCTCACGGAACGCGTCGATGATGCGCTGGAGTGCTGCGCGGGGCTGGCCGGTGGTGACGAGCGCGTCCGCCCAGCCGCCGAGCCATTGTGCGGTGGCGGGAGTGAGTGCGGCGCCGACCAGCAGGGGCGGCTCGTCCGGCAGCGAATACAGCCTGGCCTCTTCGACGGTGATCAGGCCGTGGTGCGTCACGGTCTCGCCGGCCCACAGTGCGCGCATGACATCCGCGCACTCGCGCAGGCGGGTATTGCGCTCGGCCTTGGCCGGCCAGCGCTCACCCGTGATGTGCTCGTTCAGCAACTCGCCGGATCCGACTGCGAGCCAGAAGCGTCCGGGGAACATCTGGGCGAGGGTGGCGCTCGCCTGTGCGACGATCGCGGGATGGTAGCGGTAGCCGGGAGCGTTCACGACGCCGAAGCTGAGCGGCGTCGCCTGCATCGCCGCGCCCAGCCATGACCACGCAAAGCCGGAGTGGCCCTGTTCGCTCGTCCAGGGCAGAAAGTGGTCGGAGCACATTGCAGCGGTGAAGCCGGCGGCCGCGGCATGCTGCACGTGGGCGAGCAGGTCGCCCGGCGCGTACTGTTCATGCGACGCGTGGTATCCGATCAGCGGCATTTCTTCTCCGATTCACGCGCCGCGGCCGTAGCGGCGAGCGTTCAGTGCATAGTTGAGGTTGCCGACGCGGAACCATTTGTACCCGTATGGGTCGAGCACCAGGTGATGGGTTCCCGACGGGCGTGCGCGCGACTCGTCTTCTTCGCGCAAATCGATGAGGCGCTCACCACCCTCGGCCCTCGGCCGGATGCGAGCACTCACCGCATGGTCCGCGAAGTTGTGCACGATCACGAGAGCCCGGCCGCGCCACTCGTACTGCATGGCGAGCACGTGCGGTGAGCCGCTGCCCAGGAGCGTCCACTCGCCCCAGCCGATCTCCGGGCACTCCTTGCGCAGGCGGATCATCTGCGCGTTCCAGTTCAGCAGCGAGTGCGGATCGCGCTGCTGGTCCTCGACGTTGACGCGACGGTACCCGTACACATCGTCGTCGATCAGTGGCATGACCGGCTTCGACGACAGGGTGAAGCCGCCGTGTGGCTCCGCCGACCACTGCATCGGCGTGCGGACGGCTTCGCGCTGTGGCAGCTTCAGATGGTCGCCCATGCCGATCTCGTCGCCATAGCGGAACGTCGGGCTACCCGGCAGGGAGAACATGAGGCTATGCGCGAGCTCGTAGTGCTGCCGGTCGCCGAGCATGGGCGCGAGTCTGCGCCGGATGCCGCGGCCGTACAGCCACATGTCGTCGTCCGGTGCGAAGCGGGCGGCAATCGCCGCGCGCTCATCATCCGACAGCCGGCCCAGATCGAGCTCGTCATGCGTCCGCAGGAAGTGACCCCACTGACAGCCCTGCGGCACGCGGCGCGTGGCACGCAGCGCGTCCGCGAGCGGTGCCGCCTCCTCGCGTGCGAGGCTGAGAAAGAGATGCTGGTTCACCCAGAAGTTGAAGAGCATCTGCAGTCCGTCGCCGCGCGTGCCGAAGTACGCCCTCTCCTCGCCCGGCGGCACGTTCACCTCGCCCAGCAGCAGGCCCGGTCCATGTCGTAGCTGCAGCTGCCTGCGCAGATCGTAGAGAAAGGAGAAGTCGCGTTCCCAGTTCGCCTTCTTCGGATCCGGAACCTCGAGGATGAACGGCACCGCATCCACGCGGAAGCCGGCCACGCCGAGCTCGATCCAGTAGCCGAGGATCCGTCGGATCTCCTCACGCACCTCCGGATTCGTGGTGTTGAGGTCCGGCTGAAACTCGTAGAAGCGGTGGTAGTAGTACGCGTTCGCCACTTCGTCGCGCGTCCACGTGCTCTTCTGATGGCCGGGAAAAACCATCCCCTTCTTCCAGTGACGCGGCCGCTTTTCCGACCAGACGTACCAGTCGCGGTAGGGTGACTCCGGATCCGCACGCGCCTGCTGGAACCACGGATGCTCGTCCGACGTGTGGTTGATCACGAGGTCGATGATGACGCGAATGCCGCGCTTGCCTGCCGCGTGCATGAACTCCACGAAATCACCGCTCGAGCCGTAGCGCGGATCCACGCCATACATGTCCTTCACGTCATAGCCGTCATCCCGGTCCGGCGAAGGCTGGAACGGCGCCAGCCAGATCGGGTTGATGCCGAGCGCCTCCAGATAGTCCATTCGACGGATGAGCCCCTCAAAATCGCCGACGCCATCCCCGTTCGCATCCAGAAACGTCTCCACGTCCAGGCTGTAGATGATCGCATCCCGATACCACAGATCTGCTGTCACACCGACTCTCCTCCGATTCACGCCAGCATTGTCGCCCGCCTGTGTCGGCCGCAGGGCCGTCACCCTGGCGGCCATTGCACGCCGTTTCCGGTGACAGGCACCCGGATTCGCAGGATGCGAGCCCCCATGGGCATATCGGCCGGTCTCCGATGGCCCAAAACGCTGGCCCCGCAACGCTTCTCGGGATGGAACCCGCACGCCGCGACGGGGTTACATAGAAGCGGTCCTCGGTCGGCGTATCTGATTGCTGGGCCATCACTTAGAAGAAAGGAAGGCGCGATGGCGCGCATGACTCTGACGAGGCGGGACGGGATTCTCATCGCTACGGGCGCGGCCCTGGTAGCGGCCGGCTTCAGCGTGGCCGTGCCGGCGCGCGAGCGCGCCGTACCGGGCGTCGAGGTCGCGTCAGCGGCTGCGACGGGTGGCGTGACGACCGGCGAGCGCTCCGTGGATGCGAGCGTCCGAACCGGACTGGGTGCCGCGTGGGACCTGCCGAATCTCGAGCATCCTCGCATCGACTACTGGGTCGCGCGCTTCGACACCGTGCCGGACATGCGGAAGAAGTTCCAGGGCTTCCTGGACCGCGGCTCAGACATGGCGCCGCTGATTCTCGAGCGGCTGGAGGCGCGTGGAATGCCTCTGGACCTGCTCTACCTCGCGATGATCGAATCCGGGTTCCAGCCGCAGGCGACATCGCACGCGGCAGCGGCCGGCGTGTGGCAGTTCATCAGTGCAACGGGACAGCGCTACGGTCTGGACATCGACCGGGCGGTCGACGAGCGCCGGGACCCGGTCCGCGCGACCGAGGCTGCACTCGATTATCTGGAGGATCTGCACGACCGCTTCGGCTCGTGGTACCTTGCCGCGGCTGCGTACAACTCGGGCGAGGGCCGCGTGGGGCGTGCGATGCGGGCGGAGTTCGGCCGCGAGCGTGCCAGGAGCGAGGAGGAGTACTACAAGATCTGGGATCGACTTCCACGCGAGACGCGCGACTACGTGCCGCTTATGATTGCCGCCGCGCGCATCACGAAGGATCCGGAGGCGTATGGATTCCGGCCCCTGACGCCGGAGCCGATGGAATGGGATGAGGTCACGGTGCCGCCGGCGACGCCGCTGCGGAAGATTGCCGCCACCTATGGCACGACGGTGAGCGCGCTGAAGGCGCTGAATCCGCACTTCAAGCTCGAGCGTACGCCGAACAACCGCACCTACGCCGTGCGGATTCCGGCGGGAGCGCTCGATCGGTACGCCCGGGTGGATGCAGGCGCGGGACGCACCGCGGACTGACATGCTGCAGCGCAGTGGAGAGTGGGTCGGAGGCCGAGCTTCCGGCCCACTCTTGCATTTGTCGGCTGCCTGCGGCCCGGCTTGCCCTCACCTGCGGGACGGCATTGATTGACGCGCATGATGACGGCACACGAGCTCGAAGCATATCTCCATCACCACATACCGATATCGAAGGCCATGGGCATCGTGGTCCTGGAGGCATCGCACGCATTGATTGCACTGCGTGCCGCACTGGAGCCCAACCTCAACCATCGCAGCACTGCCTTTGGCGGTAGCGTTGCATCCCTTGCCGTGCTTGCGGGATGGAGCCTCCTGCGCATTGGCTTTGATAACGTCGCGCCGACGCCGCAGATCGTGATCCAGCGCAGCGCGATGGAGTACCTGGCGCCGATCGCCGGACCCTTCGAGGCACGCTGTGCGCGACCGCGGGACGAGGACTGGCAGCGGTTCCTGAGCACCTTCACACGTCGCGGACGGGCCCGCCTCGAGCTGGATGTGGACGTCCACTGCGACGGCGCGCCCGCTGCACGGCTGCGCGGCGGCTTCGTCGCCGTGCGCGACGCCTGACTTGCAGATCATCGCGAACCACTGTGAACGAGCCGGACCAGCCGCTTCGCATCACCGCCCTCGAGCCGGTACGCAGGCATCCCGACCGCGTCCACCTCTGCGTCGATGGAGAGCGCCGCTGCACGGTCGCGTACGACGTCGCAGCCGTCGAGCAACTTCATCCCGGCCGCTCGATTGCCGGTGATCTGCTCGATCGGCTCATTCGCCTGGATGCGCTCTGGCAGGCGCAAAATGCCGCTCTCGCGCTGCTGGCCGTCCGTCCGCGGGCGCGACGCGAGCTCGTCAATCGACTGCGGCGCAAGGGCCACGACGAGGCCGGCATCGAAGCTGCCCTCCGTAATCTCGAACGCCTCGGCTACATCGATGATGCCGCGTTCGCGCAGGCCTGGGTCCGCGACCGCCTGCGCCTGCGGCCGCGCGGCGTGCGAGGCCTCGTGGCGGAGCTCCTCCGCATGGGCGTGACGCAGGACACCGCGCACGCTGCCGTGACCAGCGTGATGACCGATGCCAGGGTCAGCGAGCACGGGCTGTGCGAAGCAGCAGCGGCGAAGTGGCTGCAGACGCATCCGCTCACGCCCGGCGACCGCGGGCGGACACGCCGGCTCGAGCAGCGCCTGCGCGGCTATCTCGCCAGACGCGGCTTCGCGCCAGCCGCGATCGCCGCAGCCATGATCATGGCCCGGGCCACACAGGAAGGCCATGAGCCCTGACCGTTTCGCGGCAGCGGCATGAGTGTCGCACGCGTGAGCGTACCACCGGGCGGGCATGCCACCCTCCGGAGCAAGGAGAGTGCGTGACAGACGGAACAGCGAAGGAAGATGAGCCCGAAGTGATCCGTGCGGTGATCATCGGAGCCGGCGCGCGCGGCAACCAGGTGTTTGCCGAGCTGATGCGCACGCACGACGTGGGCTGGCGAACCTCCGCAGTGGTGGAGCCGGACGAGATCCGGCGCGAGAGTTTCTGTCGACAGCACGGCATTCCGCCGAGTCGTGCGTTTGCCACTCTGGACGAGTTCCTGGCGGCGCCGCGGGTGGCGGATGTGGCATTCATCTGCACGCCGGACGTGACGCATTACACGATCTGCGCGCGCGTTTCTGCGGCGGGCTACGACGTGCTGCTCGAGAAGCCGATCGCCACGTCGTTGCCGGACTGTCTGGCGCTGCTGGATGTGCAGCGCACGCACCAGAACCGTATCTTCGTCGCCCATGTACTGCGCTACTCGCCCTTTTTCCGTACGCTCAAGGAGATCGTGGCGTCACGGCAGTACGGGCTGGTACGCAACATCCGGCTGACGGAGAACGTCGGCCACTGGCACTTCGCGCACAGCTATGTGCGCGGGAACTGGCGGCGGCGCGAGGACAGTGCGCCGATCGTTTTGACGAAGAGCTCGCACGACCTGGACATTCTGGCATGGCTGCTGGAGGAGGATCGACCCGCGTTCGTGAGCTCGTTCGGCACGCTCGAGTACTTCACTGCGGCGAACGCACCGCCTGAGGCAGCGAGTCGCTGCGTCGATTGCCCACTGCAGGAGACGTGTCGGTACAGCGCCACGCGCTTTTACCTGCACGACCGCGCTGGCTGGCCCTATGACGTGGTGGCGCCTGCGGAAGCAGGCATGGACGCGCGCCGGAAGGCGCTCGAGGAGGGCCGCTACGGCCGCTGCGTGTGGCACTCGGACAATGACGTGTGCGACAATCAGACGGTGACCGTGCAGTTCGAATCGGGAGTTCACGCGACGTTCGGCCTCTATGCGTTGAGTGCAGACAATACGCGGCGCATCACGGTCCTGCTGGACGGTGCGGAGATCACGGGAGACCTGCACAAGGGTCTGCTGACGATCACGCCGCTTACCGGACGTGTTGATGACGTGCACCCGCAGCGCGTTCCCCTGCCGATGGCCGAGGATCATCACGGCGGCGGCGATCTCGCGCTGTTGCGTACACTACGCGAGCATCTCACGACGGGCGCGCATCGGCACATCATGAGCTCTCTCGAGACGTCGATCGCCAGCCATGTGCTCGCGTTTCTGGCGGATGAATCGCGTCGCAAGAGCGGGTCACCGCTCCCCGTTCCCGCGATCTTCGACATGTCGCGGCTGCGACATCCCCAGCCCTCGGGCCTGACGGAGCAGGAAGCGTGAGCAGTCCGCTCGTGCTCGCAACCGACCTGGACGGCACGATGGCGGACGGCAGCGCGGAGGCGCGGGCAGAGCTGGTTCAGCTGCTGCAGGCAGCAGAGAGTGCGCGGCTGATCTATGTTACCGGCCGCACGCCATCCGCCGCGCGCGAGCTGCTCGACCGGGCCGCGCTGCCGGCGCCCGATGTACTGATCGCCGACGTCGGGACCACGGTGCTGCATGGTGCCGGACCGGAGCCGGTCGCGGAGATCGAGGCGCAGATCGATGAGATCTGGCCGGGCAGCGCGGCAGTGCGCGCGCGGCTGGCCGGTGTGGCGGGGCTGACGCCCCAGGACATCGCAGCGCCGCGTCGCATCTCGTACTGGATCGAGGCCGTGCGTGTGCGCCGGAGCGAAGCGGGCGATCCTTTCGCCGCACGTGCACCGGATGACGCCTCGCTCGACCGCGCTGCCGCTGCGATGGCGGAGCAGATCGCGGGGACGGCGTCGCAGGCGCTGGAGCCGCTTGCCGTGGATGTGCTCGTGTCGGCGAACGTGTTCCTCGACGTATTGCCGCGCGGAGTCAACAAGGGTACGACGCTGCGGCGTGTACTCGCGTGGATGGGTGGCGAGCCGGCCACGTGTGTCGTTGCAGGCGATTCGCTGAACGATCTCGCCCTGTTCGAGACCGGCCTGCGCGGGGTCGTGGTGGGCAACTGCGAGCCTGCCCTGGCGAAGCGCGTCGCCAACATGAACCACGTCTACCGAGCGCGCGGTATCGGTGCGGCCGGCGTGCTGGAGGGGCTTCGTCACCATGGCTATTTTCGGGTGACGGCGGCGGGAGGAGAGAGGAATGGCGAGTGATTTCATCGTGCTGTCGCACCGCGAGCCGTACCAGGAGGTGGAGACGCCTGATGGCGATACGGTACTGAAGCGGAAGACGAACGGCGTCTTTACGACACTCGACTCGGTCATGCGGCAGAAGCACGGCACCTGGATCGCCTGGCGCGAGCACGAGGACGGCACCGACTTCGTGCCGCGCGTGCAGGTGCCGGCGCCCGGTCACGAAGACGCGTACACGGTGCGCCGCATACCACTGACGTCGGACGAGGCGCGTCGCTTCTACTACGATTTCACGTCAACAGCGCTGTGGCCTGTACTGTTCTCGCTGCTCGACCGGGCGCGTTTCACGGCCGCCGCATGGGAGACGTACCAGCGCGTCAACCATGAATTCACGGATGCCGTATGCGAGGAAGCTGCACCGAATGCACTGATCTGGATCAACGACTTCCATCTCATGCTGACGCCGCGGCTGATCAAGGAGCGGCGGCCGGACCTGCGCCTTGCGCTGTTTCTCCATACGACCTTCCCGCCACCCGACGTGTTCGGTATCCTCCCCTGGCGCGAGGAGCTGCTGGACGGGCTGCTTCATCTCGATCTGATCGGGTTCCACATTCCGTCCTACGCACAGAACTTCGCCGACACGGCCGAGCGTTTCATGAACGCCGAGGTCACTGCGGTGGCGGATACCGATCTGATCAAGCACGGTCCGGCGGTGGCCGTTCCGCGCTACCCGCAGATGCTGCGGTACGGCGACCGGCAGGTCGAGCTGGGCGTGTTTCCGGTAGGTGTGGACGTCGACTACTTCACGACGGAGGCACAATCCGCGACCACGCGCCAGGCTGCTGCCGAAGTACGGGAGCGCACGGGTGCGGACACGATCATCGTGTCCGCTGAGCGGCTCGATTACGTGAAGGGCGTGCTCGAGCGGCTGGAGTGCTTCGAACGCTACCTCGAGCGCCATCCCGAGATGCACGGGAACGTCTCATTCATCCAGATCGCCGTGCCGACACGCACCGGCATGGAGGAGTTCCAGCTCATGCGCCGCCAGGTCGAGGAAGCGGTGGGCCGCATCAATGGCCGCTTCGGCGGCTTCGAGTGGCAACCCGTCCTCCACCTGTACGGCTCGCTCGAGCGGCCGGAGCTCGTCGGCCTCTATGTCGCGGCGGACATCGCCTGGGTCACCCCCCTGCGCGACGGTCTCAACCTGGTCGCGAAGGAGTACATCGCCACGCAGATCGGTGGCACCGGCGTCGTCATACTTTCGGAATTCGCCGGCGCGGCCGCCGAGCTGAGCGGTGTCATCCTGACCAATCCGTACTCGCCCGATGACATGGACCGTGCGCTCGAGCAGGCGATGGACATCGACGCCGGTGACCGCACCGGCCGTATGCTGATGCTGCGCGACCGCGTCCTTTCCTGGGACGTGCATCGCTGGTCGCATGCGTTCCTGAGTGCCGCCGAGCGCGCCGGTGCAGCGGCCCTGGACGCCTGAGCAGTGGACACCGACACGAGATGAGCGGACGATGAGCAGCCTCCCGAGGGGACGTATCACGGACGAGCTGACGAGCCAGCGCGTGCTCGCGGTGGATGACGACGAGGCGGTGCTGGGCACGGTCGAGCGGATCCTCACGCGTCACGGCATCACCGAGGTGTACACGACCACCGATCCGCGGCGCGTGCTGCCGATGTTCCGCGAAGTGACGCCGGATCTCGTGATGCTCGACCTGAAGATGCCGGGCCTCGATGGCTTCGCCGTGCTCCGACAATTGACTGCGCGGCTGGCTGAGGGCGAGTTCCTGCCCATCCTGATCGTCTCCGGTGAGGTCGGGGTGGAGAACAAGCAGAAGGCACTCGCACTCGGCGCCAGCGACTTCGTGCAGAAGCCCTTCGATGCAGCCGAGCTGCTGTTGCGCGTCCGCAACCTGCTGCGCATTCGCGAGATGACCGGCACCCTCGAGCGGCGCATTCGCCAGACTGCGTCCCTTGCGACCGTCGCGGAGCTCGAGCACGTCAGTCGGCTCGCGCTGGTGTCCGAGCTGTCCGACTACGGCGACGGCGCACACGTGCAGCGCGTCGGCCGGACCTCCGCGCTCGTCGGTGAGCGCCTCGGCATGAGTGCCGATGAGGTGCACCGCCTTCGCTACGCTGCGCCGCTCCACGACATCGGCAAGGTCGCCATTCCCGATTCGATCCTGCTCAAGCCGGACGTACTGACACTCGAAGAATGGGATGTGCTCAAGACGCACACGACCACAGGCGCCCAGATGTTCGCCGGCAGCCGCTCGCCGATCCTGCAGATGGCTGAGGAGATTGCGCTCTATCACCACGAGAACTGGGACGGTACCGGCTACACGCCCGGCCTGGGCGGGGAGGACATCCCGCTGGTCGGCCGCATCGTCGCGGTCGCCGATGTGTTCGATGCACTCACCCACGAGCGCCCCTACAAGGTAGCCTGGACGGTGGACCAGACGGTCGAATGGATGGAGTCCATGCGTGGCGCGAAGTTCGATCCCACCGTCCTCGACGCACTCCTGTCCGTTCTCGCGGTCCAGGACCTCGCAACGCTCGACCCGGAGGACGAAGCGCTCGGCTACGGCACCATCTGAGCCCGCCATGACGGGCTGGCCAGTGCGCGCGCTCCGCCTCTAGATTGGTGCCATCCTCCAATCAGCGAGCGTGCGTGAGCGACTTCCTCGAACGCCGCATCGGCCGTCTCACCATCCGGATCGACCGGAACCTGTGCGTCGGCTTCGGCGACTGCATCGACGTCGCGGACGAGCTGCTCGAGCTCGACGAGGACAACGTCGCACGCTTCCGCGACGGCCCCGACGTCGCCGAAGATCTCGCCGTGCGTGCCTGCAGAGCGTGCCCCGTGGACGCGCTTACTGCGATCGACGACGCAGGTACACAGATCGCACCATGAAACGCTCCATTCGGACGTACGCACAGGCCGCGGAGCCGGCTGGCGCCGCGCTCGCCGACCAGATCACGGCACAGCACGAGCGCGTCCGCGCGCGCCTCGCGTCGGTCCGGAACCTCATCGGTGTTGCGAGTGGCAAAGGCGGTGTCGGCAAGAGCTTCGTGGCAGCCCACCTGGCCGCCACACTGGCGGAGCGCGGCCAGCGCGTCGGCGCGCTCGATGCCGACCTGAACGGGCCCTGCCTCGCCGCCATGCTCGGCGCGGCGCGCACGCCACTGCGCGTAGACGGCGCGGGCGTTCATCCCGCGCGCGGCCGGGCCGGCTGCAAAGTCATGTCCTCGGATCTGCTCCTTGCCGATGCCACCACTCCGCTGCGCTGGCAGGGGCCCGCCGAAGGCGCCTTCGTCTGGCAGAGTACCCTCGAGGCAGGCATGCTGCGCGAGTTCGTGAGCGACGTCGTCTGGGGCGATATCGACGCACTCGTCATCGACCTGCCACCGGGCACGGACAAGATCGGTCGCACCCTGTCACTGCTCCCCCCGCTCGCCGCGCTCATCATCGTGACGACGCCATCGCGCGCTGCACAGGGCGTCGTCGCCCGAGCGCTCACGTACGTTCGCGAGGCGCGCGTCGCACGCGTTGGCGTCGTACGGAACATGGACGGGATCACCTGCCAGCAATGCGGAACCGTGACGCCGCTCTTCGCGGATGCCTCGGCGACACAGCACGAGGAGACGCTGTGGGCGTCACTCCCCTTCGATCCGGCAGCCGCCGAGGCCACGGACCGGGGGGACCCGCTGCCTCGCCCGTCCGCCCTCCACAGTGCGTTCGCCGCATTCGCAGACCGCGTCTGTACCGAGCTCGCCAACGGAGAAACGCCATGAAGTTCCTGTGCGTGGAATGCGATACCATCATGGCGTTCGCGGAGCGCCAGCTCCCCGGCGACGGTACCATGAGCGCCGTGTTTACCTGCGGGACGTGCAACCGCGAAGTCGCCATGCTCACGAATCCGATGGAGACACAGCTCGTCGCCAGCCTCGGCGTGAAGGTCGGCGGCCGCACGCTCCCTCAGGAACCCTTCGAGCTCGTCCGCGACAACGTGGCCAGCGGGGGGGACGTCTTCGACGACGTCGCGCACTTCCGCGTCATCTGGGCCGATGACGCCGTCGAACGACTGACTCGCGTGCCTTCATTCGTACGCGGCATGGTCAAGCGCATCTACACCGACTACGCACGGGAGCACGGCATCGCCACCGTCACGACCGATGTGATGGACCGCGCTCGCTCCGACCTCGGCCTCGAGCACATGTAGATGACCTCCCGCGAGCTCAAGTATCGGCAGGCTGCCATCGTCTACCTCCACGTCGGCATCCTCTACGAAGCAGCCGTGTACGTGTTCTGGAGACAGGGCATCCTGCCCGAGGCCCGAGGGCCCGCCTGGCTCTGGCTCATCATCGGCGCACTCCTCGCCGGCCTCATCAGCTACGCACTCTGGCGCTGGCAGCACCGCTGGCTCGCGCTCACCATCTGGGCGCTCGGTGCGCTCCGCCTGCCCGTCCTGATCGAAGGCGCGTTCTTCGGCAAGGCGCACACATTCGTCGATGCTGCGCAGATTCCAGGGTCATTTTACCTCACAGCTCTCGTCGTTGTCCTCGTCAATCTCGGCATGCTCGCGCGCGCAGGCTTTGATCTCTGAACTGCTCCACTTTTCGGCGAACGGTAGGTTGTAAATCAGTACAGGGGCGTTTGCGGTTTTTTTGTTTGACAGGCGCCGCGGGCGCGCACTATCGTCGTTGAACCAAAATAGCCGATGAGGCGTGGCATCTGTGGAACGGGTGTCACGCCAACCTGACGACTTGCGTAGCACCACGCGGGGACCCCGAAGTGGCGAGCGTTCGGCGAGGCAGCCGAGGCGATCGACCATGGACTCCGCGTCCGGTTTCTAGGCAAGCGACCCGAGCGTCTTCGTGCTCGAGCCGGTAGGGTAACCTCATGCCCGCGTCAGGAGGTGGTATGCCGATCGCATACCGCGAAGTCCTGGTCCCCGTAGACAATTCTCCGTTATCGCACGCGGCCGTGGAGCGTGCCATCGAGCTGACGCGCGCGGCGGGTGGCGGCATCACGGCGACGCATGTTTATGCAGCGCGGCTGCATGACATCCGCTTTCGGCAGCTCGAGATCGGGTTGCCGGCACGCTTTCAGGCACCGGCGGAGATCAAGCGCCAGCGAAAAATCCACGACAAGCTGATCGAGAAGGGGCTGCAGCTCATCTCGGACAGTTTTCTGGATGATGTGGATCGGCGCTGCACGGCGGCGGGGGTCCCACTGACGCGCCAGCTGCTGGAGGGGATCAACTACCAGGAGATCGCACGCGAGGCGAACGCGGGGGCGGGGCGGTTGCCGAGCCTGATCGGCTTCGATCCGAACATTGCGGACAAGTATGACGGCAGCGAGCGGGCGCGCGGCGATGTGCGTGTCGATGACGAGGGTCGGCTGGTCGCAGAGGAGGAGCTGCTCGAAGACAAGCTGGCGGGCAGCTCGGGGCGGGAGTACGACCTGGTCGCGATCGGTGCACACGGTCTGGGACAGCAGGCGCTGAGCCAGCTGGGCAGTGTGGTGGCGCGGGCGGTGCGCGAGATCGAGCGGGACGTGCTCATCGTGAAGGGTGACGCGTCGCTGCACGGCGGCCGCGTGATGGTGTGTGTGGACGGGTCGTCGTATGCGTACCGGGGGATGCGGATCGCGCTCGATCTGTGTCGCGAATTCGGCGCGACACTGTACGTATGCAGTGCCTTCGACGTCGAGTACCACCATGTCGTTTTCAACAACATCAAGGACGTGCTCTCCGTTCAGGCCGCGAAGGTTTTCAAGTTCGAGGAACAGGAAGAGCTCCACAACAACATCATCGATCGTGGGCTGCTGAAGCTTGCGCAAGCGAATCTCAAGCGCGCGCAGGTCATGGCTTCGGAGTATGCGGACGTGGAGCTGGTCCCGCAGATCCTGGTCGGCAAGCCATTCCAGTGCATTCAGCAATGGATGGAGGAGGTGCAGCCGACGCTGCTCGTGTGCGCGCGGCACGGTGCGCACCGGATCGAGGACACGCAGATCGGGTCGCAGGCGGACAACCTGATCCGCCAGGCAGCGTGCGATGTGCTGCTGATCGGCACGGTGGACGTGCGTGCGGACGACATTCCGTGGATCGAGGAGGACGGGCGGCAGGGACTGGAGTGGGCACCGGAGGCGGAAGTGCGCATTCAACGGGTGCCGCCGTTCGCGCTCGGCATCGCACGCATGGCGGTGGAGGAGTATGTGCTCGAGCACTACGGTCCGGGCAGCATTGCGGCGGCGGGTGTGGGCGGCGACACGCACAACCGCAACGGCAGGATGACGGACGCGAACGGGACGCTCCTCGCCTCCTATGCGCCGGCGGATCTGCCGTCCGTCACGAACGAGCGGCTGGACGAGGCGATCACGAAGCTGCTGCCCACGCACATGCAGTTGATCATGGGGATCGGCACGGCGGAGGAGCTGGCAGCGGCGGAGGTGAAGGCGGAGGAGGCGATGCGCCGCACGGTGGTGAGCGGCAGCGACGCGGACGCTGCGCCGGCGGACGGCATGGTCGAGACGCGCTGTCCGGTGACGGGGCGCGTCGCGCTGCGGGAGCGCACGGCTGCCGACCCGCCCGTCTGGACGACGGAGGCTTTCGACCGTCTGCGCAACGTGCCGCTGATCGCGCGTCCACTCGCCCGCAACACGGTCGAGAAGTTCGCGCGCGGCAGCGGTATCTGGCGCATCACGACCGTGGTCATGGACGAGAACAAGCAGAAGATGATCGAAGCGGACGAGTTCGATCAGGAGACCATGCTCGTGATGTTCCGGGAGCTGCAGACGAAGCAGATCAAAGCGGCGGCCGAGGGTGTGGACGGGTTGACCCCGGAAATGCGGCGCTTTATCGAGGAGGCGAAAGCGTCGGGTGTGACGCGCTGCCCGATCCGTGACATCGATGCGGCTACGGAAAAGTGCCCGGTGGATTTCGCGACGGTATCGCCGGCAGAGGCGCGGCGCGCAGTCGAGGCCCTTGCCCGCAACGGCGACGCATGACGGAGCAGATGACATCCGCAGGCGTGCTCGTCCTGTGCGTTGGGATCGTGTTCTTCTGGCTCACGATCGTCGCGCTCGTCGGCCTGCACCGGTCCCGCTCTGCTGCCCGCTCTCCGGATCGGCAGGGGGGGCAATGATGGGTCACGCCGAGACGGCCCGGGCCGTGACGCTCGAGGTGAGCGACCGGCCCGTGGGGCCGGCCGTACCGCACGTGATCGCCTGGAACCTCACGCGCCGCTGCAACCTGGCGTGCGCCCACTGCTACATCGCTGCGGGCGACTGGCACAGCGCGGCCGGCGAGTTGAGCACGGCCGAAGTCATGCGCATCACCGACGAGATTCTGCAGCTCAACCCGTCGCCCGTCTTCATTCTGAGCGGCGGCGAGCCGCTGCTCCGGGACGACCTCGAAGCGATTGCGGCGCATGCATCCCGCCATGGCGCAACCGTGGTGGTCGGCACGAACGGCACGCGTCTGACGCGGGAGCGTATCGCATCTCTCAAGGGGGCGGGGGTACGCGGCGTTGCTATCAGCATCGACTCCCTCGACAGCCGCTACCACGATCGTTTCCGTCATGGTGACGGCGCACTGGCGGACACGCTCGGCGCCGTGGACCGGCTGGTGGCGCAGCGGCTCGACTTCATCGTTCAGACGACGGTCACGCGTGGCAACCGGGACCAGCTCGGCGCGCTCGCGCGCTGGTCGGCGGAGCACGGGGCCGTGGCATTCAACGTCTACTTCCTGGTGGAGACCGGCCGTGCGGAGGCGATGCGCGGGCTGACGCCACAGGAGAACGACGAGGTACTGGCGCAGCTGATCGGGCTGGAGCGCGAGTACCGCGGTCGCATGATGGTGCGCTCGAAGTGCCAGCCGCAGATCATGCGGCACGTCATCGAGAGCGCCGGCGACTCGCCGCTGCGCAACTACGCGACGCGCTGCCCATGCGGCGTCCAGTACTGCCGCATCACGCCGGACGGCAAGCTCACGCCCTGCCCGTACCTGCCCGCCGAGGCGGGCGACCTGCGTGTGCAATCATTCGCGGACGTGTGGGAGACATCGCCGGTGCTGCAGTCGCTTCGCGCCGGCGAGCCCGGGGGCAAGTGCGGCGCGTGCGAGTACCGTCAGGTGTGCGGCGGCTGCCGGGCGCGCGCGTACGCCACGAGCGGCGAGCTGCTGGGCGCAGACGAATCGTGTGCATACGAGCCGACGGGTAAGGTGGCGGTGATCGAGTCGCCAGCGCCGGTGCGGTATGGGGACGCACCGCCATCGACCATGGAGTGGGACGAGGCGGCGCGGGTCCGCATGCAGCGCGTGCCGAGCTTCGTTCGTGGCGTCGTCATGGCGCGCATCGAGGCATACGCGCGCGAGCGCGGCCACGAGCGCATTGCGGTCGAGCTGATCGACGAGGTGCGACGCAGTATGCCGGTCGACTTCGCACAGCGGCGGCCGTTCTTCCTCGGGAGCGACCGGTGAGCGCGCGGGTGTTGCGGATCGTGTTAGCCGGTGCGGCCTTGCTGCTGCTGCCGGAAACGGGCTGGGCGCAGGAGGCCGCCGCGCGCTCCTATGGCGATTTCCCGGTGGTGGGCGGGCGCGCGGCCGTGTGGATCGCGGCGCAGGTGCACCTGATGTTCGCCGCCTTCGTGCTCGGCGTGCCGATGTTCGCCGTGGTCGCCGAGGCAGTCGGCATCTGGGGCAAGGACGAGAAGTACGACCGGCTGGCCAAGGAGTTCACGCGCCTCCTCCTCGTCGCCTACAGTGCCACGGCCATCTGGGGCGCCGTGCTGGTGTTCTTCCTGACGACCATCTATCCGACGTTCTGGTCGCACCTCAGTGAGATCTTCGAGGTGTCGATGTGGATCTACGTCGGCCTGTTCTTCCTCGAGTCCTTCACGCTCTACCTCTACTACTACGGCTGGGAACGCTGGCACACCGGGCGCGCCAAGTATGCGCACTGGGCGCTGGGCCTGCTGCTCAACGTCTGGGGCACGGCGGTCATGTTCATCGCCGACAGCTGGCTGTCCTACATGATGAGCCCGCCGGCGAACGTGACGGCGGCCACGCCGGCGAGCGACATCGACCTGTGGGTCGCGCTGACGAACGCGACGTGGATGCCGATCAACATCCACCGCATGCTCGCCAACGTCGTGTTCGGCGGCGCCGTCGTGGGTGGATATGCGGCCTACCGCTTCCTGGCTGCGAAAACGGACGAAGAGCGCGCGCACTATGACTGGATGGGCTACGTCGGCAACCTGATCGCGATCGGTGCACTCATCGTTCTGCCCTTCGCGGGCTATTACCTCGGCCGCGAGATCTACGAGTTCAACCAGCAGATGGGCATCACGATGATGGGCGGCTTCATGAGCTGGCTGTGGATCATCCAGGCCTTCCTCATAGGCGTGCTGTTCCTGACGGGCAACTACTACCTGTGGATCGGGATGGGCCGCATTCCAGGCGCCGAGCGATTCATGCCCTACACGAAGTGGATGCTGCTCGTGCTCGTGCTCGGGGTGATCGTATGGGCGACACCGCACACGATGATCGCGAACCGTCGCGAGCTCGCCGCCATGGGCGGCACGCACCACCCGTTCCTTGGTGTGCTCGGGGTCATGAGCGCGAAGAACACCGCTGTGAACCTCATGATTCTGACGACATTCCTCTCCTTCCTGCTGTATCGACGCGCGAACAAGCGACCGGTGGTGAGCTGGGCACCTACAGCGACCCGGGTGCAGGCGGCCATGTTCGTGCTGGCCGCAGCAATCGTGCTGTTCTACGGCGTCTACGGCTATTTCGTCTCGGCGATCGTGCGGATCGGCTTCAGCATCTACCAGGTGCTGGCGGTGCTCGCATGCATCATCGTGGTGGTCATGATCGACATGTTCATGCTGCGTGGTGCGGAGTCCCGCGGCGCGATTCGCTGGGGCTACATGCCGGCGCGTTCGCAGTATGCGCTCTTCGTGCTGCTCGTCACATTCACCTGGCTGATGGGGCTCATGGGGTTCGCGCGCAGCGGGATCCGCCAGCACTGGCACGTCTGGGAGGTCATGCGTGACACGAGCCAGTGGGCAGCGACACCGGCGCTCGGCTATGCCGCCCAGATCATCAGCATCTGCGTGCTGATCTTCCTCGGCATGATCTCGTTCATCTTCTGGCTGGGCGGTCTGGCCGAGAAGTCGACGCTGGTGCCGAAGACGCCGTCGCCGGAAACCACCCCGACCGCCGCGGAGCGCACGCTCGTGGAAGCGGGCGGGAGCTGATCATGTGGGCGACGAATCTGAAGGTCGGCGCAGTCGTGATCGGAACGATTGCCTTCTACACGATGCTGGCGAACAGCATTCCGCAGATCGAGTCCGATGTTCCGACCGAGCTGGCGTTCACCGGCGCGGTCACGCCGGAGCAGCTGGTACAGGCTGGTGAAGAGCTCTTTCACGGTGCCGGCGGCTGTACGGCGTGCCACGGACTCGGCACGCGCGCACCGAACCTGCTCGCGGACGAACAGGGAGCCGGTGCGATCGGCGCACGCTGCGCCACGCGTGTCTCCGGACAGGACTGCAAGACGTACCTGCACGAGTCGCTCGTGAATCCGAACGTATACGTGGTGGAGGGCTACCAGCCGATCATGGCGGATGTGAGCCGCACGATGTCGGAAACCCAGGTCTGGGCGCTCGTCGCGTTCCTCGAGAGCAATGGCGGCACGGTCACGGTGACCGGTGCGGACCTGCCGCCCGAGGGCGACGCAGCGGTCACGGCAGCTGCGTCTGCGGCCGGGCCCGTCGCAGCGACGGCGAGTCTCGAGCCCATCGAGCTGCTGCGTGCGAACCAGTGTCTCGTCTGCCACGTGCTGGACGGTGAGGGCGGACCGATCGGGCCGGCACTCGATGACGTCGGCAGCAGGCTCGATGCGGCGGGAATCCGGCACGCGATCCTGCAGCCGAATGCGGATACGACGAGCGGCTACGAGGCGGTGGCGGGCACGATGCCGGCCACGTTCGGCGCACAACTGACCGCCGCGCAGCTCGAGGCAATCGTCGAGTATCTCGGAGGCCGCCAGTGAAAGCGCTGCGCCATCCGCTCGGCCAGCTGTTCATCATCCTGGTCGCGGCATACGTGATCTTCGAGTTCGGCATCTGGCTGGTTCCGCCGCTGCTCGGGATGCCGAGCGCACGCGTGCCGAACAGCGTGCTGCTCCAGTACATGGCGACCGTGCTCGTCGGTGCGCTCATTCACGTGAGCGCGAACGAGCAGCGCTGGCGCGAGTTCAAGCAGCCGCTCGAGGCGACTCTCGTCGAGCCGCGGCACCGGCCGCTGCGTGCCGTACTGCTGGTGCTGGTGCCCCTGCTGGTCGGCGGCCTGACGTTCCTGAGCGTGCGACCCACGGTCGCGGCGCCACCAGCACTCCGTTCGATCCACCCGGCGCCGCCGTCCCAGATCACGTTCCGCGGACGAACGCTTATCCTGGCCGAGATGGAGAACCCGCTGCGGCGCGGCTCCATCGACGAGGCGTACACGCAGGGACGCACGATCTACACGCGCAACTGCATGCCCTGCCACGGCGACGCGCTGTCGGGCGACGGCCACTACGCACATGGTTTCAACCCCACGCCGATCGACTTCACGGACGTGGGCACGATTCCGCAGCTGAGCGAGAGCTACGTGTTCTGGCGCGTCGCGAAGGGGGGACCTGGCCTGCCTCGCGAGGGAGCGCCATGGAACTCCGCCATGCCGGTGTGGGAGGACTACCTGACGGAGGAGGAGATCTGGGCCGTCGTCCTCTTCCTCTATGAGCAGACGGGCGCGCATCCGCGCGTGATGCACGAGGGAGGTGCGGAATGATCCGGCACCTGCACGCGTCCGCGCTGCTGCTGCTCGCACTTCCGACGGGTGCGCTCGCGCAGGCGGAACATCCGGGCAAGGCGACATACGACCGCTGGTGCCTGGAGTGTCACGGCGAAGCCGGCGCTGGCGATGGTCCGGCTGCGGCGACCATGCTGCCACGTCCGCGCGACTTTACGCAGGCGCGCTATCAGATCCGCACGACGCCGAGCGGCTCGCTGCCGACGGACGCGGACATCCTGCGCGTGCTCGAGCGCGGCATGCCCGGCACTGCGATGCCGCCGTGGCCGAGGCTGAGCAGCCGCGAGCGCGACCAGGTCGTCGCGTACATCAAGACGTTCTCGCGCTTCTTCGAGAGCGAGGCCGCGCCCGAGCCGATGGACTTCGGCCGCGCGCCGGGAGCCAGCGAAGAGCGCATCGAGGAAGGCCGTCAGCTCTACGACCAGCTCGAATGCTGGAAGTGCCATGGCCGGACCGGGCGCGGCGATGGGACGTCCGCACCAACCCAACAGGACGACAACGGCAACCCGATCCGTCCGGCGAACCTCGCGCAGAACTGGCTGTTCAATGGCGGTGGCACGGTCGAGGACATCTATGCGCGTCTGCGCACAGGCCTGGACGGCACACCCATGCCCTCGTTCAGCGATCTCATCGAAGCCGGCGTGATCACGGACGACCAGCTGTGGAACCTGGCGCACTTCGTACGCAGCCTGTCGCCGCAACGGCCGCCGGAAGCGCATGAAGTGATTCGCGCCGTGCTCGTGAGCGAGCTTCCTGCCGGGTTCGACGACGAAGCCTGGGCGGACGTCGAGCCTGCGTACATCCCGCTCGTTGGCCAGATCATCGTCCAGCCGCGCTGGTTCGCACCCACCGTGAACGCCGTCTGGGTGCAGGCGATGCACGACAGCCGCGAGCTCGTGCTGCGTGTGTCGTGGGACGACCCGTCGCGCAGCCCGGACCCCGCGTGGAACGAGTGGCAGGCGCTCATCACCGCTTCCATGGAACCGCAGGACGCCACGCCTTCGACGGGTGCCCTGCCCGACGCGTTCGCCGTCCAGCTCGCGCCGACCACTGAGCAGGGGCGCGACCTGCCCTACTTCCTCATGGGCGACGCCGCTCGCCCGGTATACGTCTGGGAGTGGAGCAGCGCAGGCGGCGTGAGCGAGAGCATCGCGCGCGGCCTCATGACGCGCGAACCGCTCGCGGCGGACGGCACGCCGGTGCAGGCGGAGGCGCGGTTCACGGATGGTCGCTGGGAGCTGCTGCTGCGCCGCGCGCTCGTCCCGCAGGACACGGTCGCCCGCACGGTCTTCCGCACGGCAACCGTGACCCCGATCGCATTCTACGCCTGGGACGGATCGAACGGGGAGGCGGACACGCGCGGCGCCGTCGGCTCCTGGTACTTCCTCTACCTGGAGCAGCCGGTGGCCGCGGGCGTCTACATCGCGCCCATCATTGCAGCCGCCCTGACTGCACTTCTCGGCATCATCGTCGTGCTGCGTGCGCAGAAGCAGCATGCGCGCAGTACATCGTCCAGTTCACACGAATGACCACGCCTCACGCTACCGGGAGCTTGAACATGCGCACCAATCGATTCTGCTCGTCCTTGCTTTTCATCGCGCTCGCCGCCTGTGGGGGAGACCAGGGAGGCCAGGATACCGGCACCGCGTCCACGGAGTCCGCTGCACCGGCGGTCGATCCGGCCGAGGCTGCGACCATTGCCGGCGTGATTCGTTTCACCGGCACACCGCCGGCGGAAGAGCCGATCGACATGAGTGCCGAGCCGACCTGCGCCGAGAAGCACGACGGGCAGCCGACACAGCACGCGGTCGTAGTTGGTGACGACGGTGGTCTCGGCAACGTGTTCGTGTACGTGAAGGAGGGCCTGCCGGATCGGTCGTGGCCGGCCTCGAACGAGGAAGTCGTGCTCGACCAGGACGGCTGCGTCTACGAGCCCCATGTACTCGGCGTGCGGGCCGGCGAAGACATCGTCGTTCGCAACAGCGATGGCCTGCTGCACAACGTGAATGCCCAGCCGGAGACGAACCGCGGCTTCAACATGGGGCAGCCGACGAACATGGAGTCGCGCCGCTCCTTCGCACAGCAGGAGGTCATGATCCCGGTGACCTGCGAAGTGCACGGCTGGATGAACGCCTACATCGGCGTCGTCGACCATCCATTCTTCGCCGTGACGGGCGACGACGGCACGTTCCAGCTCGAGGGGCTGCCACCCGGCACGTACACGGTAGAAGCCTGGCACGAGCGGCTGGGCACGCAAACCATGCAGGTGACCGTCGCAGCGCAGCAGACCGAGGAGGTGGAGCTCACGTTCGACGACACTCAGGTCGCCGTCGTGCCGCTCGGTGAGCCGATCGACCTGCACGCCCACCACTGACGAACGGAACGATCATGTTGCACTGGTTTCCGCAGGGCGTCTCGACCTACGCCGGGCAGATCGACGGGATCTTCATGCTGATCCTGTGGATCACCGGGTTCGTTTTCGTGGCGGTCGAAACGACGCTGCTCGTCTTCGTGCTCCGCTACCGCCACAAGCCGGGACGCCGAGCGCGGCACGTCAAAGCCAACAACCGGCTGGAGGTCGTCTGGACCACGGTGCCGTTCCTGATCGTGATCCTGATTGCGGCCGTCAGCATGGGACCCTGGATGGACCTGCGGAACCCTGATCGTTTCCCGCCGCCCGGTCTCCAGATCGAAGTGACCGCCAGGCAGTTCGAGTGGGACGTGCGTTATCCGGGAGCAGACGGACAGCTGGGCACGGGCGACGATTTCACGAGCCGGAACACGATGCAGATCCCTGTCGGCCGACCGGTGCACGTGATGCTGGAGGCCGAGGACGTGATCCACTCCTTCTTCCTGCCCGAGTTCCGCGTGAAGCAGGACGCGGTGCCAGGGATGAGCATTCCCATCTGGTTCGAAGCGACGACGGTCGGCGAATACGTGCTCGGCTGTGCGGAGCTGTGCGGCCTCGGCCACTACCGGATGCGCGGCACCGTCGAAGTGGTCGATGCCCTCGCATTCGACACCTGGCACGCGAGCGCTGAGCGGCTCGCAGCAGACGCACCCGAGAGCTCCCTGCCGGCACGTGCCGTCGACGCGCAGGCCGAACCCGCGACCGACGTCGCTGCGGCGCAGCACACTCATCAATAGGAGGATGCCGGGATGCAGAATGCGGCAGTCTTGGATGCGCCAGGCCATGTGACGGGGCACGATGACCGTTCGTTCGTGCGGCGCTACATCTTCTCGACCGATCACAAGATCATCGGCATCCAGTTCCTGTTCCTGAGCCTGCTGTTTCTCCTCCTCGGCGGCATCCTTGCCGGCATCATGCGCTGGCAGCTCGGCTATCCCAGCGAGGCGATGCCCGGCGGTGCCATTCTCGGGGAGACGCGCGCACCGGGAGGCATCATCCTGCCGGAGTTCTACAATTCGGCGGTGACGATGCACGGCACGATCATGATCTTCTTCGCGATCATGCCGCTGCTCGTCGGGGTGTACGCGAATTACCTGATCCCGCTCCAGGTCGGTGCTCCCGACATGGCCTTCCCCAAGCTGAACATGGCCTCGTTCTGGACCGCGTTCGCTGCGGGTGGGCTGCTGCTCGTCGGCTTCTTCGTGCCGGGCGGCCATTCCGCGGCGGGCTGGACCCAGTATCCGCCGCTCAGCGCCGTGTCCGAGTACAGCGGTGTGTACGCGGGTCAGCAGATCCTCCTCATCAGTCTCATCATTCTCGGGTTCTCCTCGCTGATGGGATCGGTGAACTACATCACCACCGTCATCAACATGCGAGCGCCGGGGATGACGTGGTTCCGGCTGCCGCTGGCGACGTGGTCGCTGTTCATCACGGCCATCCTGATCCTGCTGGCCGTGCCGGTCCTGACGGGTGCGCTGATCATGCTGCTGTTCGATCAGACGATCGGTACGGGCTTCTTCCGGCCGGACGTCGGCGGCGAGCCGCTGCTCTGGCAGCACCTGTTCTGGTTCTTCGGGCATCCGGAGGTCTACATCCTGATCCTGCCGGCGATGGGATTCACGTCGGAGATCATCGCCGCGGGGTCGCGCAAACCGATCTTCGGCTACAAGGCGATGGTGCTCGCGATCGCGGCGATTGCGTTCCTCGGCTGGATCGTGTGGGGGCATCACATGTTCCAGAGCGGCATGAACGCCGCACTCGGCCTGACGTTCATGCTCACGACGATGGTGATCGCGGTGCCGTCCGCGATCAAGACGTTCAACTGGCTCGCGACCATGTGGGAGGGCGATCTTCACTTCCACGTGCCGATGCTGAATGCAGTCGCATTCGTCGCCATGTTCGTGATCGGCGGCCTGTCGGGTGTGTTCGTAGCCTCGACACCGGTGGACATCTACCTGCACGACACGTACTTCGTGGTGGCCCACATCCACTACGTGCTGTTCGGCGGCAGCCTGTTCGCGCTGTTCGGTGCAATCACGTTCTGGTATCCCAAGATGTTCGGGCGGATGATGAGCGAGCCGCTCGGCAAGATTCATTTCTGGCTGACGCTGCTGTTCTTCAATGCCACGTTCTTTCCGATGCATCAGCTGGGGATCGGCGGGATGATGCGCCGGATCTACGACCCGCTCCAGTACTCGCACATCGTGCCCATGCAGGAAACGAATCGCTTCATCACGATCTCGGCGTTCCTGCTGATCGGCACGCAGTTCATCTTCGCGTTCAACTTCATCTGGAGCCTGTTCCGCGGACGTCGCGCGGAGATGAACCCGTGGAAGGCGAACTCGCTCGAGTGGACGGTGCCGTCGCCACCGCCGCATGGCAACTTCGCGGCCATGCCCACGGTGCATCGTGGGCCGTACGAGTACAGCCTGCCGGACGTGACCGAGGATTATCTGCCCCAGAACGTACCGCCCACGCCGGACGAGGCGCGCGGCGACGTCATTCCTGCGCACTGACCGACAGGAGCCGAGATGAGCCACAGCGCGAGTATCGCCCTGGATCAGCGTGCGCCGATGCCCGGTGCGGGCGTCTACAACCTGAAGCTCGGGATGTGGGTGTTCCTGCTGTCCGAGGTCATGTTCTTCACGAGCCTGATCGGTGCGTACATCATCCTGCGGGCCGCGCATCCGGACGCCTTTGCCGAGCCGGGACAGGTGCTGAACGTGCCCCTCACGGCGTTCAACACGTTCGTGCTGATCTGCAGCAGTGTCACCATGGTGAAGGCGTTCGCCGCGATCGAGCATGGCGACCAGCGCGGCCTGCGACTGTGGCTGATCGCGACTGCCGTGCTCGGCATGTTCTTCGTGGGTGTCCAGATCTACGAGTACGCGAAGCTGATCGAGCACGGCTTTGTGCCGAGCGCGGCAGCCTATGCAGCCGAGGGTGCTCCGCTATACGGCATGACGTTCTATACCATGACCGGATTCCACGGCGCCCACGTCAGCATCGGTGTGCTCTGCCTGTGGTGGACGGTATTCCAGGCGTTCCGCGGCCGATACACGGCCACGAACCACGGCGGTGTCGAGATCATGGGCCTGTACTGGCACTTCGTGGACCTGGTCTGGATCATTCTGTTCACGATCGTCTACCTGATCTGAGACGGGGGAGACATGCATAACGCCATGGTGGACCCGGCTGCGCCGAATGCCCAGGCAGCGGACCGGCCACAGCCGAAGTACATGACCGTGTTCATCGGGCTCGCCGTGCTCACCGCGATCGAGCTGGGCGTAGCCTTCCTTGGATTCAGCGAGGTCATCACGATCCTCATCCTGCTGGCGCTTGCGATCTGGAAGGCAATGCTGGTGGCGCTCTACTACATGCACCTCCGATACGAGCCGAAACGCCTGTACCTGATGGTGCTCGTGCCGTTGCCACTTGCGCTGATCCTGGTGGCGGCCGTCCTGACGGAGTTCTGACATGGACCACGGCCTGATGCACGGCATGTTCTGGGCGGGTGTGCTGCTGTCCTCGATTCCGGTCCTGCTGGGCATCGGCATTGCAGCGTACGTCGTGCGCGAATGGCGCATCGACCGCGACAGCCGACGCGCAAGCGCCGGCGGCAAGGGAGAGACGACATGACATCACCGGCAAGGCGGATCCGGCGTGGTGCGATTGCAGGCGCAGTCGCGGCAACCGCAGTCGCGGCGTGGTTCCTCGGAATCGACCTCCTCGCCGGCGAGCCGTTCCGCACGCCCGCGTTTCTTTCGCGCGTGCTCTTTGGCGCCGGCGAGGCCGGCTTCGGCGCCGGCGCCGTCGCGTTGTACACGGTGGTGCACTACCTCGTCTTCATCGTGATCGGCATCGCGACCGCTGCATTCGTGGAGCGTCTCGACGCGGTGCCGCCGATCCTGCTCGGTATAGCACTCGGTTTCCTGCTCTTCGATCTGGTATTCTACGGGAGCGTCCTGATCACGGGCGTCGATGTCGTCGATTCGCTCGGCTGGCCGGCGCTTCTTACCGGCAACCTGATCGCGGGTGTCGCGCTTCTCGTCGCACTGACCGTGCTGGGCGGCGCGACAGCAGTGAACTGGCGGGAGACCCTGGCAGAGTACAGCATGATCCGTGAAGGGCTGCTCGCCGGTCTGGTTGGCGCCGTGCTGGTCGCGGTCTGGTTCCTGGTTGTCGACCTCGCAGCCGGTCGACCGCTGTTCACCCCTGCCGCACTCGGCTCCGCCATGCTCGGCGGGGCACGCAGCGCAGCGGAAATCGAGATCGCGGCGCTACCGATCCTCGGCTACAGTGTCGTGCACGTGTTCGCATTCCTCGTCACCGGCCTGGTCGCGGCGGCAATCTTCGCTGCCGCCGAGGAAGTGTCGGAGGTCGTGCTGCTGGGTGGCGTCCTGCTGTTCTTCGTCTTCGAGGCGTTCTCCATCGGTCTGCTCGCGATCGTCTCCGGCTGGCTGCTCGATACGCTCTCGTGGTGGAACATCCTGATCGCCAACCTGATCGCGGCGGCGGGCATGGGCATCTTCCTGATGCGACGCCACCCGAAGCTGATGCACGACCTCCGTCACCACGACCTCGAGGAGGAGCTCGCGCATGACGGTGACGAGGTCGCTGTCGATACGACGGGCACACCCGCCTCCGGGCCGGTGACCCGGTGAGACCAGCGACCTCGCAGCACTGCTGTATGGTCTGACTCGCATGACACCATGAGCGAAGCGACGCCGCGCGCGCTCAGCCACTTTGCGCTGCTGCGATTCACCCCCGCGTACTGGGAGCTGAGCGCCGCGGACCGCCTTGATGTTCAGCAGCGGTGGCATGAAGGGACACGGCGCGCGGCTGGCGCATTCCACCTCTACCAGGTCTTTCCCGCCGGCAGCACAGCCGACCTGTGTGCGTGGAGCTGGCTGCCCGCCGACAGCCCGGACGCGGCAGCACGCTTCTTCACCGCGTTCGCGGCCGCGATGGCTTCCTGCCGGCGCTACCTCGAACTGACCACGACGCTCTGGGGCTACTCACGCTCCTCGCAGTACAGCGCGGCGCGGCGCTCCGCACAGGCCATGGATCCGGCCGCTGCGCGTCGCAGCTACCTCGTCATCTACCCATTCACGAAAACGGCTGACTGGTACCTGACGTCGCGCGAGGAGCGTCAGGCGATGATGAGCGACCATATCCGCATCGGCAAGCAATACACCGACGTCTCCCAACTCCTCCTCTATTCCTTCGGCCTGCAGGACCAGGAGTTCGTCGTGGTCTACGAAATGGACTGTTTGGAGCGCTTTTCGGAGCTCGTTGCCGAACTGCGGGGAAGTCCCGGACGGGCGTTTACGGCGCGGGATACGCCGCTGCATACCTGCGTGTGGCATCCTGCCGAGGAGACGCTGGAGTTGTTTCGGTGACGGCCGGAGTGCGGATTCTCGGAATGCGGAGTGCGGAGTGCGGGGGCGCTACCGTGGGAGCTTGAGGATCTGGCGGAGGCGGCGCAGGTAGACGGCCAGCAGGACGGCTGCGGTCAGAGACCCTGCGCCCAGCAGCAGCGCGGTTACACTGCCGCCGGCGCGGTAGAGGGCGAGCTCCCAGAGGCCGAAGCCTGCGAAGAACGCGATGGCGGCGGCGATCAGCACGCGATGAAACCAGATCAGGTCCATGGCTCAAAGGTGCAGATCGCCGGGCCGCTGGTCAATCGTTCTGGGCTCCTCGCTCAGGGGCTGCCGAACGCGAAGACGCTCGCGGCCAGCTCGAGCAGCGGGTCGATCCCATCGAACAGGTTCCGGATGTTGACGCGCGCTGCGTCATCGAGCGGCTGGCCATCCGCGCCCGTGAACGTAGGAGCGTGCGTCGTCCCGCCGATGATGGCGACGATCACGCCGTTGTGCCGGATCTCGCCCGCCAGGACCTCGTTGACGATCTCCACGTCCAAGACTACACGATTCGGCCCGTCCTCGATGACGGAGACCATGGCATAGGTCGCGGATTGCGTCTCGAAGTCCGAGATCAGCGTGCCGTCGAACCCGATGCTCGGCCCGCCTGCCAGGCCCATCGTGTGATCCTGCTCGATCCGGATCTCCGACTCGCTCACGGCGATCTGCTGGTGCAGCGAGAAGTCGAGCATGTCGGTGCCGTCGGAGAGGAAACCCGGGGCGCTCATGATGACGCCTGCGGCGGTCGGCGTCTGCGTGACGGCGACATCGATGTAGTAGTCCGCGAGTGCGACGTCGCTGGCGCCGCTCGTCTGGATGATGCGAATCCCCATGCGCTCGGAACTGGCGCCGCCGAGGTCGCGCAGGTCGACGTAGCCGAGTGCGTTGAGTGGCAGTGTGGGGCGCCCGGAGATCGGGTCGACGGCGTAGTAGAGGATGCGCACGCCGTCTGCCGGCGCACCCGTCTGCTCGCCGGCGACGTACGCGCCTGCGATGACATCGTACACGAACGTGACGCCGAGGTAGTTTGCCGGGAAGAACGGCGCGGCATAGACACCGGCGAACTGCAGCGCGTTCGCCGAGGTGAGCAGCCGCGCATCAGCCGGCAGCAGGGCCGCCGCAGATGCATCCGGGAATACCTGCGGGGCAGCGAGTTCCAGGCTGGCGAATGCATCCTTCGCCTGCGAGCCGACCGCTGTGATCGTCTCCACTGCGTCTGCCGCTCCGCGCGGATCGAAATCGCCGGTGACGCTGACAGCCTCGTCGCATGCAGTGGCCGTCAGCGAGATCAGCAACACGCGTATCACGCCGATACGCATTCGTGCGACGCTGCTCATCGAGATTCCTCCATCGGAATGGCATAAGCCTGGTGCTGGGGCTATCCCGGGAAGGCGGGCAAGCCCCGTTCCCCGACCGGTGGAGCACCGCATGTGTATGCAACGTCGCACGTTTCGGTGCGTGAGCAGCGTCGTGTCCGGGACGTCGACCGGCTACAACGGTTCCACCATGCAGCACAGAGTACCGACACCGACATTGGACTCTGGCCAAGCCGCCGGGAGCGGCCTAGAGTAGGTGCGGTCGTCTCCCCTCCCGCCGTACGCCCGGACGCTCCGGCGCTCAGTCAACTTCATGCATCCATACCCACCGGGGCCTGTGCGGCCTGCGGTCCTGACGATGGGATCCTGATCACGCTGGAGAGCCACTCATGAGCACGACCATGACGTCGAGTCGTACGGTGATGCACGAACGCATTCACCTGGACCGCTGGCCGAGCGAGATTCCGCTCTTCGCCTTTGCAGTCCTCGTCGCACTGCCGATCTGAGTGCTGCTCATCGTGTCCATCATCGGTGCAGCGTACGCGGCAGTGCTGGCTGCGTTCTGGTTCGTCCTGCACCTCAGTTTCGTGAGCCATGTACGCGGCAGCGGTGTGCGGCTCGGCCCCAACCAGTTGCCCGAGCTGCATGAGCGCGTCGTCCTCCTGTGCTCGCGCATGGGACTGGAGCGCGTTCCGGAAGCGTATCTCATGCAGGCGAGTGGCTCGCTCAACGCGTTCGCAACGCGCTTTTTTCGCTCGAACATGATCGTGCTGTTCTCCGACCTGCTGGAGGCATGCGGCTCGAACGAGGCTGCGCGGGACATGATCATCGCGCACGAGCTCGGGCATATTCGTGCGGGGCACCTGCGCTGGCGCTGGCTTACGATGCCGGCAATGATCGTCCCGTTCCTTGCAATGGCGCTGTCGCGGGCACGGGAGTACACGTGCGATCGCATCGGCCTGGCCGGCGCGACGGACACGGACGGCGCGCTGCTCGGTTTGACGATCCTCGCCGCTGGCGGGCAGTACGGCCGACAGGTGAACCGTGAAGCGATGGTCGCGCAGCGAGTGCACCTGGCGAGCGGCTGGATGACGATTGGTGAATGGCTGTCCACTCACCCGCCGCTCGCGCGCAGGCTGGTCGCACTGGAGCCGTCACTCGGCCTTGGCCAGCGTGTGGGGAGTGGCGCACCGCGCGCCGTCGGGATCATGCTCCTGCTCGTGCTCGGCACACTCGCCGTCGGAGTCGCCGGTGTGCGGGCGTTTCAGAGCGCGAGCCAGCTGGTCCTGCAGCAGCACACCGAGAGCACCGTACCGGGCGCGGCGGACGAGAATGCACTGACGCTCGCGGCGACGTCCGATCTCAGCGCGCTCGCCGCCTTCCTGGACGACGAGATTGCAGCCGGGCGCGCGCTGCCGGCCAATGGTGGCGAGTTGATCGAGCGCTGGACCACGCTGCACGGGGCACCGCCGCCGGCAGATCCCTTCGACGGCTTCGACTACGGCTACGACGTGGCTGGCGGCAGCTACATCGTCTGGAGCAGTGGGCCGGACGGCATGTCGGGCACAGAGGACGACATTTCGGAGACGAGCTCACCCTGACGTGCACTGGTCCGGGTGCCCGGTCGTCGGTAGACTGCGGCATCGAGAGGGACCGTGCGCTGACAGGAGAGGGAGCATGACGTGCGCGAGCTGAAGCAGGCAACGAGATGGCTGTTCATCCTGACGATCGCGGCTGCAGCAGGGTGCACAGCACACGCGAGCCAGCCTGCGCCCGCAGAAAGCGCTGCGCGCCGTGTCATTCTGATCATCGGTGACGGGACCGGACTCGCGCAATGGAGTGCGACCCTCCTGGCGGATGATGCACCGCTCGCGGTGGCCCGGCTGCCGGAGATCGGGCTGGTCGATACACGGTGCATCTGTCCGAACACGACCGACAGCGGCGCGAGTGGCACCGCGTACGCCATTGGCGAGCGCACCGGCTACACGATGATCGGAATGAGCGGGGACTCCGTCCCGCGCACGAGCGTGCTGGAGGCTGCGGAAGCGCGCGGCATGGCCACCGGCATGGTGACGACGACGCACATCACGGATGCCACGCCAGCCGCCTTCGGTGCCCATGTGCCGAGTCGGTACGATCGCTACGGCATCGCGGCGCAGTACGCGGACAGGGAGATCGAAGTCCTGCTGGGCGGCGGCACCTCGTTCTTCACGCGACGACCGGACGGGCGCGACCTGGTACGCGAGATGGGCGCGCGCTACACGGTCGTCCGCACACCCGACGAGTTCGCGAACATCGATGTCGCGGCGACCGAGCGACTGCTCGGCCTGTTCGCGGATTCGACCACCTATCCCGATGCGACGTTGCGACCCACTCTGCCCGACATGGCGCGCACGGCCCTCGCCATCCTCGACCGTGATCCGGACGGCTTCTTCCTGCTGCTCGAAAACGAGGACACGGATGATCTCGGCCACTCGAACGTGCCCATGGACGCGCTGGTTCGTGGCATGCGCGAACTGGATGCGATGGTCGCCGTCGCGCTCGAGTATCAGCAGCGGCGGCCGGAAACCCTGATTGTCGTGACCGGTGATCACGAGACGGGAGGGCTTTCGCTGCGGATCCGCCGTGATGCAGGGCTGACCGGATCGTACAGCACGAGCGGCCACACCGCGTCGATGGTCCCGGTTTTCGCCGGCGGTCCGGGCGCCGAGGCGTTCGGCGGCTGGCTGCGGAACGACGAGGTCGGTCAGCTCCTGCTACGCGCGGTCGGCGCGCCGGGGCGGCCCTAGGGGTTTCGCGGTGAGTGACGCCGGCTACCCGGTCCCGGCGCAGACGCACCGCACCGAGCAGTCGATCGAGCGCAGCCGCTTCATTGCGACGATCGGCCGCGCAGCGAGCGTGGAGGACGCACGGGCGCTGATCGAATCAGTCCGCGCCGACTACCCGGACGCTACACATAGCTGCTGGGCATTCGTGGCCGGCCCGCCGGGCAGCACCGCGCACATCGGCATGAGCGACGCCGGCGAACCGCACGGCACCGCAGGCCGGCCGATGCTCGACGTCCTGATGCATTCCGGTGTGGGCGAGATCGCGGCGGTCGTGTCGCGCTACTTCGGCGGCGTGAAGCTGGGCAAGGGCGGACTCGTGCGCGCCTACGGCGGCGCGGTTCAGCATGCCCTCGACACCCTGCCCACAACCCTCCAGATCGACCGGATCACCTTCCAGATCACGGTCGGGTACGCCGATGTCGAGCTGCTCAAGCGCCTACTCGTCGAGGTCCAGGCCGATGTTGTGGAGGAACACTACGGAGTGGAGGTGCGCTACGTCGCGGCAGTCCCGCGTACCACCGCGAGCGCGCTGGAGCAGGCGCTCGCGGACGGCACGGCAGGGCGCGCCCGGCTGACAGCGCGTCCGGACGGCTAGGGCACGAGCGCGCCCATCATCGCCTCGCACGCTTCCGCACAGCTGCGACACGCCTCCGCGCAGATGGCGCAGTGCTCCATGTGCTCGCCGTGTCGGGCACACTCGTCGCCGCATGCGCGGCAGATCTCGACACATGCCTGAAGCTGGGCACGCAGGGCCGGAGCGTCACGATGGCTGGGGCGCGTCATGAGCGTGCCAGTCACGCGACAGACTTCCGCACAGTCCAGATTCAGCCGGATGCACGTGACCAGCTGCTGGACGTTCGGTTCCTCCAGGCACGCGTCCGCGCACACCGTGCAGGTTTCTGCGCACTCCATGCACGCCTCGATGCAGCGCAGCGCCTCGGCGCCGTTCGGGCCAGCGGGATGGGGATGGGTGTCCAGCATCTGCTCGAGTCTGCTCATAGATCCTCCGGGGCTTCAGTCAAGGGGCGACGGCTGGAGTGCAACAGGCGCGCCGGATGCCCGGGCGCCCGGGCGGATGGGCGGGAGGAGGCGCTCTCCCGCAGAGGAATTCAGCGCGCCACCTGCATAAAACGGCGAAATCTGTTAGCTTAAGGGCTCGAGTGGAGAATCCGCTCTGGTCGCCCGCGGTCTGCCTTCCGTGAAGGCAACGACTCGCGGGCGGCTTTGTTCGCAGGCAACGAAGGGAAGCGAATGGCAAAACAGGAATCGATTGAGCTGGAAGGCGTGGTGCGGGAGGTGCTGCCGGATCAGAACTTCAGGGTCGAGCTCGAGAACGGGCACACGATCCTCTGCTACGCGAAGGGCAAGATGTCGAAGTTCCGCATCCGGGTACTGGTCGGAGACCGGGTGACAGTGGAAGTCTCGCCGTATGACTTCTCGCGTGGGCGCATCACCTATCGCTACAAGGCGGGTGACACGCAGCGGCCGGTGCGACGCTAGTGGGTACGACTGAACGGGTGACCACGGATTTCAACGGATTCGGCCTCGACGCTCGCCTGCTCCAGGCGCTCGCCGACCTCGGCTTCACCACACCGACACAGATCCAGGCAGATGCACTGCCGCTCGCCATGGCGGGCCGCGACGTGCTCGCCTGTGCATCGACCGGCAGCGGCAAGACGGCAGCGTTCGTGCTGCCCATGCTGCACCGACTGCAGGGGCTGCAGTGCGGTACGACGCGCGCGCTCGTGCTGGTTCCTACCCGCGAGCTCGCGATGCAGGTCGTCGAGCACGTGGAGCAGCTGTCGACGCATGTGCGCGTGCGCGCTGCCGCCGTCTACGGTGGCGTGGGAATGAACCCGCAGGAGCAGGCGTTCCGCCGCGGCGTGGACATCATTGTTGCCACGCCGGGCCGCCTCCTCGACCACATGCAGTACGATTACGCAGCGCTGGCGGGCATTGACACGCTCGTCCTCGATGAGGCCGATCGGATGCTCGACATGGGCTTTCTGCCGGCGATCCGCCGGGTCCTGCAGCGCCTGCCGAAGCGGGAGCGCCAGACGCTCTTCTTCTCGGCGACCATGCCGCCCGCGATCGGTACGCTGGCGCGCGAGCTGCTCGTCAAGCCGGCGACCGTGAACCTCGAACGCAAGGCAGCACCCGCTGCCGGCATCACGCAGGCGGTCTATCCGGTGCCGAGTGCGCGCAAGGTCGATCTGCTCATCGAGCTGCTGCGCCGGGACGAGATCGGCAATGCCATCGTCTTCTGCCGCACGAAGCACCGCTCGAACCGCGTGGCGGAGAAGCTGAGCCGCGCGGGGATCGAATGCGAGCGGATCCACGGCAATCGCAGCCAGGCGCAGCGCACGAAGGCACTCGCCGGCTTCCGCGACGGCACGTTCCGCGTGCTCGTCGCCACCGATGTGGTCGCGCGTGGCATCGACGTCACTGCCCTCGAGCACGTGGTCAACTTCGACGTGCCTGCCGCTGCCGATGACTACATCCATCGCGTTGGTAGGACCGCACGCGCGGATGCGACAGGTGACGCCTACACGTTCGTTGCGCCCGAGGAAGAAGGGCTGCTGCGCGACATCGAGCGGCGACTCTCCTCGCGCCTGGCCCGCCGCACGGTCGACGGCTTCGATTACCATGCCCGCGAGCAGGAGCAGCTCGAAGTACCGCTGCGCGAGCGCATTGCCGCCGCACGCGCGGCACGCGCGAAGCCGCGCAGGGAGCAGCAGCAACCGCCCGCCGAAGCCCGCAGGCAGCCGCACCGGCGCAGGCGTCGCGGCGGTCGCGGACGAAACGCCGCATAGCTGTCGGCGCGCTGAGAACGAGATACGGGAGCGGCAAGTAAGCCGCTCCCGTTTTTTTTGTTCCCTGCCGCGAGACCGAGCGTCGATCATTCGCGCAGGACCGTTTGCGGCGTGGTGCGCACGGCGCGCCGCGCGGGAATGAGCGCTGCGAGCGCGGCGGTTGCCGTGAGGGTCGCAGTCACGGCGGCCAGGCTGGCCAGGTCCGTTGGTGCGACGCCATAAAGCAGGGTGGCAGACAGCCGGCCGGCCGCCAGGGTGATCACGACGCCGGCGAGGGCACCGACGGCGACTACGACGAGGGCCTGCCCGACGACCATCGTAACGACGTTCTCCGGTCGCGCGCCGAGTGCGATACGCACGGCGATCTCACGACGACGCGTCTGCACGAGGAACGCCATCACGCCGTACAATCCGACCGCGGCGAGCAGCAGCGCCAGGATTCCGAGCGCAGTGAGCAGCATGGAGCCGAAGCGCGCATTCGCGGTCTGCTCATCGTGCGCCGCCTGCAGCGACTGCACCTGGAAGAGCGGAATCGAAGGAGCGGCGGTGCGCACGGCATCCGCGAGCAGCTGCGCGGACGGCACCGCACGCTCACCCCGCACGACGATGTCCAGCCCCCCGCGCGGCAGCTGTGCGAACGCGAAGTAGACGTCCGGGTCCTCGCCCGGGTCGAACAGGCTCGTCGTCAGATCACGCTGACGCACGTTCTCGGCAATGCCCACGATCGTGAGCGTGTCCTGCGCCGAAAACAGGAGGCTACGGCCGACGGCATCGCCGGCCGGGAACAGGCGTACCGCGAACGCCTCGCTGACGACGACCACCGGTGGTGAGTCGTCGCGATCCGCGTCCGTGAAGCCGCGCCCGCGCAGGATCTCGATGCCCAGGGCGTCGAAGTATTCCGGTGTGACGATGTGCCGATAGTAGCGGATCGCGTCGTCCGGACGATCCGGCAGCTCCAGGATGGATGCGGAGGTGTAGCCGCGCAGGGGCGCGTCCGTCGTGATGGCCGCGTGCTCGACCTCCGGATCTCGTTCCAGGCGCTCGAGCACGGCCGAGACGAAGCGTCTGCGTCCGTCCGTGTCGTACTCCTCGCCGAGCAGCATGACGCGACCGACCATGACATTGCGCGCATCGAAGCCCGCATCGATTGCCAGCTGCGCCTGCAGGCTGCGGATCATGAGGGCGGCGCCCGCCATCAGACTCAGCGCGAGCGCGACCTCCGCCGCGACGAGCCCGCGCTGCAGGCGGGCACGCCGGCCGCCTGCGCCCGCAGTGCGATCGAAGCCGCGCAGGTCGGCGGCCAGCCCGGCGCGCGTGCTGCGCAGGGCGGGCACGAGACCGGAGAGCACGCCCGCAGCGGTGACGAGCACGAGTGCGAAGAACACGACACGGGCGTCAATGTCGATCGAGGCATACGGCGGCAGCACGTCAGCGGGCAGCAGTGCGAGCAGAGATCGGGTCGCGACTGCGGCGAGCATGATGCCGATCACGCCGCCGGCCAGCGCGAGCACAATCGCCTCCGTCATCAGCTGACGGATGACACGGCTCCTGCCAGCGCCGAGCGCATAGCGCACTGCCACCTCTCCCGCACGCGACAGGCCACGGACGAGCTGGAGGTTGGTCACGTTGACGCAAGCGATCAGCAGGAGCATGAGGACCGCACCGGCGACCGTGAGGAGCAGGGCTCGGGTATCGTCGAGTGCGCGTGCACCCGTGAGATAGCTGTCACGAAGCGCCACCACGTCGGCCCGCCGGTCCGTGTTCGTCTCCGGGTACAGCCGCTCGAGCTGCTGCGTAGCACTCTCGACGTCCGCCTGTGCCCGCGCCTGCGACACCCCGGGCGCGAGGCGCGCGAGCGCGCCGAGCCAGCGCCCGCCACGACTGTCCACTGCGTCCGGTCCGAACGGGGGCAGCGTGATCCACAGATCCACGTCCATGGACAGGCCGCGGAATCCGCGGGGCAGTACGCCGACGATCGTCGCGCTCCTGCCGTCGATGCGCACCGCCTGGCCAATGACATCCGGTGACGCCGCGTACCGGCGGGTCCACAGGTCGTGCGAGATCAGGGTAGCCGGAGCAGCCCCGATCACGTCATCCGCCGGCTCCAGCAGCCGACCGAGCTGCGGACGCAGACGCAGGAGCGTGAAGTAGCTCGAGGAGACCATCTCGCCCGTCACCTGCTCGGCGCCTGCCCTGTCCGCCAGGTTGTAGGGCGCCGCGTCGTGGATCGACACGGCCGTGAAGCTGCTCGTCAGCTCCCCCCAGTCGCGAACCTCCGGATAGGACGCTCCGCGTACGTCACGCTCCGGCCCGGCCACCCCATTCAGCATGACCAGATCGTCCGCATCCGCGAACGGCAGCGGTCGTAGCAGCGTTGCATCGACGACAGCAATGAGCGCTGTCGTGATCGCAATCGCGAGAGCGAGCGTGCCCACGGCCGTCAGCGTGAAGCCCGGCGCGCGGCGCAGTGTCCGCAGGGCGAAGCGCACGTCCTGGCGCAGCTCCGCCAGCCACTCGGCCCGCTGCTCGTCCCGTGCCCGCCGCCGATCGATCGCCATAAGCTCACGGCGCGCCGCGCCCAGGTCGCCGAACTCGCGCTCTGCACGCGCGCGCGCACCCGCCTCCGGTTCCCCGCCGGCAACCAGCTCCGCGATGCGCGCTTCCACATGGAAGCGCAGCTCGTCCTCCACGTCCCGCTCGAGATTCCGCTGCCCGACCGGCAGCTTCACCTGACGCCCGATCCCCTTCTTCCACGTCATGATCAACCTGCCCGCGCTGCATCGAGAACCTTGAACACCGCTGCAGCATAGCGCTGCCAGCGGTGCTGCTCACGCCGAAGCTGCCGCCGGCCCTCCGCCGTCAGCCGATAGTATTTCGCACGTCGATTGTTCTCTGATACGCCCCACGTGGAATCGATCCAGCCGCGCTCCTCCATGCGGTGCAGCGACACGTACAGCGCCCGATCCTCCACCTGCAACTCGCCGCCCGTCGTGTCCCTGATCCAGCGCGCAATCGCATACCCGTGTGCCGACTCCCAGCTCAGTGTCTTCAACACGAGCACGTCGAGCGTCCCCTGCAGGAGCTGCAGGTCGTCCTGTGCCATCATACCCTCCCCGGAAGTCTTCCCCGGAATTGTTACTGGGAACGGAGCGGGGCGAACAGGGGACAGGGATGAAGGGAGGGTGGAGCGGACAGACGTACGGGATCGGTGGACGGACGTCCCGGTTCCCGGGGTTGCCGGTGATGCGGCCGTCTCTCTAGCTTGGCGGGTGTGGCGACCGGGACGGTCGACCGCACCGCAGCGCCGCGGCACACGCCGAGGGCGCTGTTTTTGTTTTCCGCAGGTGGCTGATGAGTGTGCAGATGATGTCGGGTCTGCTGATGAGCGCGCTGGAGCATGCGCCGATTGGTGTGCTGGTAGCCGAAGCGCCCTCGGGTCGGATCGCGTACGCGAACGCGGAAGCGGTGCGGATCCTGGGCGACGGCATTCGCGAGGTAGGCGATGCGGTGTCGCTCGGTGCATGGCGGGTGACGGATGGCGATGGGGGTAGCGTGCCGTTGGATGCCGCGCCGCTCGGGCGTGCTCTGGCGGGCGCGGCCGTGAGTGGCGTCGACCTGCGAGTCCGGCGTCCCGATGGGGAGTCGAGGTGGTTGAGAGTCGACGCCACGCCGGTGCGGACATCGTGTGGTCCAGTGGAGGCGGTCGTGCTGGTGGTACGCGACAGCTCGCGCGACCGGGACGAGGCGAACGCGGCGAAGAGCCGCTTCATCGCGGCGCTGAGCCACGAGGTGCGCACACCGCTCACCGCAATCGTTGGTTACGCGGACATGCTGGCGGCGGAGCTGGGTGGACCACTGACGGCAGCGCAGCGTCATCAGGTCGAGCGGGTGAAGACGAGCGCCTGGCACACGGTGTCCGTGCTCGAGCAGATCCTCACGTATACGCGTGCGTCCGGGGGCATGCTCGAGGTCACGGCCGACCGTGCGGACCTGGGCGACGTGATCCGTGATGCTGTTGGCGTGCTCGCGCCGCTGGCCGCGGACCGAGGCATCAGGCTGGATGTTCAGCTGCCGTCGGCACGCGCGCTGATCGTGACGGACATTGCGAAGGTGCGGCAGATTCTGCTCAACCTCCTGAGCAACGCCGTGAAGTTCACGGATGGCGCGACCGTTCGTATTGTTTGCGCGCACCGGCACGACGGCTACGAGACGGTCGTACAGGACGAGGGGCCGGGCATCGGCACCGAGGAGCGGGAGCGGATCTTCGAGCTGTTTCAGCGCGACGGCATCCAGCGATCCGATGCGAGCGGCACAGGTATTGGTCTGCCGCTCAGCCGCGAGCTGGCGCGGCTTCTCGGCGGCGACCTGACCCTGGAGCCGGCGACCGGCCGCGGGAGCTGTTTCCTCCTCAGATTGCCAGGCCGGACGCCGGGCTCCTGAGGAGAGGCAGTGGTGGTTCCAGGGCCATCGTCCGTTCGGAACCGTCCGTATCCCTCCCGTGGTGCTCTGTCCCCGGCGGCTGGCTGGCGTGGGTGGCAGCGCCGTAGAATGACGGCCTCCGCACGGCGGAGTCACCGCACGTCTCGAACCCGGACCATGCACATGCACATCAGGCACATTCTGACGGCGGCGGCCGTTTCGGCGCTGCTTGGCGGCGCGAGCGCTGCCGCCCACGCGCAGGCCGGCTACGGCTCGGGCCTCGCCGCTGGCGACGGCGCCGTATTCGTTGCGGAGCCGAGCAACATCGTCCGCCCCGGCATCGTCTACGTGTACACCCCGGATGCTTCGGGCGTGTGGAGCGAGCGCGCACAGCTCACGGCCCCGGGCGCGCAGCCGGGCGACCGCTTCGGCAGTGCGATCGCGGCAGACGGTGCGACGCTGCTGGCGTCGCGGCCCGGCGAGAACGACGGCCGTGGCGCGGTCTACGTCTTCGAGCGACGCGGCGGCAGCTGGGAGCGGGCCGGCGTGATCACCCCGGCCGACCGCGCACCGGGTGATTCGGTGGGTAGCGCGCTGGCGATCGCCGGGGATCTGGCGGTCATCGGTGCCGCAGGGGCGGATGAGGCCGGCGCGGCCTACGTGTTCCGTCGCCAGAGCGGAACGTGGACGCAGGTCGCCAGGCTGAGCGGGTCGGATGCGGCGGCCGGTGACCGGTTCGGTGCGAGTGTGGCGGTTCGTGACGACCGACTCATCGTCGGCGCACCGGGGCAGGCAGATGACCGTGGCGCGGCCTACCTCTACACGCGTGCGGGTGAGGGGACCTGGAGCGAGACCGCGAAGCTCGTCTCGCGCACGGTGTCGGAAGGCAGCCTCCTCGGGACTGCGGTGACGCTGCTGGGCGAGTATGCGATTGCGAGCGCGCCCGGCCGCGACGAGAGCACCGGCGCGGTCTACCTGTTCGAGCCGAACCCGCAGCAGGGTGGATGGGGCGCGTTCACGCGGCTGTTCCCGTGGGATGGCAGCTCGAACTCCCAGTTCGGCGCCGCCCTCGGTGTAGTTGGCGACGAGCTCTGGGTCGCTTCGCCCGGCGCAGACGGCTTCCGCGGAACGATCTACCGCTTCGCCTGGGACACCGAGCGCGAGGAGTGGATGCGCTCCGACAAATTCTCACCGGCTGCGGATGCACCGCCCGCCGGCTTTGCGTTCCGCTTTGCAGCCGGCAACGGCGTGGGCGTCGCTGCACTGCCGGGCGCGAACCAGGGCGATGGCGGCGTCGCATTCCTTGCCCGGGATGCGGCCGGCACGTGGAGCGTGCGTGGTACCGCGGATCCGGCGCCGGAGGTCTTTCCGGCCGTGACCGGCGGGGTGGTGGAATGTTCGAGCGGCAAGGCCGAGCTGTTCGAGTGCGGCGGCGACGTGCAGCTGCTTTCCTTCCTGCCCATCCCGGACATCGGCGGCGAGCGCGGCGTCAACCTGAATGACATCTGGGGGTGGACCGATCCCCAGACCGGTCGGGAGTATGCGCTCGTTGGACGCACGAACGGCACGTCATTCGTCGACGTCTCCGATCCGTCGAATCCGCGCTATCTCGGTGACCTGCCGATGACCGAAGGCGCACAGGCGAATGCATGGCGGGACATCAAGGTATACCGGGATCACGCCTACATCGTTGCCGACGGATCCGGCGCACACGGCATGCAGGTCTTCGACCTGACCCGGCTGCGCGACGTGAACCAGCCGCAGACGTTCGCTGCGGATACGGTGTATGACCGGATCTTCAGCGCGCACAACATCGTGATCAATGAAGCATCGGGATTCGCATTCGCGGTGGGCAGCAACAGTGGCGGCGAGGTGTGCGGCGGCGGCCTCCACATGATCGACATTCGCGAGCCGAAGCGGCCGTCCTTCGCCGGCTGCTTCGCGGACCCCGCCACCGGCAATGCGGGCACTGGCTACTCGCATGACGCGCAGTGCATCACGTACAGTGGACCGGACGAGGACTACCGCGGCCGGGAGATCTGCTTCGGCAGCAACGAAACGGCACTGAGCATTGCCGACGTAACCGACAAGGACAGCACGGTTGCGATCTCGAGCGCGTCCTACCCGAACGTACAGTATGCGCACCAGGGCTGGCTGACGGACGACCAGCAGTTCTTCTACATGAACGACGAGGGCGACGAGGCGAGCGGCGTGGTCGATCGCACGCGCACGATCATCTGGGACGTGAGCGACCTCGATGATCCGCAATTCGTCGGTGAGTATCTCGGTGAGACGTCCGCGATCGATCACAACCTGTACGTGCGCGGCGACACCATGTACGAGTCGAACTATGCGTCCGGCCTGCGCATCATCGACATCAGCGACCGGCAGAATCCGCGCGAGATCGGCTACTTCGATTCCGTCCCGAATTCGCCGAACGCGCCGACCTTCATCGGCTCCTGGAGTAACTACCCATACTTCGAGAGCGGAACGATCGTGTTCACGTCGATCCGTGAAGGCCTCTTCGTAGTACGGGTGCGCCGGCCGATCTCGTAACACAGCACGTTGCACGGCGGGTGTGGGTGGGCGTGGGCGTCTGGACGGCGGGTGTGGGTGGGCGTGAGCGTGGGGGTGCGGGAACGTCGGGGATCAAGACGGGTGAGGGCCGCGAATCCGAGTGAGCCCGACGCGAGCATCGTGAGGAGAACTTGCGCTTGCCCCGAAGTGTGAAGACATCGCCTGGTCCATTGGCGGACGCCCGGATCGCGCGCGGCGGCACTCAACCCTCGGCAACATGTCTCCTGCCGAGTTCGAGGCACGGCTCTCATGACCGTCCACGTTTTCGGGGCAGGATCAGGAAAAGAATGTGAGGTCCGCCGACGCAGTCCCCCCACCCGCTGTGCCACCCCTGGTTTCCCCACCCATCACGCTCACGCCCACCCCCACCCGCAGCTCGGGCGCCCACCCGCCGTTCACCCGTATAAATCACTCCACCCGCAGTGCCCGTAGCGGGTCGCCGCCCACTGCG
>CAYSGF010000218.1:0-2934 GCA_964430275.1 uncultured Gemmatimonadaceae bacterium
GGGCCGTGCGCGCGCGCACGTCCGGATTGCGCGTGCGGCCGGACGTGGCGCGCGCCTGCAGGATCGCGCGGTTGCTGGCGAGCTCGTCGGCGACGGCCGCGCGTCCATCGTTGACGGCGCGCGTCAGCGTCGCGACCTCGTCCAGCTTCTGTCGCGCGAAGGCGAGCCACGGCCGGATCTCGGGGTCCAGCTCTGTCTCCCGCTCCGCGTCGAGCGGCACGTGCAGCAGCGAGCACGACGGCGCGATGACGAGACGGTCCGTCGTGACGTGCTCACCGATCGTGTCCAGCAGCGCGAGCGACGAGCCCAGGTCATTGATCCAGACGTTGCGACCGTCGACGATGCCGGCGGACAGCATTTTGTCGGCCGGCAAGCCGTGCCGGCGCAGCAGCGCGAGGTTGTCGCCGCGCGTGAAGTCGAGGCCGATGCCGGCGACGGGCAGCTTCGCGAGAGCCGGATACGCGTCACCGACGTCGTCGAAGTACGTCTGCACGAGCAGCCGTGTGCGGCCGGTGTGCTCGGCGAGGCGGGTGTACGCGCGCTCGAGCGTGGCCAGCTCCGCGGGTGAGCGGTCCTGCACCAGGCACGGCTCGTCGATCTGGATCCATTCGGCACCCAGCTCCCCCAGTCGCGCGATCACCTCGCCGTACACTTCGAGTAGCGGATCGAGCAGCCGTTCCAGCGGATCGAACCACGTGTCCGTCGAGCGGCTCAGCAGCAGGAAGCTCACGGGGCCGAGCAGCACCGGCCGCGTGCGCACGCCCTCGTCGAGCGCCTCCATGAACTCGTCGAACGGTTTCGTGGAGGAAAGGGCGAAGCGCGTTGCAGGGTGCAGCTCGGGCACGATGTAGTGGTAGTTCGTGTCGAACCACTTCGTCATCTCGAGTGCCGCGACGTCGCGCGTTTCCGACTGCGCGCCGCGCGCCAGCGCAAAGTACGTCGCGAGCGCAACGCCACCCTCTGCACGCCCGAAGCGCTCCGGCACGGCGCCGACGAGCATCGCCGTGTCGAGCACGTGGTCGTAGAGCGAAAAGTCGTTCGAGGGGATGAGATCGATGCCCGCGGCGCGCTGCATGCGCCAGTGCTCGACACGCAGCCGGTGTGCGACTTCGTGGAGCGTGTGCGCGGACACACGCCTCGACCAGTACGCCTCGATAGCGCGCTTGAGCTCACGATCCGCGCCGATGCGCGGAAATCCTGGATTCGCCGACCGGGCCATGCGTTCCTCGTCGAAGTGGGGTGACACCGGAACGATGCAGGCGCGCGTCGCCGGGAACCGTGATTCCGGTCACATTCGCGAAAGAGCATTCGAGCGCAGCGCGCCGCCGAGCCGGGCGAGGGCCATGGAGTTCGGCGTTGCTTCGGAATGTGACATCGGTCACAGCCCCGTCCCACGCGCACCCGGATCTTCATTCCATGAGCGAACATCCGCTTACCGAGGCCGACGTCCGCGCGGCGCTCGGCGACGTCCGCTACCCCGGCCTGACCCGCGACATCGTCTCGTTCGGGATGGTACGCTCGGTCGCGGTGCGTAATGGGCGCGTCCACGTGTCGCTGGTGCTGTCCACGGCGCGCGACGACGTGCCCGACCAGTTGCGCGCAACGATCCGCGAGAAGCTCGCGAGCATCGGCGCGGTGCGAACGGAAGTGCAGATCGTGCCGCCGGAGCGGCGTGCGCCGGGCGTCGCCGATCCATGGGCGGACCGGGGGCGGCTGCCGGGCGTCGCACGCATCATCGCCGTCGGATCGGGGAAGGGCGGCGTCGGCAAGAGCACGGTCGCCGCGAACCTGGCGCTCGCGCTCCAGCTCGACGGCCTGCGCGTCGGCCTGCTCGACGCCGACATCTACGGCCCGTCGATCCCGATGATCCTCGGCGTCGAGGACGGCGCGCAGCAGGTACGGATGAGCGACGACAAACGCATCCTGCCGCTTCACGCGCACGGCCTCGCCGTCGTCTCCTTCGGCTTCTTCCTCGGCCCGCAGTCGCCCGCCGTCTGGCGCGGACCGATGGTGAGCAAGGCCGTGAAGCAGTTCGCGCGCGGTGTCGTGTGGCCGGAGCTGGACGTGCTCGTCGTCGATCTGCCACCCGGCACAGGCGACGTCCCGCTGTCGCTCGCGCAGGCGGTCGTCGTCGACGGCGCGATCGTCGTGACCACGCCGCAGCGGCTCGCCGTGCAGGAGGCCGAGAAGGCGCTCGGCATGTTCACGAAGCTCGACGTGCCGGTGCTCGGCGTCGTCGAGAACATGAGCCACAGCGTGTGCGCGTGCGGACGCGAGTCGCATCCATTCGGACGCGGCGGCGGAGCGACGCTGGCAGAGCGCGCCGGCGTGCCGCTGCTCGCGCAGCTGCCCTTCGAGGAGCCCGTGGTCGAGGGCGAGGACCACGGGGCGCCGCCAGTGGTGGAGCTGCCGGCGAGCGCGATCGCCGTCGCGTTCCGCGGACTCGCCGAGCGCGTGATGGACCGGCTCGGTGCCACACTCATTTCGGGAGCTGAAGAATGATCCTCATGCCTGCACGATTCACTCGAAGGAAGCACGTTGCGACGGAAGCGCCCGCGCGCATCCGCCTGTCCGAGCTCGAGCCGCCCTGCCGGTGCCGCGAGCCGATCGTCACCGAGATCGTGCGCGGGCGTCGCGACGTCGCACTCGACCTGCGCGCGACGGAGTGCTGCCGCGAGATCGGACCGGTGCTGCGCGCGGCCGCAGCGCTGCGCGACGACGAGTACCTCCGGGTGCGCACGCGCACGCTGTCGCTGCCATTGCTCGCGGCGATCCAGGGGCACGGGCATCGGTACCAGATCGTGGGGCGCGAAAAGGGGCAGGTGGAGATGATCGTCTGGCAGTTCATGACGGCGGAAGAACGGCAGCGTTACCTGCGCGAGGGGATCGACGCGGAGTCGGTGGTAGCGAGTCCGGGGCGGCGCTGACGAGACG
>CAYSGF010000219.1:0-7020 GCA_964430275.1 uncultured Gemmatimonadaceae bacterium
CGTCGCCAGGACGAGCGCGGGCGGACTGCTGCACGCGTGGTGCACACGACGCGGCGCAGCCGGCGCACAGGAGCTGACGGGCACCCGCCCGGCGATTGGTGAGCTCGGTCGCATCGAGGGCACACCTTCCATCCTCGCCGCGCCTGCCGGCGCGCTGCACGTCGTCGCACGACGCGGCAGCGACCTGGTCCTCTATCGCTGGGCCGACGGCGCGGACTGGAGCAGTGAGAACGTGAGCCTCGAGCGCGAAGGACCGGCACTCACGCATGAGCCTCTCGCGCTCGTCCTGCATCGCACGGCCTACGTCGCTGCGCTCGATCATGCAGGTCGTCTCCACAACCTCGTACTGACCGGTGCCGATGCCGATGCACGCTTCCGCATCCCGGGCTGGCTGGCCGCTACCGTTGCGCTGCCAGTATCCGCACTGCGGTTCGTCGTCGACAGCATTCTCGCCGTCCTCGGCACGATTGCCGGAGGCGTCGAGCTCCTGACGCGCGGGTTCGGCGCTCGCGCCGCGCGTGCCGGCGAGCTGATGGGCAGCAGCGCCGAAGCGATGGCGCGCTCCGTCGGTCGCAGCGCGGGCACGATTGCCGCCGGCGGGTTCCGTATCGCCCACGGTTCCACAGCTGCGGGTGCGGTCGCTGCAGCGATCGATCCCGGCATCGCGCACATGGAGTCCGTACGTGCACGACCACGCGCCGTACCGCCGGACGTGGCACTGCCGGTGACGCGCGCGGACGAGGCAGCGGTGTGCGAGGCCCCAGCCGAAGCCGAGATCCCGCCGGCCGCAGAACGCGACCCGTGGGAGTCCGAACCAGTCCAGGACACCTGGGACCTGCCGCCCGTCCAGGACAGCTGGGATCTGCCGCCCGTCCAGGACAGCTGGGACTCACCGCCGGCCGGGCAGGACGCGCTGGCCGATGCACCTGAGGCGTCCGCAGACTGGCAGAGCGAAGACGACGCGCTGCTCGATATCGGTGACAGCCTGGTCCTGCCATCGCAGCCGGTCGAGGATCCGGCGCAGGGGGACGCAGCCCCCCCGGCGGCGCTGCCGGAGCTCGCGGCCGACGAATCACTCGCGCAGTCATCGAACGCGGAGCTCGCCATCGACGAAGCGCCGGTGCCGTCAGCGGCTCCAGAGCTTGCCGCCGACGCACTGCCTGCCGAATCGCCGAAAGGCGCGGACCTCATCGTCGTCTATCCCGAGCCGGAGACGCCGCCGCAGCCGGACCTGGCGGATGTCGAGGTGACGACGAACGAAATCGTCGAAGAGCCGCAGCTTGCCGCGGACGTCGACTGGAACGAGCCCACCGAGGACGCCGCCACGGTGCCTGTGCTCGATGTGCTGCCCACGATCGAGCCGCCGGCGGTTGTCGAGGCCCCGCTGCAGACGCAGGACCTCCCGCCCGCGCTCGATGAGACAGTCGACGTCCCGGCTGAGCAGAACGCAGTCGCCGAGGAGGTGGAGGCGTCATCTGAGCCGCCGGCCGAACCCGATTTGCCCGGCGTGGAACTGGTGGACGCGGCGGACTGGGAGGCGCCGCCGCCCGCGGCTGCCGCTGCTGCTGCGCCCGATGCGACGAGCGAAGACTGGCATCTCCCGCCGCTCGAAGCCGAGACCGAGACAGGCGTGCAGCTGGATGCCGACGAGCAGCCGCCTGCGGCAGAGCCCGCCATTGCGGCGACCGACGACGACTGGAATCTGCCCGCTGCCCCCGAAGCAGCGCGGAAGAAGCCGCAGGCGGACGACTGGAGCCTTCCGCCCCTGGAGGAGGAACCGGTCGCCGAGCCGGAGCCGCGTCCTCGCAAGTGGCAGAATCCCGCGCTGGAAGGGCTGCCGCTGCTCGATGATGATGACGAACCGGCGGAGCGCGCTGCAGCCGCGCCCACAAAGAAGCCGGCATCGAAACAGCCGCCGCGTCGCAAGAAGAAGAGCACCGCCGCCGACGAGATGGAGCGCATGATGGCTCTCGGCGAGGCGAGTCGTCCGGAGCTGCTGTCCCCGGAGTAGCGGCGTCGCGGTGATCGCGCAATGACGCGCGCGATCACCGCCGCCGTCTCAGGATCGTCCCACCACACAACCCCATTCCGCGATCGCGCAAGAGCTTGCCACACTGCCCGTGTCGTGCGAGGCTACGGGCAATGAGCAAGTCCGCATGGATCCGTCGGGCCACAGGCATTGCCGCCCTTTCCCTCCTCGCGCCCGGCGTCCACGCCGCCCAGGATGTACAGGTCCCCGACCCCGTCGGGATGGTCAATGACTTCGCGGATGTGATTCCCGCGCAGCAGGAAGCGCAAATCACGCGCATCGTCGAAGAGGTGCGCGCGAAGTCCGGCGGCGAGATCGCGGTCGTGACGCTGCCGACGCTCGGCGGCCGGACGATCGACCAGCTCGCGCTCGAGATCGGCCGGCAGTGGGGCGTCGGCCAGCGCGGAGATCCCGGCGACGTCGCCCGCAACACCGGGGTCGTCGTGCTGGTGATCCCGCGCGAGACGTCCGAGGACGGTCGAGGTCACGTGAAGATCGAGACCGGCACCGGCACGACGACGTTCATCACCGCCGCGGAAGCCGGGCGAGTGGCCGACCGCTTCATGCTCCCCGATTTCCGCAGCCAGGATTACGGCACCGGCATCCTGCTCGGGGTGACCGCGCTCGCCCAGATGTATGCGGAGCGCTTCGGGTTCGAGCTCACGGGGGAGCTGCCGCCACTGCCGCAGGAGCCACAGCCGCAACGCGGGCGCGGACGCGGCTTCGGTGGCGTCTTCCTGATCATGATCGTCGTGTTCATCATGATGGCCGCTGGACGTGGCGGCCGCGGTGGCCGCGGTGGGCGCGGCGGGCGCGGCGGTGGCAGCGCATGGTGGCTGCTGCCGCTGCTCCTCAGTGCCGGCCGGCGCGGCGGCGGCTTTGGTGGCGGTGGCTTCGGTGGTGGGGGCTTTGGTGGGGGGGGCGGATTCGGCGGGTTGGGCGGAGGCGGCGGCTTCGGCGGCGGCGGCGCGGGCCGCAGCTGGTGACGAGGAGAGACATGGCGAATCAACGGGGGCTCGACATCGCGCGCGAGTTGGAAACGGACTTCGGCACGGCACTGCACAGCGTCGTGCTGTTCGGCTCGGCAGCGCGTGGTGAGTACGTGGACGGTACGAGCAACGTGAACCTGCTCGTGCTCGTCGACGATGTGAATCCGCCACTGCTGGCGAAAGCCGTTCCGCACGCGAAGCGGTGGCGCGAGGCGAATGCAGTGCCGCTGCTGCTCGCGACGGACGAGTGGGAGCGCGCGGCGGACGTGTTCGCGATCGAGATCGCGGACATGCACGACGCGCACGAGGTTCTGGCAGGAACCGATCCGATCACCGGGCATGCCGTGCCCCGCACTGCGCTGCGGCTACAGGCGGAGCGCGAGCTGCGCGGCAAGATCCTGCAGCTCCGCAGCGCACTGCTCGCCGCGGCAGGGGCGTCCGATCAGATCGGTGCGCTGCTGATCGCGGCGCTGCCGTCCTTTGCGACCTACCTTCGTGCGGCGTTGCGCCTGGCCAGTCGCCCCGTGCCGCCGCACATGGACCAGGTGCTGTCCGCAGGGGCACGCCTCGTCGGTGCCGAGTCGAGCGGGCTGCTGGCTGCGCACGAGGCACGCACCGCGCGCAAGGCGCTGCGCGTCGCACTCGATGACGCCATTGTCGAGACCTATCATACCGCCGCGGAACGCACTGCGGCGTACGTGGACGCCTTCAAGGAGTGATCCGGATGAAGAGTCGCCTTTGGCTGCTGGCCCTGTTGCCGGTCATGACCGGGTGCGGCTACAACCGCATCCAGCAGCTGGACGAGCTGGTCGAACAGAATCGCGCGAACATCGAGACCGAGCTGATGCGCCGCAACGACCTGATTCCGAACCTCGTGCGCACGGTCGAGGAAGCGGCAGAGTTCGAGCAGGAGACCTTCACCCAGGTGGCAGAAGCGCGCAGCGGTCTGAACGGCGCGCGCGAGCGGCTGCAGCAGGCAGTGCAGGGGGACGCGGACGCCGGCGAGCTGAACGAGGCGGCGAACGCAGTCGGCGAGCAGCTGCGATTGTTCGTGAACGTGGCCGTCGAGGCATACCCGCAGCTGAATGCGAACCAGAACTTCCTGGGCCTGCAGGACGAGCTGACGGAGACGGAGAACCGCATCGCCGTCGCGCGTCGCGACTACAACGAGGCCGTCGCCACGCACAACACCTACATCCGCCAGTTCCCGCAGGTGCTCACGGCCAAGGTGATCGGCGCCGACCGGAAGGAATCCTTCGAGGCGCCCGAGTCCGCACAGCAGGCGCCGACGGTGGAGTTTCAGAACTGAAGCAATGGATGAATGAATCACATCCGGCAGAGCGCCAGTCCCGCCCGATGTGATTCATACATTCATTCATTCATGAATTTCGATGTGATCGGCAGCCTGCGATCCTTGCCGAACGCCCGCGGCGTGATCTTCACGCCCGGCGCCGACTGGCGGCGCTTGTACTCGCTCGTGTCGACGAGGTGCACGACGCGGCGGACGAGTGCCTCCTCGTAGCCGGCAGCCACGATCTCCCCGATCGACCAGTCCTCTTCGACATACTTCTCGAGTATCGGATCGAGCACCTCGTAGCGGGGCAGGGAATCCGTGTCATGCTGGTCGGGGCGCAGCTCCGCCGAGGGCGGCTTGTCGATCGTGTGCTGCGGTATCGGTCCTTCGTCCTCGTCATGCGTGTTACGCCAGCGCGCGAGCGCGTACGCCAGCGTCTTCGGCACATCCTTGATCACGGCGAAGCCGCCGGCCATGTCGCCGTAGAGGGTGGAGTAGCCGGTCGCGAGCTCGCTCTTGTTGCCGGTCGTGAGCACGAGCCACCCGAACTTGTTCGAGAGTGCCATGAGCAGCACGCCGCGGATGCGTGCCTGCAGGTTCTCCTCGGTGACGTCCGGTGCTCTTCCTTCGAACGCCGGTGCCAGTGTTTCGGTCAGTGCGTTGAATGGCGCTTCGATCGGGATGCTCTGCAGCGCGATACCCAGGTTCTGCGCGAGGGCGGTGGCATCGCTGCCGGCGTGATCGCTGGAGTAGCGCGACGGCAGCATCACGCCGGTGACGGCGTCAGCGCCGAGGGCGTCGACGGCGATCGTCGCGACGAGTGCGGAATCGATCCCGCCGGAAAGTCCGAGCACGACGTGCGCGAAGCCGTTCTTGTGCACATAATCACGCGTACCCACGACGAGCGCCTCGTACACCTCGGCGATGTCGTCGTGCACGACCGTCGCTGCGGGCGGTGCATCGGGTCGCGGTGTACGACGCGGCGCGCTGTCGAGCATGTGTCGCGTCACGCTCTCCGGCTCGCGCCGGCTCGTGTGCCGTCGCCGCGGATCGTGCAGCCGCGCGCGGAACACCTGCTCCAGCTCGAGGTCAGCGACGAGCAGCTCCTCGGCGAACGGTGTCGCCTCGCACACGAGCTCACCCTCGGGATCGAAGATCGTGGAATCTCCGTCGAAGACGAGCTCGTCCTGCCCGCCCACCATATTGACGTAGGCGAGGAAGCAGGCATGGTCGGAGGCGCGGGTGCCGAGCATACGGTGACGCGCGGCCGATTTGCCGCGGCTGAACGGCGAGGCATTGATGTTGACGAGCACGTCGGCGCCGGCGCGGGCAAGCCGGCCGATCGGGCCGCCTGGCAGCCAGATGTCTTCGCAGACGCTGATACCGACCCACGCGTCGCGCACGCACACCATGACTTCGCCACTGCCGGGCTTGAAGTAGCGGAGCTCGTCGAAGACACCGTAGTTGGGCAGGCGCTGCTTGTGGTAGGTGGCAACGTGCTCGCCGTCGTGCAGCACTGCGGCGGCATTGTGGAGGTCCGTCTCGCGATCGACGAAGCCGACGATCGCCGTCAGGCCGCTGGTGCGGGCGCAGACCCGCTCGAGCGCACGCCTCGTCGCATTCGTGAACGACGCCTTGAGCAGCAGGTCCTCGGGCGGGTAGCCGCACAGGGCGAGCTCCGGGAAAGCCACGACGTCGACGGCCAGGTCGTGCGCCTGCTCGAGGAAGCGTTCGATCAGACCGGCATTACCGTCGATGTCACCGACGGTCGGATTGATCTGGGCGAGGCCGATGCGGAGCGTGCTCAATGGGGGAGCCTCCGTTGCGTGCGCGCGCCACCGGCGGCGGCGCGCGGCAATGGTAACGGGCGCACGGATGGGCGCAAGGGCAGGGGCGCTCTCGCCCGCGGCTCGGTTGAGCGGCTCCTGCCGCCGCGCTATGTTACCCGGCCGCGTCGGCGCGGCGCCGCATGGCTGCCGGCGATCGGCAGGAACTGCAACCAGGCTGAGCCTGCATGTTTCCAGAGCTGTTCCGCATCGGCGACTTCGTCGTGACGAGCTTCGGGCTGATGATGTTCGTGTCGTTCCTGGCGGGCGCCTGGGCGACGGGTCGGCAGCTGGAGCGCTACGGGCTGTCGCGCGAGCTGATCTGGGACATGCTCGCCGGCATTGCGATCGGCGGCATCGTCGGCGCGAAGCTCTACTACCTCGCGCTGCACTGGGAGAGCCTCGCCGCGAATCCGCTCGGCGAGATCTTCAGCCGAGGCGGGCTCGTCTGGTATGGCGGCATGCTGGGCGGCGTGCTCGCGTACTACGTGCAGATCCGGCGACGCGGTCTACCCGTCGCGACGATGTTCGATGCCGTCGCGCCGGCGACCTTCCTCTCCATCGCGCTCGGCCGCCTCGGCTGCTTCCTGGTCGGCGACGATTACGGTCTGCCGACCGATGCGTGGTACGGCGTCGCGTTCCCCGAGGGCGCGCCGCCCAGCACGGCAGGCCACCTGCGCACGGTGGGCGCGGACATTCCGCCGGGGGTGCCGGACTCGGCAGTGCTGAGCGTGCACCCGACGCAGCTCTACGAGATTGCGCTCGTGCTGCCCCTGTTCGCGCTTCTCTGGCAGATCGGCAGGAACCGCATGCCGCCCGGCCGGCTGTTCGCGCTCTTCCTCGGTCTCTACGCCATCGAGCGCTTCTTCATCGAGTTCGTGC
>CAYSGF010000220.1:0-22820 GCA_964430275.1 uncultured Gemmatimonadaceae bacterium
GTCGGGCAGGACGCGCCCGATTCCGGCAGGGTCCGTCTCGGCGACACCGTCAAGCTCGGTTACGTCGATCAGTCGCGCGATTCGCTCGCCGCGACGAAGAACGTCTGGGAGGAGATCTCCGGCGGCGCCGACACGATCGAGCTCGGCTCACGGACCGTCAACTCGCGTGCCTACGTCTCCCGCTTCGCGTTCACCGGCCAGGATCAGCAGAAGAAGGTCGGCGCCCTCTCCGGCGGCGAGCGGAACCGCGTGCATCTGGCCAGGATGCTCAAGTCGGGCGCGAACGTGCTGCTTCTGGACGAGCCCACGAACGACCTCGACGTGAACACGATGCGCGCGCTCGAAGAGGCGCTCGAGAGCTTCGCCGGGTGCGTGCTCGTGATCAGCCACGACCGCTGGTTCCTCGACCGCATCGCGACCCACATCCTCGCCTTCGAAGGCGAGAGCCAGGCCTTCTGGTTCGAGGGGAACTACCAGGACTACGAGGCGGACCGCCGGCGCCGGCTCGGCCCGGAGGCGGACCAGCCGCACCGCATCAAGTATCGCAAGCTGGTGCGGAGCTAGGAGGACAGGCGCGGCCCGCGCCGGCGCGCGGGCAGCAGGACACGAAACGTCGTGCCGACGCCGGGCTCGCTGACGACGGCGATCGTGCCCTCGAGCGCCTCGATCAGCTGCTTCGTGATCGTGAGCCCGAGGCCGGTCCCTTCCCGGCGTGTACGGTCGGCCTGCCAGAAGGGCTCGAACAATCGCGTCTGCGCAGCGGCATCCATGCCGATGCCCGTGTCGCGCACGAGCAGATGCAGCTCGCCACCCTCCGTGTACATCTCGAGGCGCACCTCCCCCTCGTCCGTGTAGCGGACCGCGTTCGACAGCAGGTTCAGCACGATCTGCAGCAGCTTGCGGCGATCGATGAAGACGGTGGCGGGCAGCCGATCGACATCGACGACGAACGCCAGGTCGCGGGCCGCTGCCAGTGGCTCGATCGTCGTGCGCACGTCCTCGAGGAACGGCGCCATCTCCACGTCCTCGGGGTTCGGCGGCTCACGCCCGGCATCGAGGCGGGACTGTGAGAGGATGTCGTCGATCAGCCGCTGGAGCGTGCGCGCGCTCCGCTCGACGCGACGAATGTACTCCTGCCCGCGCGGCGCAACGTCGCCGCCACTGCCGGTGAGCAGCAGCTGCGCGTAGCCGATGATTGCGTTCAGCGGAGTGCGCAGCTCGTGACTGAGGTGGGCAACCAGCTCACTCTTCGCCTGGCTCGCGCTTTCGATCGCGCGCCGCGCCTGCACCTGCTCCGTCACGTCCATGGCGTGCAGCATGAGGCCGAACACCGTACTGCTATTGTCGATGAGCGGCTGCACGACGAAGTCGATGTTGCGGGCGCCATAGAGCGGATGCTCGAGCGGCACTTCCCGCCGGACGAGCGGGCGGCCGCTCGCGTAGGCACGGTCGAGCAGACGATGCAGGCCGCGCGCAACGAGATCGGGGAACAGCTCTGCCACCGTTCGTCCTTCGGCAAGCGGCCGCGCCGCGAGTCCGACACACCGCTCGTTGGCGGCCTCCAGCCGATGCTCCGGACCCACCGTCATCGCCACTGCGGCGGGCACCTGGCGCAGCACGCTCGCGAACCGCTCGCGCTCGTTGCGCAACGCCGCCTGCAGCTCTTCGCGTTCCGCCCGCAGCTGCTGCGCGCCCGTGAGGTCGAATGCGGTGCCGACCGTACCGGCCAGCTGGCCGGACGGACTGAAGTAGGGCAGCGCGGACACGAGCATCTCGCGGTGCTCGCCGTCCAGCCCGATGACGCTGACCTGCTGCGAGCGCGCCGGCCGCTGCTCGGACAGCGCCCGGTGGTACAGGTCGTAAAGAGTCCGCGCCTCGCCAGCACTCTCGACCACCGCGTGCACGGGGCTCTCACCCCACAGCCTGCGCCCCGCCGCGTTCGTGAGCGCGACCTGACCGGCCGGCGTCAGCACACACACGGCGGAGGGCAGCCCTTCGAGCATTGCGTGCAGCCCCGTCTCCACGGTCGTGACCGTCGCGGGCGTTTCCGCCGTACGCGCAACGACGAGGGCGCCGGTATCGGGTCCCGTCGCCAGTGGCTCCACGTGGAGGCGCAGCTCGGTTCGGCGGCCCGCGGAATCGCGTGCGGTCACGTCATGCACGCGCACGCGCTGCGGATGCAGCAGCTCGCCCGGCGCACTGCCGAGATTGTCCAGCAGCGCCGCGAACGGCATCCCCTTCCAGGCACTCGTCTCCCACCGTACGGCCTGAGCGCGCGCGTATGTGATGCGCGCAATCGAGTCGAACGTGAGAACGAATTCAGCGCCGGTCGCGAGCAGTCGGTCCGCCAGTCGGTCGATCGCCGCGAGCGCCAGGGACGCGTCGAGTTCCGCTTGCATTGCGCGGTCGTGGCCCGCCGCGCTGCGGCACGGGGCCTTGGAGGTGGATGGGTCGACGGGCGGGCAGGGGAGCCGTCGTACGAGCCCACGAGGGTGAGCGATTCCCCAACAGTTTGGCACTTTTCCGGCTCCCGCGCCATTCTCCTGTTGGGCGAGCGTTCTGCCGGCCGGCGGCGGAACGCCCGACAGGGAATCCGGGAAGGGAATGGCAGGATGACCGAACCCATCGACGACAGCACGCTGCTCCGCGCCGCGCTACACGGACTGTCGCTGCCGATCTGCGTGCTCGATGCGCGCGGCGTGGTTCGGCTCGCGAATCCCGCATGGGCGGAGCATGCACCGGGAGCAGCGGGCTATGACGGTGCAGCCTCGTTCAACTACCTGAAGAGCCTCGAGCACCTGGCGGCGCAGGGTGAGGTGCACGCCCGGCTGCTGCACGACGGTATCGCTTCGGTGCTGGCGGGCAGCGCGCCGCAGTTCCGGCTGGAACACCCGCTGAACGCGGAACGCACGAAGTGGCAGCTCGTGCATGTGGACGTGCTGTCCGGCGTGGGCGCCCTGCTCGTGCACACGGACGTGACAGCGCGGCGCACCGCGGAGTCGCGGCTGCGACGCGCGACGACGCGGTACCGTGCGGTAGGCGTGGCGGCTGGCGTGGCGCTGTGGGAGATCGACCTCGCGCAGAAGTCGGTCAGCGTCGATGCCATTCTCTGCAATCTGCTCGGCTATCCGACCGCCCAGCCGCAACGGTGGGCAGACTGGCATGCGCGCGTGCACGCGGAGGACGTGGCACTCGTCGATGCGGTCTGGCAGGCAAGCTGTCAGGACCGGCCGCGCGGAACCGGCGAGGAACGCACGGAGATCGGCCCGATGGACGTGCGCCTCGTGGACGCACACGGCGGCTACCGCTGCTTCGAGTGCCGCGGCGTCGTCGTCCGGGACCGACGCGGCCATGCAGTTCGCGCGCAGGGCAGCATGCAGGACGTGTCCAGCCGCCGCGCCGCCCAGGATGCGCTCCACCGCAGCAACGCCCATCTTCAGGAGCTCGCCCGCCGCCTCGTGGCGGCGGAGGCACGCGCACGCGAACAGCCCGGGGGCTGAACGGCATCGCGTGCAGGAAGGCAGGAGGGTGGGTGTCAGCCGGTGCTGGCCCGGCGCTTCAAACGCCGTGCGGCCGCCTATGGTGGTCGGGTGGGTTCGACTCCCACGCACCCTCGCCATTCTGCTGCCATGTCCTGCGCGCCGGCCGCGGCGGGCAGGTCGCTCGAGTACCATTCCCCGCCTCTCGTCCCGCATGCCGATGCCCGCAGCAACGGCACGGCCCACATTGCCTGTCCAAACGGTGTCCCTGATCCGGAGGCTCCATGGCCGAGCTGTTCAACGATGTGCGCTACGCGCTGCGTTCGCTGCGCAAGGCGCCCGGCTTCGCGTTCGTCGCCATCCTGACTCTCGCGCTCGGCATTGGCGCGAACAGCGCGATCTTCTCGGTCCTCAATGGCGTCGTGCTGCGCCCGCTGCCCTACGCGGAGCCGGACCGACTCATGCGCCTGGCGAGCCGGTTCCCGACCCTCGGCTTTGACAAGTTCTGGATCTCGCCGCCCGAGTTCTTCGAGCTGAAGGAGCGGAACCGCAGCTTTGCCGCGATGGGCGGCTACCGCACGGGGACCGTCAGCATCGGCGCGGACGAGGCGCCGCTGCGCGCCACCTCCGCGATCGCGACTGCCGACCTGTTCGAGACGCTCGGTATTCCGGCCCATCTCGGGCGGCCGTTCTCCGCGGAAGAGGACCTGCCCAACTCCGAGCCCGTGGTGGTGCTGTCCTACGAGCTGTGGCAGCGCGCGTTCGGCGGCGCACCGGACATCGTCGGACGCGCGGTCTCGGTAAACGGCACGGCATCGCGCGTGACCGGTGTCATGCCGGCCGGCTTCGACATCGCGGATTCGAAGGTCGAGGTCTGGGTCCCCGCGGGGCTCGATCCCGCGAACCGGCAGAACCGCGGGTCGCACTTTCTGGACGTCGTCGCACGACTGCGCCCCGGCGTGACCGAGGCCCAGGCGCACGCCGACCTCGCGCGCATGGTGGCACAGTGGAGCGAGCTCAACCCCAGCACGCACGTGCCGACGCCGGACAACCACCCGATGTTCATGACAACCCTGCAGGAGGATCTCGTCGGCAACGTCCGACCCGCGTTGATCCTGCTGCTCGGCGCCGTCGGCTTCGTCCTGCTGATCGCGTGCGCGAACGTCGCGAACCTGCTGCTCGCGCGAGCGGAGTCGCGCCAGCGCGAGATCGCCGTGCGCGCCGCACTCGGTGCGGGCCGTGGCCGCCTCATGCGCCAGTTCCTGACCGAGGGGGTGGTCCTCGCACTGCTCGGCGGCGCGCTCGGTCTGCTGCTCGGCTACACCGGCGTCCGCGCGCTCATTGCGACGAACCCCGAAGGCATTCCGCGCGCCGCCTCGATCGGCATCGACGGCGCCGTGCTCGCCTTCACGCTGTCCGTATCGCTCGTCACCGGCCTGCTGTTCGGACTGGCGCCCGCGCTCAACCTCACGGGTCGTGTCCTGAACAGCTCGCTGCGGGACGGCAGCGGCCGCACCACCGCCGGTGCGGCGCGCCAGCGCGTGCGCAACGCCCTCGTCGTATCCGAGGTCGCCCTTGCCGTCGTCCTCGTCGTCGGTTCCGGACTGATGCTGCGCAGCTTCGCCGCGCTCCAGAGCGTCGACCTCGGCTTCCGGCCGGAGGGCCTGCTCAGCTTCCAGCTCTTCCTGCCCTCGTCCGGCTACGAGGACTCGGCCGAGCAGGTGGCCTTCTACGAGCGCCTGCTACCGCAGCTCGAGGCGCTGCCCGGTGTCACGGCGGCCGCGGCCATGAGCGGTCTGCCGCCCCGGCGTGATGTGAACGCGAACGACACGGAGTTCGAGGGCCTCGCACAGACCGCCGACGGGCCGGCACACAACACCGACTACTGGCAGTTTGCGACGACGGGCTACCTCGAGGCCATGCAGATCGCGGTCGTGAGCGGCCGCTCCTTCCTGCCCTCCGACAATGGCGGTGCACCCGTTGTTCTCATCAACGAGCGCCTCGCACACGTGTTCTATCCGGACGTCGATCCGATCGGTCACCGCCTGCGTCCCCCCGGCGACGGCGTTCCCTGGTTCACGATCGTGGGCGTCGTGCGGGACGTGAAGCAGGGCGGTGTCGCGGAGGAAACCGGCACGGAGGTCTACTTCAGCTATCCGCAGGTGGGTGAGGCCGTCGGGTTCACACCGCGGACCATGAATGTCGTCGTGCGCACGTCCGGCGATCCGCTCGCGCTGGCAGGCGCCGTGCGCAGCGAAGTGCGCGCGCTCGATCCCACACTGCCGATCGCGAACCTGGCTGCGATGGAAGACGTGCTGTACGAGGCCGTCGCGCGTCCGCGCTTCCTGACTCTCCTGCTCGGCATCTTCGCCGTCGTCGCCCTCGCACTCGCCGCGATCGGCACCTATGGCGTCATGGCCTATGCGGTCGCACAGCGACGCCAGGAGATCGGCATCCGCATGGCGCTCGGCGCCCGCGCATCCACCGTGCTCGGGATGGTGCTCGTGCAGGGGCTGTCTGTCGCACTCGTCGGACTCGCGCTCGGCGTCGGCGGCGCGTTCGCCCTGACCGAGCTGCTCCAGTCCATGCTCTACGGTGTCAGTACGACGGACGCCGTGACGTTCCTCGCGGCGCCCGCACTGCTCGCCGCGGTCGCCGCCGTCGCGTGCTTCGTGCCGGCGCAGCGGGCCACACGCGTCGACCCTGCGCGCGTGCTGAAGGCCGACTGATTCCGTCGGCGGCCATGCCCCCTCCTGGCGACGCGGCTGGCGCACATGCCTACGTCGAGTCCGCTGCCGGTCGATACGCGAGCGCGTCCGCCCGCCCTTTGGGGAAGAAGAGCGCGACCAGGATGCTGGTGGCGGCGATGAGCGCGATGATGAGGTAGATGCGCTCGAGTCCCTGCGCCAGGCTGGCCGTCGCCGCCGCGACTTCGCCCGAGCTCATGCGCGCACGGGAACCGGGCTCGAGCGCCTCCTGCGCGAGTGCCGCCATGCCGTCGGTCGCGAGACGTGCGTTCAGCACCGCACCCAGAGCGGCCACGGAAATCGCACCGCCGATCGTCCGGAAGAACTGCTGCGAGCTGGTCGCGACGCCGCGGCGCTGCCACGGGACGGCCGTCTGCACCGCCACGATGAAGGGCGTGGACATGAAACCGAGGCCGAGGCCGAGCAGTCCGACCGCGGCGGCAGGGAGCAGCGTCGGCGAATCCGGGCGCACCATGGTGAGCAGCAGGCCGCCAGTGGTGGCGCACACGCCGCCGAGCATGGCAACCGGCCGGTAGCCCACGCGTAGCAGCCAGAAGCCGGCGATCGTGCTCGCGACCGGCCATCCCATCATCATCGGCATGAGGGCAGCACCCGCCTGCGCGGCGGTACCACCGCCCACGCCCTGCGCGAACATCGGCACGAATGCGGCGAGCGGAAACAGGAGCGTGCCGATGATGATGGAGCCCAGGCTCGCGATGCCGATGATCCGCTGGCGGAACAGGTCGAGCGGCAGCATCGGTTCCGGCGCGCGGCGTTCCTGCCGCACGAACACGCCGAGCAGCACGACGGCCGCGGCGAGCGCCGCCCCCGTCGGCCAGGCCCGCCATCCCCAGGCGGCGCTGCCCTCCTGAAGACCCAGGAGCAGCAGCCCCACACCCGCCGTCAGCGCCACGGTCCCGATGACGTCCAGCCGATGCTCGCGGCGCACGGATTCCTCGCGCAGCATGACCATCAGGATCAACGCGGACAGCACGCCGAACGGAATGTTGACATAGAAGACCCAGCGCCAGGACAGCAGGTCCGTGAGCAGTCCACCGAGTGCCGGGCCGGTCACGCTCGCGAACGCCCATACACCGGAGAACAGCCCCTGCATGCGGCCGCGCTCCTCGAGCGTGTAGATGTCGCCGATGACGGTGATCGCAACCGGCATCACGCCACCGGCGCCGACCCCCTGGAGTGCCCGGAACAGGATGAGCTGCTCCATCGAGGCAGCGGCACCGCACAGCGCGGAGCCGATCAGGAAGATTGCCGTAGCGCCCAGGTACACCGTCCGGCGACCGTACAGGTCTGCGAGCTTGCCGAACATCGGCACGGTCGTCGTCGACGTGAGCAGGTACGCGGAGAACGCCCAGCTGTAGCGCTCGACCGACCCGAGATCGCTGACCGCCGTGGGCATGGCAGTCGCGACCGCAGTCGCCTCCAGCGCGGCGAGAAACATTCCCAGCAGAATCGCGGCGGTCACCCACCGCCGTTCCCGACCCGGTTCCATACAACCCCTCCCGGCGCCGTGCAGCCGGCGCAGCGCGCCAAGCTGACGGCTCCGCAGCATCCGGTCAACCGCTCCGCGTTGGCGCAGAGCCGGGGCGGGATTTAGGATTACGCTCGTGACGAGTGATCCTGCGCCGATGACCACACCTGCCGCTTCCCCGGCCGTGCTTCCCATGCAGGTCATCATGAATCCGAGCGCCCGCAGCGGCGCGGCGGCCGCGGTGCGCGCCGAGCTCGATCGCGAGCTCGGCAGCCGCGGCGTCCGGTACGAACGCGTCGATACTGCGGCGCCGTTGCATGCTGCTGAGCTGGCGGCAGACGCCGCACGCGCGGGCGTGCCGGTCGTCGTCGCGGCGGGCGGTGACGGCACGGTCCACGAGGTCGCCAACGGTCTGCTGCGCGCCCGGGCCGAGCTCGGCACCATCACGACCGCGCTCGCAGTCATCCCGTGCGGCACCGGGAACGATTTCGCCCGCATTATCGCCCGCATCGGCAGCCGGACCGCGGCATACGATGCCCTCCAGCGCCGCGCAGTCCGCGTCGTGGACGCCGGACTCGTGCGCTGGGACGGCGGCCAGGAGTATTTCGTGAACGGGATGGGCACGGGCATCGACGTCGAGGTCGTGCGGCAGCTCCGCAAGACGAGTCGGTTACCCGGCGGCCTCATCTACCTGCGTGCGCTGGTGCGCGCACTCGCCCGGTTTCGCCCGATTCCGCTGCGCGTGAGCGCGGGGGACACGGTGATCGACAGTCGCGCCATGATGGTCGCGCTCTGCCACGGCCAGCGCATCGGTGGCGCCTTCCGCATCTGTCCGGACAGCCTGCCCGATGACGGCCTGCTCGACGCCTGCTTCGTCGAGGCGCTGCCCTGGCATGCGATTCCGGGCACCGTACTCGCCGTGGCACGCGGAACGCATGCCGGGCGGCCGCGGGTACGAATGCTGCGCGCGCCTGCTTTCGTCCTCGACGTGCCGGCAGGCACGCCGCTCTACGTTCAGCTCGACGGTGAGCTGCGCGATACCGGAAACGCCCGGACGCTCCACGTCTCCACGCTTGCCGGCGCACTGCACGTGATCGCCGCACCCGTTACGGAAGGATGAGCCGCCGACGCATGCGACGCACTGTCCTGTTACTGTTCGCCCTCGCCGTTCCCTTGCTGCCTGCGGTCACACGCGCGCAGGAACCGGTACCGGGCGACACGACTGCAGCACCCGAGCTCGGGCCGCGGGCACCGGAACCGGTCGATACCACATACCAGCCGCCCAGCGCGCGGGCTGCACTTCTCAAGTCGCTCGTGATTCCCGGTTGGGGGCAGTTCTCCGTCGGCTCCTACGTGCGCGGTGGCGTGTACCTGGCCATCGGTGCCACGAGCTGGGCAATGCTCGGCAAGACGATCCACAAGCTCGGGGAGGCGCAGGACCAGGTGCGCGCGCGCCGAGGCACGGTCGCCGACTCGCTGCGCGATGCCATGCTCACCGATCCGGAGCTTGCCGAGGAGCTCGCCGACTCGCTCGTGTTCGACACGCGCGTGGAGGCGGACTCGCTGCTCTCCGACAAGCGCGGCCTCGTCACCGCACGGCGCCAGCAACGCCAGGACTGGATCGCCTACACGCTCTTCTTCACGTTTCTGAATGCGCTCGATGCGTACGTCGCGGCCCACCTGACGGATTTCCCGGGTGAGCTCGATGTCGACCGGCGCGCGGATGGCAGTCTCTCGATCGGTGTACGAATGGCGACGGGGAGGCGGCGCGAATGACGGATGCATCCAGCCCGATCGGCGTCTTCGACTCCGGTATCGGCGGCCTCACGGTGGTGCGTGAGCTCGTACAACGGCTGCCGAATGAATCGATCGTCTACTTCGGCGATACCGCGCGCGTCCCGTATGGCTCGAAGTCCGCCGAGACCGTGCGCCGCTATTCCCAGGAGGCCGCGGCGTTCCTGCTGTCGCGCGGCGTGAAGATGGTCGTCGTCGCGTGCAACACCGCGACCGCGCACGCCGGCGCACTGCTGGCGCGAACACTGCCCGTGCCGGTACTCGGTGTGATCGAGCCGGGCGCACGGGCTGCCGTGGCAGCGACCAAAAGCGGCCGCATCGGTGTGATCGGCACGGCCGGCACGATCGGCTCCGGCGCCTACGATCTCGCCGTCCGCCACAAGCTCGACCACGCCCGCGTGTACGCGCAGCCGTGCCCGCTCTTCGTGCCGCTCGTGGAAGAAGGATGGGTCGGCCATGACGCCGCGCGCCTGGTCGCCGCCGAATACCTGCGCCCGCTTCACGAGATGGACGTGGACGTGGTCATCCTCGGCTGCACGCACTACCCCGTCCTGCGCAGCCTCGTCGAGGACGTGATGGGCAATGACGTCGCCCTGGTGGACTCCGCCGAGGAGACGGCACGCGAGATCGAGGCGACACTCCGTGCGGGGAACCTGCTGCGCACGGATGCCGCTTCCCCCGAGCATACGTTCATCGCAAGCGATTCGCCGCTGCGCTTCCGTGATGTCGGCCGCGCATTCGTCGGGGATATCCTGCGCCGGGTCGAGCAGGTGGACGTGGAGGGCTACGGCCGGGCCGCCTGAGGCCAGTGCTCGAGCGTCGGCGTGGTCCCCGGCTCGAGCCGAATATAGGTGAAGTGGTGGATCCAGTCGCCGGCGTTCAGGTAGTAGCGTCCCTCGCCGCACGCAACGATCTCCGGAATGTGCGAGTGACCGCACACGACGTAGCGCAGGCCTGCATCCTCCTCGAGGCGGGCCGCTGCCCACGCGCGCAGAAACGCCGCGCGCCCGCGCATGGCATCGTTCGTCTCCTTCGTTTCCGTACGCGATACCGCATGCGCTATGCGAATGCCGATGTCCGGATGCAGCCAGCGGAAGATGCCGATCGTCACGGGCGAGCGGACTACCGCCTTCAGCATGCGGTACCGCAGATCACCGGTGCCCAGGCCGTCCCCGTGTGCGACGAGTGCGTCGTGGCCCCCGAGCGTCGTGCGGAATGGCCGGTCGTGGAAGTCGATCCCGACTTCTTCGCGCAGGAAGCGACCCCCCCAGGCGTCGTGGTTGCCGCCGGCCAGGGTCACCGGGATGCCGGCCTCTACGAGTGCGGCCAGGGCGGTGAGCACACGGAAGTGCTCGCCCGGCACGACGGTCCGGTACTCGAACCAGAAATCGAAGAGGTCGCCGGCGATCAGGAGACTGCGCGCGTCGCCGGCGACCTGCTCCAGGAAGCGCACGAAGCGGCGTTCCGTTTCGGCAGGAACGCCTCCCAGGTGGAGGTCGCTGACGATCAGATCGGGCTTGGCCATGGCGGCGCCGAAGCTATGCGCCCGCACCGCCGCCGCAAGCCGCGCGCTGCGCACCGCTCCCTTCCGCGCGTCCGGCGCTGTATGTTTCCGCCGTGCTCCGTCCACTCCTCATGCCGAGATCATGGCGACGTCCCACGTGAGTGCAACGGCCGCGCAGCGGCTGTCGGCTACGCTGACCCGCAACCCGGGCTTCCCGCTCGAACTCGAGTGGGTCCGCGACGTGCGCGTGAACCGCAGTGCCGTCGAGCGCCGCGCCGCCACCATCGGAACGCGCCGGAGCGTGAAGAGGGACTGGCAGGCCGCGTGGTTGCTGCGTGCTGTCACACTGATCGACCTCACGACTCTGGCCGGTGACGACACCCCAGGCAACGTCGTCCGCCTCTGTGCAAAGGCGCGCAATCCGGTGCGCGCCGACGTCCTGCGTGCCCTCGGCGCCAGCGACCTGCCGATTCGCACGGCTGCCGTCTGCGTGTACCACGCCTACGTCGAGACGGCCGTCAGCGCATTGGAGGGATCCGGAATCCCGGTTGCCGCCGTGTCCACCGGCTTCCCGGCTGGCCTGTCCCCGTTTCCGCAGCGGCTCGCCGAGATCCGTGCCTCCGTTGCTGCGGGTGCAGCAGAGATCGATATCGTGATCACCCGGGCGCACGTGCTGACGGGCAACTGGGAAGCGCTCTATGACGAAGTGCGCGCGTTTCGCGAGGCGAGCGGCACGGCGCACCTGAAGACGATCCTCGCAACCGGCGAGCTCGCGACACTGCGCAATGTCGCCCGCGCGAGTCTCGTCTGCATGATGGCCGGCGCCGACTTCATCAAGACATCCACGGGCAAGGAGGGCGTCAACGCGACGCTGCCCGTCTCGCTGGTCATGGCACGCACGATCCGCGAGTACCTCGAGCGCACTGGCCATCGCGTCGGCTTCAAGCCGGCGGGCGGCATCCGCGCCGCGAAACAGGCAATCGAATGGATGCTGCTGATGAAGGAGGAGCTCGGTACGGCGTGGCTGACGCCGGAGCGATTCCGCTTCGGAGCGAGCTCACTGCTCACCGACATCGAGCGACAGCTCGAGCACCACGTGACGGGTCGCTACTCCGCGGCGTACCGACACCCGATGGCCTGACCGGTCGCCTGCGTCGTGACCTCGAAAGGAAAGCCCGTGAGCATCGCTGAGATCTTCCAGACCCTCGAGTATGGCCCCGCACCGGAGAGCACGGCACCGGCGCTCGCCTGGCTCGAGTCACACCAGCGTCGCTTCGGCCACTTCATCGGCGGCGAGTGGCGCAGCGCCCGATCACACTTCGACACCACGAACCCGGCGAACCGCGAACTGCTCGCGCAGGTCGGGCAGGGCTCACGCGACGACGTCGCCGCGGCCGTCGCCGCTGCCCGCGACGCGCTCCCCGGCTGGCGGGCCCTGAGTGGCCACGCCCGCGCGCGTTACCTCTACGCCATCGCGCGGCAGCTGCACAAGCATGCGCGCATGTTTGCGGTCCTCGAGTCGCTCGACAACGGCAAGCCGATTCGCGAATCCCGCGATATCGACGTGCCGCTCGTCGCACGCCACTTCTACCACCATGCCGGCTGGGCGCAGCTCTTCGACCGCGAGTTCCCCGGCTACGAGCCCGTCGGCGTCGTCGGCCAGATCATTCCCTGGAATTTTCCGCTGCTCATGCTGGCCTGGAAGATCGCGCCCGCGCTCGCGGCCGGGAACACCGTGGTGCTCAAGCCCGCCGAGTTCACGCCGCTCACCGCACTGCGCTTCGCCGAGCTGTGCGCCGACGCCGCACTGCCTCGCGGTGTGGTGAACATCGTGACCGGCGACGGCGACACGGGCGCCGCCCTCGTCGAGCATCCCGATGTCGACAAGATCGCGTTCACCGGCTCCACCGATGTGGGCCGCATCATCCGCACGACGACCGCCGGCACGGGCAAGAAGGTTTCCCTCGAGCTCGGCGGCAAGTCGCCGTTTCTCGTGTTCGACGATGCGGACCTCGACAGCGTCGTCGAGGGTGTCGTCGACGCGATCTGGTTCAACCAGGGCCAGGTCTGTTGTGCCGGCTCGCGCATCCTCGTGCAGGAGAACGTTGCGGACCGGCTCGTCGCGAAGCTGCGCGCGCGCATGGAGACGCTGCGCGTCGGCGACCCGCTGGACAAAGGCGTCGACATCGGGGCGATCGTGGCGCCCGTTCAGCTCGAGCGCATCGAAGCGCTCGTGCAGCAGGGCATCGAGGAAGGGGCTACACTCTTCCAGCCGTCGTGGAGCTGTCCGACCGAAGGCTGCTTCTATCCACCTACTCTCTTCACGGACGTCTCGCCCGCCGCGACCATCGCGCAGGTCGAGATCTTCGGGCCCGTCGTCGTGCTCATGACGTTCCGCACGCCCGACGAGGCAGTCGCGCTCGCGAATAATACGCGCTACGGACTGGCGGCCTCCGTCTGGACGGAGAGCGTCAATCTCGCTCTCGATATCGCCCCCGCAGTGAAGGCCGGAACCGTCTGGATCAACTGTACGAACCAGTTCGATGCCGCGTCCGGCTTCGGCGGCTACCGCGAGAGTGGTTTCGGCAGGGAAGGCGGCCGAGAGGGCATGTACGAGTACGTGCGCCCCATGTGGGAGCATGCACCTGCGCAGGCCCCGCCACCCCGTCCTGCCGCGCCTGGCGTCGACGAAGGCACGGACCGTGACGTCGCGTCGCAGCCGGCGCTGCCGCCGATCGATCGGACACCCAAGCTCTACATCGGCGGCAAGCAGGCACGTCCCGACCAGGGGTACAGCCGCGTGGTCGACGATGCGGCCGGCACCCGCATCGGTGAGGTCGCGCAGGGGAACCGCAAGGACATACGCAATGCCGTGGAGGCCGCGCACCGTGCAGCCGCGTGGGCGCGTGCGACCGCGCACAGCCGGGCGCAGGTCCTCTACTTCGTCGCGGAGAACCTGGCCGCGCGCGCGCACGAGTTCGCGCAGCGTTTGCGTGCGCTCGATGGCCGTGGCGAGGCAGAGGCGAAGGGCGAGGTCGCCGTGGCGATCGAGCGGCTGTTCGATGCCGCAGCTCTCGCGGACAAGTTCGACGGCAGCGTGCACCCCACACCGTTCCGCAATGTCACGCTCGCCATGCCGGAGCCGCTCGGTGTGCTCGGTATCGTCTGCACCGACGCTGCACCCCTGCTCGGGCTGGTGAGCGCGTTCGCACCCGCGGTCGCCATGGGCAACACGGTGGTGATCGTTCCGTCGGAACTGGCACCGCTCGCCGCAACGGATTTCTACCAGGTGCTCGACACCTCCGATGTGCCCGCCGGCGTCGTGAACATCGTCACGGGCAGCCGACGCGAGCTGGCGAGCGTGCTGGCCGCCCACGACGACGTCGACGGCCTCTGGTACTTTCCCGCTGATGGCGGCAGCGCGGACGTCGAGCGTCTCTCCGCCGGCAACATGAAGCGCACCTGGTGTGCGCACGACCGCGAGCGCGACTGGTTCCGCCCGGAGCAGGGGAGCGGACGCGAATTCCTGCGGCATGCAACGCAGGTCAAGAACATCTGGGTTCCGTACGGCGAATGACCCGAGGCGAGACGAGGTTCCGGGTCCGCTACGCCGAAACCGATCAGATGGGCGTGGTTCACCACTCGAACTACGTGGTCTGGTTCGAGCTGGGACGCACGGACTACATGCGTGATCTCGGCGTGAGCTACGCCCGGCTCGAGCGCGAGGGCCTCTTCCTCGCCGTTGCCCAGATCGATATTCGCTACGGCGCCCCGGCCCGCTACGATGACGAGCTGCGTGTGATCACGCGGATCGAGCGGGTTCGCTCACGTGCGGTGACGTTCGCCTACGAGGTGCGTCGCGTCGACGATGATGAGCGGCTCGCCACCGGCAGCACCCTGCTCGTGGCCATGGATGAACACGGCGTCAGCCGCACGCTGCCCGCGACGCTCCTCGATCGCTTCCGCGACGTGCTGCATGCGCCTGCGTCCTGAGCTCCTGCTGATCGCAGCGCTCGCCTGCGCCCCGGCGACCCGTCCACCCGCGCCGATCGCGCCGCCGGTCACACTCGATGACAGCGAGGTCCGCCTGATCGCCGACCTCCTGGCCATGCAGGACGAGCGCGCGCTCGATACGGCCAGGCTCACCGTGGCCCTCACGCATCCGCGCGCGCAGGTCCGCGTGCAGGCGGCACTCGCGGCCGGGCGCATCGGCGACCTCGCAGCCGCGCCGGCACTGCGCGCAGCGCTTCGCGATACCGCGGCGGAAGTGGTTGCCACAGCCGCATTTGCCCTCGGTGAGCTCAACGACTCCAGCACCGCCACGGAGACCCGCCTCGCCGAGCTGGCCGGGCCGGGCGGCTGGTGGATGCCCATCGCCGCCGCCGAGGCTGCACACGCGCTCGGCAAGATCGACGGTGAGCTCGGCCCGGCCGCGTTGTGGCCGGCACTCACGGGCGATGCGCCGGCGTCCGTCGTCCATGAGGCGCTCCTCGCAGTGTGGCGATTGCCACGCACGCCCAATGCGGTGGAAGCGGTGCTGGCGCACCTGGGCGCGGCGGATTCGGAGACGCGCTGGCGCGCCGCGTATGCGCTCATGCGCATGGCATCTCCCGCGAGCATCACCGCACTACGTTCTGCATTGAGCGATACGGAACACCGCGTACGGGCGTATGCGGCGCGCGGGCTGGCGGCCGCCGCGGCGGATTCCGCAGATCAGCGTTCGGCCACGCGCCTGGCGCTGCGCGCAGCACTCGCGGATCCGCATCCGCACGTGGTCGTGAATGCCGTGCGCGCGCTCGCAGGGTATCGTGACGACGCCGACGCGTCCGCGCTCGTGGCGTTGCTGTCGGCAGCCGATGCCCACGTTGCGGCCGCCGCTGCGCTGGGCCTGGGTGAGGTGAGCAGCACGTCCGCGGCGGCGGCGCTCGACAGCCTGGTGGCGGCACCCAGTGCGCCACTCAGTCTGCGTGCGAGCGCGCTCGCCGCATACGCACGCACCGCCCCCGCATCGGCAGCCCGGGTCGCGGACGAATGGGCCGACGCAACGGACTGGCTGCAGCGGTTCTACGCCGCCCGCGCGCTCGCTGCAGCGCCGTGGACGAACGCACAGCCGGTGCTGACCCGACTGGCGCGCGACGCCGATGCGCGCGTCGCGGCCGAAGCGCTGGGTGCGATCGCCGCCAGCACCGATACGCTTCCGCTCGGCCACGCGTTCTATGTGGAGGGCCTGGGCGCTGCCGACGTCATGGTGCGCGCGGCCGCCGCGCGCGGCATGGGACGCCATCCGCGGCCGATGGACCTGCCGCTCCTGCTGCAGGCCTACGCGCGCGCGACCCGGGACACGCTGAACGACGCCGCGCTCGCCGCAGTCGAGGCGCTCGGCTCCCTCCAGGACGCGGGCGTTCCGGTCGATCGCTCGTTCTTCGTGCGCTTCGAGCGTGCCCCGGATATGATCGTACGGCGGGCAGTGGCGAGCCGGCTGGGTGATGGGTGGGGCGACGTCGGGCCTGCAACGACTCGACTCGCGCCCGCGGACTACGAGTACGTGGCGCGCTCGCTCCTGGCACCTGCCCTTGCGGGCCAGGCGGTCCCACGCGTCCGCATCGTGACGGAACGCGGTGCCATCATCCTCGAGCTGGACCCCGTCGCGGCGCCACTCACGGTCGCCAGTTTCCTGAACCTCATCCGGGAAGGCTATTATTCGAGCGGGCACCTTCGCTGGCATCGCGTGGTACCGAACTTCGTGCTCCAGGACGGCGATCTGCGCGGCGACGGCAATGGCGGACCCGCCTATGCGATCCGCGACGAGATCAATCGCCTCCGCTACGGGCGCGGTGCACTCGGCATGGCGCTCGCCGGCCCCGACACCGGCGGCAACCAGTTTTTCATCACCCACTCGCCCCAACCGCATCTGGATGGCGGTTATACGGTGTTCGGTCGCGTGAGCGAAGGCATGGCGATCGCTGATGCGATCGTGCAGGACGACCCCATCCTCGCCATCGAGGTAGTACAGTGACGCCTCTCCGCATCGCCCTGCTCTTCGTCTTCGCGACGGCGCATGCTGCCGCGGCGCAGCTCGTGCCGTTCGGCAAGAACAAGATCCAGTACGATGACTTCGAGTGGCAGGTGCTCGAGGGCGAGCACGTCGACGTGTACTACTATCCCGAAGAGGAAGAGGTCGCCCGGCTCGCGCTCGCCAGTGCGGAAGAGAGCTATGCCGACCTCGAACGCCTCTTCCAGCATCACCCGTTCCGGCGCATTCCCCTGATCGTCTACTCGTCCGATCAGCATTTCGAGCAGACGAACCTGCTGCCCGGCTTCATTCCCGAGGGCGTGCTCGGTTTCACGGAGTACCTGAAACGGCGTGTGGCGCTTCCGTTCCGCGGCGATTATGCGCAGTTCCGGCACACCCTCAAGCACGAGTTGATCCACGCGTTCCAGCTCAGCAAGCTCGCGGAAGTCGGTTCCGTGCAGGCGCGGCGCCGCCCGTTCTCACCGCAGCAGATCCACTGGTGGACGGAAGGCCTGGCGGAGTTCTGGTCGAGCACGCAGACGACGGAAGACGAGATGTTCGTGCGTGACATCATTCTGAACGGGCGGCTCCCGTCGATCGAGCAGTTCTCGACCATGTACTCGTTCATGTCCTACCCGCTCGGCGGCGAGCTGCACCGCTATCTCGCGGAGCGCTTCGGCACCGAGTACATCGTGCGGATGTACGAGGACCACTGGCGCTATCCCTCCTTCGAGGCCGCACTCGAGGGGATCCTCGGTGTCGATCTCGAGCGGCTGAGCCGGGAGTGGAAGTACGACCTCGAACAGCGTCATTTCCCCGCCTATGCGACACGCCCGCCGCTCGATGTCGGCGCCCGCACGATCGTCGACCGCGGCGGCGCCAACTTCAAGCCGCTCCTCGACGCGCGCGGCGAAGAGCCGATGCTGCTGTTCTTCTCGCCGCGCAGTGGCTACACGTCGCTGTATCGTACGCCGCTCGGGCGCGGTGAGGACGGCGTGGAGCTCGTGATCGAGGGGGAGCGCTCGGCGGAGTTCGAGTCGTTCCACGCCTACTATTCCGGGATGGACGTGAGCGCCGGCGGCGTCGTCGCGTTCGCGTCGAAGTTCATGGAGCGCGACGCGCTGTTCCTCTGGAGTCAGGAGGATCGCCGCATCGTCGGCCGCTACCAGTGGGACGACCTCGTCGGCGTACGCTCACCGGCATGGGCGCCGGATGGCCGCAGCATCGTGTTCGAGGGACTCTCGCGCAGCGGCTTCTCCGACCTGTACGTCATCGACTTCGATACGCATGAGCGGCGTGCGCTGACCCAGGACCGCTACCGCGACGGCGACCCCGACTGGTCGCACGATGGCAGCACGATCGTGTTCGCATCCGATCGCACCGAGTTCGGTCGTAGCGGCTTCACGAACCTGGTCGCCCTCGACGTCGCCTCCGGCGCCATGCGCTTCCTCACGTATGGCGAGTGGACCGATGCAGCACCGCGCTTCTCGCGCGACGGCACCCGCATCGCCTTCAGCTCCGACCGCACCGGCAGCTACGATCTCTACACGATCGATTCCGCCGGTGACGGGCTCCGTCGTACGACGTTCACCGGAGGCGCGTTCGATCCCGAGTGGCTGCCCGCCGATCAGGGGCTCCTGTTCACCGGCTACCAGAACGGCCGCTACACGATCTACCGACACGACTTCCGCGCTGACACGACCACGCTTCCGCAGGTCGCCCTCGCGCCCGACGCACCACAGCCGGCGAGCGGCAATGTTGCGCCCGGCGCGCTCGCCGGAACGGATGCCGGTCCTCCCCCCACGTGGACGTGGGACGCACTCGCCGACGAGCAGGTGCGCACTGCTGACACACGTGCGTACGAGTCGCTCGAGGGCATCTCGCTCGACTTCGCCGCCGCCGACGCGCTCGTCGTGCCGGGCATCGGGTCCGCACAGGGTGCGCAGTTCGTTGCGACCGACATGCTCGGCAACCACATCGTCGGGCTCGGCGTCACAGCCGTGCAGGGGCAGGACCTGTCGAGTCTCGTCGACTCGTTCAGCGGCTCCCTCGTCTACCTCAACCTGAGCAGTCGCCTGAACTGGGGCGTCGGCGCATACCGCTACAAGGGTCTGTTCCGCGATGTCGCGTACGACATCTACGAGGAGGAGACGTACGGCGGATACGCGATCGCGAGCTACCCGTTCTCACGCTACCGCCGCGTCGAGGTGCAGGTCGGCGTCGAGCAGAGCGACCGTCTCGATCTCGAGGACATCCATGAGGTCGGCTTCGACGACGCGGCAAACCGCCGCGATCTGACCCGGCGCGGCACGCTCGCGAGCAACATCCTCTCGTACGTGCACGACAACTCGCTCTTCCTCAACACCGGTCCCATCGACGGCCAGCGCTTCAATGCGAGCGTCGGCCTGGTCAGCTGTTTTGCGTGCTCCGTGCCGAGCCCGGTGACGGGACTCCCCGTCGACCGTGGCGCTTCCGCCGAGAGCTGGCTGCTCAGCGTCGACTACCGTCGCTACTTCCGCACCTCGCTCTACAGCGCCTACGCCGTCCGCGGATATGGCTTCGTCAGCGGCGGCGCGATCCCGCACCGCTCCATCCTCGGCGGACCGCACCGCCTGCGCGGGTATCCGAGATTCTCGCTCGCAGGGTCGCGCGTCTGGCTGGTCAATCAGGAGTGGCGCTTCCCGATTATCCATGCGATCGGCTTTGCACTCCCGTGGGGCGAGCTGCGGCTGCCGGGCATCCAGGGCGCCGTCTTTGTCGATGCCGGCTCCAGCTGGCTCGAGGACACGAGCCCGCCCGAGGGCATCTGGGGCAGCTACGGCGGCGCGTTCCGCATGGCCCTCGGCCCGTTCGCAGTGCTCCGGCTCGATGTCGGTCGCCGGTTCACCACGGGCGACGCCCCGCCCGTCGTGTTCTCGAGCGGCGAGCGGTTCCACGATACGTTCGTCGACTTCTTCATCGGATACAACTTCTGATGCCCCTTATGCGACCCGTATGTGCTGCACTGGCTGGTGCCGTGCTGCTCGGCGCCGCGGGGTGCGCGGGCGGTGCGTTCGCCGGCGGCCCGCCCGCACCGCTCATCGCACAGCAGCGCGTACAGGCAACCGCCCCCACGCAGGCCGTGCAGATCACGTTCGACTGGACGCTGCGCGAGGGCGACGCGCGGTTCTCCGGCGCGGGCGTCGCGCGCGTGCAGCCGCCGTACATGGGACGGCTCGACCTGTTCGGCCCGCGCGGCGAGACCTACCTGCAGGCAGCGCTGCACCACGAGGCGCTGCGTCTGCCGCCCGGTGCGCCCGCCGACCCGCTGCCGCCGGCCGCCATGCTCTGGGCGGCGCTCGGCGTGCTCTACCCGCCCGCCGGCGCCACCCTCGTCGCGACCAGCACGGACGCACATGGCGAGACCCGGCTCGAGTATGCCCGCGGCGCCGAGCGCTGGCGCTTCCGTCTTCAGGACGACATGCTACGCTACGCGGAATGGCAGAGCGGTGGCGATGGCCGGCGCACGGTCGAGCTGGAAGGGCAGAGCAGTGCCGGCCTGCCGCAGCGTGCACTCTATCGCGACTGGATCGCGTTCCGCGAGCTCGAGCTCACTCTCGGCAACACTGAACCCGTCGATGCCTTTCCCGATGAGATCTTTGACGTCCCTCGCTGAGCGCGCGCTGGCCGCGCTCTGCCTCATCCTCGCCGCCGCGTGCTACAGCTTCTCGGGCGGTGGCGGCTTTCCGGACGACATCCGTACCGTCTACATAGCACCGTTCGAGAACACGACACCGCAGTTCGATCTCGAGCAGCAGGTGTTCGCCGAGCTGCAGCAATCGTTGCCGCCGGCGCTCGGACTCCGGCCGGGCGGCGAGCAGGCAGCCGACGCGATCGTGCGCGGCCGCATCATCCGCTACGACGATCGTGCGCAGAGCAATCCGATCAATGAGCCGGGACGTCCGCTCGTCCACGTCGTCGAGATCGCCATCGCGGTGGAGATCGTGGATGTAAAGCGCAACGTCATCCTGTGGGAGTCCAGCAGCCTGACCGCGCAGGGCGAGTACCGCCCCGAAAGCGACAATGAAGAGGTCGGTAGACGGATCGCGATCGAGCAGCTCACCCAGCGCATCCTGGACGGAGCCCAGCAGCAATGGTGAGCCGGTTCCGGGCGTCCTTCGGGCGACGCAGGTTGCGGGTCGCACTCCTCGTGCTGCTCGCTGCGCCGCTGCTCGGCGCGTCGCAGGCAACGGAAGGCGTCAGTGCGGCGCACTTCTTCCTCGTGCTCGCCGCCATTCTCATCGCTGCCAAGCTGCTGGGCGAGATCGCCGAGCGACTCGGCCAGCCCGCCGTGCTCGGCGAGCTCATTGCGGGCGTGCTGCTCGGCGCCTCCGTCCTCGGCGTGTTGCCAGCGGAGGGCGATATCGTCGAGATCGTTCAGCTGTTGGCAGAGATCGGCGTCGCCGTCCTCCTGTTCGAGATCGGCCTGGAGACCGACATCAAGGAGATGTTCCGCGTCGGCGGCGCAGCGTCCACGGTAGCGCTGGTCGGCGTTGCTGCACCGTTCCTGCTCGGGTTCGCCTACTGGTACTTCGTGCAGCCGGCGATCGGCGTGCCTACCGCCGGCATCAGCAACACGATGGTCGCGATCTTCGTCGGAGCAACACTCACTGCGACCTCGGTCGGGATCACTGCGCGCGTCCTCACCGACCTCGGGCGCATGCACACGCGCGAGGCGCGTGTCATCATCGGCGCGGCCGTCGTCGACGACGTGCTCGGCCTCGTCATCCTTGCGATCGTCACGGGTCTGGCCGCCGGCGCCGCGCTGTCGCTCTTCAGTATCGCGACGACGTTCGTCATCGCAGCGGGATTCCTCGTCGTGGCGGTGATCATCGGCAACCTCGTTGCCCCGCGCCTCTTCGGGCTCATCGACAGCATGCAGGTGCGCGGCGTGCTGCTCGTCAGCGCATTCTCCTTCGCGCTCGTGTTTGCCGCACTCGCCGGACTCGCCGGCTCGGCGATGATCATCGGGGCGTTCGCCGCCGGCATCGTCCTCAGCTCGACGAACCAGTTCGACGTCATCACGGAACGGGTGAAGCCGGTCGCCGATATCTTCACGCCCATCTTCTTCGTGTCCGTCGGCGCGGGCGTGGATGTGCGTCTGCTGCTCCCCTGGTCGGATCGCTTCGACCTATCCGTGCTCACCGTCGGGGGCGTGCTGCTGCTCATCGCAGTCTTCGGCAAGGTCATCAGCGGCTACGCGGTCGGCTGGGGACGGCAGAAGCTCAGCCACCTCGCGATCGGCGTGGGCATGATCCCGCGCGGCGAAGTCGGACTGATCTTCGCGCACATCGGCATGCAGAGCGGCATCCTGTCGCCTGCCGTCTACAGCGCAATTCTCATCATGGTGATCGTCACGACGTTCCTCGCACCACCGCTCCTGAAGCCGGTGTTCGATCGAAGTGTGGACACCGGTCCGCCGCCTCATGAAGCCCGTCCGATCGTGACCGGCACGCACACCGGATGATCCGGCGACTTGCCTCACGCGGCAGCGCGCTCGCCCTGTGGCAGGCCCGTCACGTACAGGCGTTGCTGCAGCACGCGCATGCGGAACTTCGCGTCTCCATCGACGTGGTGACTACGACCGGCGATCGCATCACGGATGTGCCGCTCGCGCACATCGGCGAGACCGGCCTCTTTACGAAGGAGGTCGACCGCGCGGTGCTCGACGGGCGCGCCGACTTCGCCGTGCACTCCCTGAAGGACGTCCCGACCCGACCGGCCGACGGCCTCGTGCTCGCTGCCCTGCCGGAGC
>CAYSGF010000221.1:0-4344 GCA_964430275.1 uncultured Gemmatimonadaceae bacterium
GATCTGCGTGCTGAGCGACTCGTGCGCCGCGCCCGTAGCCAGCTCGATCGAGAAATTCCGCGAAGAGTACCTGGCGCGCATCCGGCAGGCCGTGCCTGCGGACGCGCTTACCGTGTGAGATGATGGCGAACGAGCAGACCGAGACCGTCAGCTGCCGCATCAACGGCGTCGAAGTGAGCGTTCCGAAGGGGACGCGCATCATCGAGGCGGCCGAGCAGGTCGGCATCGGCATTGCCCACTACTGCTATCACCCCGGGCTGTCCGCACCCGCAATGTGCCGGATGTGTCTGGTGGAGATCGAGGGGGTGCCGAAGCTGCAGCCGGCGTGCGTGACGACCGTCGCGGACGGCAACAACATCCTGACCGAGAGCGAGCGGGCACGCGAGGCCCGCGAGGGCACGCTCGAGTTCTACCTGCTCAACCATCCGCTCGACTGTCCGGTGTGCGACAAGTCCGGTGAATGCCGGCTGCAGGATTTCGTGCACGCCGAGGGCCCGAAGCACGGCCGGCTGCTCGACGCGAAGGTCATCTTCGGCCAGGACGATTTCGGCGGCAACATCCTCTACGACGGCGACCGCTGCATCATGTGCACGCGCTGCGTGCGCTTCATGCGCGAGATTGCGCAGGACGATCTGCTGGGCGTCGTGCAGCGGGGCCACCGCTCCGTGATCGATACCTTCTTCGAGCAGGGGCTCGAGGGCAGTCCCTTTCACACGAACATCGTCGACATCTGTCCGGTCGGCGCGCTGCTCGACAAGGACTTCCTGCACAAGGCACGTGTGTGGGACCTGGATCACGCGTCCTCGATCTGCCCGAACTGCTCGCAGGGCTGCAACATTCGGATCGATACGCGCGACAACCTGGTGATGCGACTGCGGCCGCGCGCGAACCCGGAAGTGAACTCGTACTGGATGTGCGACTACGGCCGCCACAGCTACGAGTGGATGAACGCGACGGACCCGATCGAGGCGCCGCTCGTACGCGATGGTGACCGGCTCGTCGCGCAGAACTGGCAGCCGGCGATCCTGACGCTGCTCGAGCGACTGAAGGCACACACCGGCCGCGTGCGCGTCGTCGGCTCGCCGATGCTATCGAACGAGGACAACGGCATGCTCGCGCGGCTGGGCGCGGTGCTGGGCACGGATTCACTCGTGTACCGCTCGCAGCTGGCGCCCGACGAAGACGTCTGTCCCGGCTTCCCGAAGCTCGCGCGTCGCCGCGAGCTGGCGGCGAACGGCCGCGGCCTCGAAGCGCTCGGCTTCGAGCGCGTCGGCGATGACGACGCGCGCGGCGGCATCACGAGCGCGGATGCGATCATCGTGCTCGGCGACGAGCTGCTCGATCTGCCGGCGGACTTCGGCCGCGATGCGTCCCTGTTCATCTATCTAGGCCATCGCCTGGGCGCCGCCGCGCGCAACGCGCACTTCGTACTGCCGGTCACGACGTTTGCCGAGCAGGAGGGCACGTTCACGAACTTCGAGGGGCGCGTGCAGCGCTTCTGGCCTGCGCTCCAGCCACCGCCGCTGGCGCGCCCGGCATGGCAGGTGATCGGGGTGCTGCTCGCCGGGCTGGAAGACGGCTCGGCGCCTGCGGATGCGGGCAATGCGTTCCTCCGTATTGGCACGCTGTTCGACGCGTTCGCCGGCCTCAGCTACGAGGTGATCGGCACGCGCGGTGCACTGCTGAACGAGCCGATCGCCATCGGCGCGGGCGGAGCCGCCTGATGCACGAGCTGACCGAGCTGTCCGGCACCGCGTGGTGGATCATCACGATCGCGAAGATCCTGATCGTGTTCGTCGCCGTGCTGATCACGGTCGCCATGCTCACCCTGGCGGAGCGCAAGATCTCGGCATGGATCCAGGACCGGCGCGGGCCGAACCGTGTCGGGCCGACGGGACTGCTGCAGCCGATTGCGGACGGCCTCAAGAACATCATCAAGGAAGAGACGTACCCGCTGCGCGCGAACCGGGTGTTCTTCGTTCTCGCGCCGATGATCTCGATCATGCCGGCCGCGATCACGTTCGCGGTGATCCCGTTCGCCGCGCCGCTGCCCACGCAGTGGGGCCTGGTCGAGATGATCCTCGCCGACCTGCCGATCGGGATCCTCTACATCCTGGCACTCACCAGCCTGGGCGTGTACGGCATCGTGATGGCGGGCTGGTCGTCGAACAACAAGTACGCCTTCCTCGGCGCGCTGCGGGCGAGCGCCCAGATGGTGAGCTACGAGGTCGGCCTCGGCCTGAGCCTGATCCCGGTGTTCATGCTGGCGGGCAATGTGACGCTGACGCAGATCGTGTGGGACCAGCAGGGCGGCCTCGGCCTGTGGTACGCGCTGCCCCTCGGCCTCGCCTTCCTCCTGTTCGTGATCTCCGCGTTCGCCGAGACGAACCGTCTGCCGTTCGACATGGCCGAGGCCGAGTCCGAGCTGATCACGGGCTATCACACCGAGTATTCCTCGATGAAGTTCTCGATGTTCTTCATCGCCGAGTACTCGAACATGCTCACGGCGTCGGCCCTCATGGCGACCCTGTTCCTGGGCGGCTGGGACATCCCGTTCTTCACGTTCGACGACATGCACGTGATCGGCCCGGGTGTGGTCGAGGGCGCGGCGCCGGCGTGGTGGAAAACCCTGCTGACGCTGGGCGCGTTCGCCACCAAGACGGCCTTCTTCATCCTGCTCTTCATGTGGGTGCGCTGGACCGTGCCTCGTTTCCGCTACGACCAGATCATGCACCTCGGCTGGAAGGTGATGCTGCCGGTCGCCCTCGCATACGTCGTCATCATGGGCGCGAGCATCCTGGTCCTGGACACCCTCGGTGTGGAGTACGGCCTGGTGTTCGGACTCATACTGACCGCTGTCAATCTGGTACCGACGGCGATCTTCCTGTGGATCATCGACCGCGACCGCGTGATTGCCGGCTCATCCGGAATCGACGCGACGCGGCGCGCGCGCAGCCGCTTGCCGCAGGGCGTGACGGCGACGCGCGTGCCGGCACGCGCGGCAGCGGGTGAGGAGACAGCATGGCGATAGGCGTGAAGCGGATGCGCCGGCCGACGAGCAACACGTCGTACCTGCGCGCATCGCTGCGGGGCATGGCGCTCACGTTCCGGCACATGGTGAACCCGCACAAGGTGACGCTCGACTATCCGGACGTGAAGCCGGAGCTCTCGGATCGCTGGCGCGGCACGCACCGGATGGCGGTGCATGCGGACGGCCGGCCGAAGTGCGTGGCATGCGGTCTGTGCCCGACGGTCTGTCCGGCCAACTGCATCCGTCTCGTGCCGGGCGAGGACGACCAGGGCAACCGCTACCCGGTGGTATACGAGATCGACGAGTTCCGCTGCATCTTCTGCGGCATGTGCCAGGAGGTCTGTCCGGTCGAGGCCATCCACGTCGGGCAGGACTACGAGAACGGCGAGTACACGCGCGAGCGGTTCGTCTACGACCTGGACCGGCTCATGGCGCAGGATCATCCGTACTCGTCGCTGTGGGACCCCGCGGACCCGGCGGGCCAATGACGGAGCTGCTGTGGTGGGTCTTCGCTTCGCTGGCCCTGGGCGGCGGCGTCGGCATGCTGATGAGCCGCAGTCCCGTCGCGAGTCTGCTCTTCCTGGTGCTGACCTTCTTCAGCCTGGCGGCCATCTACGTGCTGCTCGGCGCGTTCTTCATCGCCGCGCTCCAGGTGATCGTCTACGCGGGCGCCATCATGGTGCTGTTCCTGTTCACGATCATGCTGCTGAACCTGGGGCATGACTACCGGAGCGACATCCGCGGTGCGGGCTGGGTGCTTGTCGGCTTCACGACCGCGGGCGTAGCGGGCTGGGCGATCGCGCGCGCATTCGGCAGTCCGTCCTCGCAGGCGGTCGCGCAGCTGGGCGGCGCCGAGCGCATCGATGCATCGATGCGCGAGCTGAACGTGGTCGGCGCGGTCGCGACGCCCCTGTTCCGCGACCATGTCGTGGCGTTCGAGCTGACCGGCATCCTGCTGCTCGTCGCCATCATCGGCGCTGTCCTGCTCGCGAAGCGGAGAGTCTGACATGCTCACCTACTCGCTCTGGCTCTCTGCGCTGCTGTTCGCGCTCGGCGTCGCAGGGGTGGTGTTCCGTCGCAATGCGATCATCCTGTTCATGTGCGTCGAGCTGATGCTGAATGCCGTCAACCTGGCGTTCGTCGCAATCTCGCGCAGTGTCGGCATCGAAGGGCAGGTTTACGTGTTCTTCGTGATGGCCGTGGCCGCGGCCGAGGCGGCGGTCGGGCTCGCGATCGTGATTGCGGTGTTCCGTCACCGCGACAGTGTCGACGCCAGGCACTTCAACCTGCTGCGGTGGTAGCGTGAGCGAATT
>CAYSGF010000222.1:0-1865 GCA_964430275.1 uncultured Gemmatimonadaceae bacterium
CTGTTCTGTCCGTTCGGCAAAGGCCAGCGCGCGATGATCGTCGCGCCTGCGAAGGCCGGCAAGACGATGGTGCTCCAGGCCGTCGCCGAGGGCGTCGTCAAGAACTACCCGAAGGCGACCGTCTACATCCTGCTCGTCGACGAGCGGCCGGAGGAAGTCACCGAGATGGAGATGTGCGGCTACGGCGAGGTCGTGGCATCGAGCTTCGACCATCCCGCCGACCGCCACGTCGCAATTGCCGAGATGACGCTCGAGCGGGCACGCCGGCGCGTCGAGATGGGACAGGACGTCATCATCATTCTCGACAGCATCACTCGCCTCGCACGCGCCTACAACACGAACGAGCGTAGCACGGGCAAGACCCTGACCGGCGGCCTCGACGCGAATGCGCTCGAGAAGCCGAAGCGCTTTCTGGGCAGCGCGCGCAAGATCGACACGAAGCAGGGCGGCGGCTCGCTCACGATCATTGCCACCGCTCTCGTCGACACCGGCTCGCGCATGGACGACGTGATCTTCGAGGAGTTCAAGGGCACCGGCAACAGCGAGCTGGTGCTGTCGCGCGAGCTCGCGGACAAACGCGTCTTCCCCGCAATCGACCTGAACGCGAGCGCGACCCGGCGCGAAGAGCTGCTGCTCTCCGAGAAGGCGCTCCGTGCGTCCCACGGACTGCGCCGCGACCTCGCCGACATGACACCCGCCGATGCCATGCAGCAGCTCCAGGCTCGCATGCGCCGCACGAAGGACAATGCGGAGCTGATCGAACAGGCCGGCTCGCGCGCCTGATCTGGCATTCCACTTGCCACCGGCAGGGCACAGGGGAGTGCACGGACGTGCGCTCCCGTCCCCGTACTGCGGGCCATGAGCAAGTCAGCGGACAGCAGCAGCGTCGCGATCGTGGACGGCTCCAACGTTGCGCACGCGACGGAGGGTGGTCAGGCTCGTCTCGAGAACATCACTCTGGTTTGCGATAAACTGCGCGAGGAAGGGCTCGAGCCGGTCGTGGTCGTGGATGCTGCGCTGCGTCATCAGATCGATGATGCCTCCGGCTACGAGGCGATGGTCGAGAACGGCGGCATCAAACAGGCTCCTGCCGGTACGGACGCGGACTACTTCATTCTCTCCTTTGCCCGTGAGCTCGAAGCGGCGGTCGTATCCAATGACCGCTACCGGGATCGTATCGACCAATTCCCCGAAGCGCGTGACCGCATCATCCGTTACATGATCGTGAACGACGAGGTCGTGCTGGAGCGTCGCGCGAAGCGCCGCAGGACCTGATCGAGACGCGTCATGCGAGCTGCTCGACGATGGACCCGTAACGATCGATGCCGAGACGACCCGCTCCCTCCAGTGCCACGTTCCTGATCTGTTCGACGAGCGCCGCCAGGCGCGGATCCGCCGTGCCATGGCGCGCGGCGTGGCCGAGTGACACCGGCTCCGCGGAAGCGAGGAGCTCGGTGGCGATCGCGCGCGCCTCGCGGTCCCATGCCAGTACGCTGACGATCAGGATCGGCCCGGCGAGGGAGTGCGTCGGCTGTGCATCGATGGAGCGTACCTCCAGGTAGCCGCGTGGGCGAACTTCCGGGAACAGCGTCGAGAGGTGTGCCTGCCACTCGCGGGCATTCGTGCCGAGACGCATGTGCTCGACGAAGGGGATCGCGCGTAAGCCCCGCGGCAGCAGCATTGCAGGTGCCTGCAGCGCAAACCGGGCATACACCTCGTGCGCTGCGCCGTCCGGCAGCACGCCCGTGCGCAGTGGATCGACCTGCCTCCACGTCTCCGCGCGGTAGCTCGCGAAGCCCGAGTCGACACCCCCATACGTGCGTGAGTTCGCGAATGCCGCCACCAGGACGGGGCTGACTGCGTTG
>CAYSGF010000223.1:0-1539 GCA_964430275.1 uncultured Gemmatimonadaceae bacterium
TCTCGGCGATCGAGCGCGTCTGCGCGGCGGTCAGCTCGAAGGGCAGCTTGCGGTAGAGCGCGCCGATCAGGCGGTCGTTGCGCGTGAAGGGAAAGCCTGCACGCCGCATCTGCTCGTGCCGCTGCGCGCGCGCGTGCAGCAGCTGCAGGAAGAACAGCTCCTCGTACGCCAGCCGCCGCCTGCCCTGCTCCGCCTCGCCGAGCGAGGCCGGCCGATGAAGCTGCTGCACCGCCTGCATGAGCGTGGGCAGGGCGTGTCGCTTCGCCAGCTCCGGCGGCAGCGGATCCTCCGGCTGGAGCAGCGGCAGGAGCCGGTCGAGGTTCTGATCGAGAATCGCGCGCAGCACCTTCTGCGAGAGGCCGTCGGTCGACGCGTAGATCGGCAGGACCTTGCCCGCGGCGCTGCCGCCTTCATCGTCGGCGGAGCCGAGCACCACGTACTCGCGCGGCGTGATCTGGCGACCGTGGAAGAACCGGACCGGACCCGTGACGAGCAGCAGGTCGCCCTTGCGGATCGTGCGATCGAGAAACGGCTGACCCGGCCAGGACGCTTCGATCTGACCGGAGCGGTCACGCAGCACTGCCTGGAAGATGCGCAGCCCGGAGCGCGTCGGCAGCACGCCCTTCGTCATCACCTCGCCGATCACGGTCGCGTCCTGCCCCATCTCGACGCTGCCGATCTTCGACACCGTGCTCGCGTCCTCGTAGCGGCGCGGCACGTGGAAGAGCAGGTCGCGCGCACTGCGGATGTCGAGACGTGCGAGCTGCTCCGCGCGCCGCGGGCCCACGCCCTTCAGGAACTGCGCGGGCTGATCGAGCGGCGCAACGCCGTGGCGCTCGATCAACGGCTCACTCGCCGACGACGGCCTGCGCGAACCGCTCGGCGTCGAACGGCTCGAGCGCATCCACCGCCTCCCCCGTACCTACGAGCTTCACCGGCAGATCGAACTCCTGCCTGAGTGCGACCACGATGCCGCCCTTCGCGCTGCTGTCCAGCTTCGCGAGCACCAGCCCCGTGAGCGGCAATGACTGGCTGAAGATGCGCGCCTGCGACACCGCGTTCTGTCCGACCGTCGCATCCAGCACGAGAAGGGTCTCGTGCGGTGCACCCTCGAGCCGCCGCGCGATCACGCGATGCACCTTCGCGATCTCCGTCATGAGGTCGCCCTGCGTGTGCAGACGACCGGCCGTATCCACGATCACGACGTCACTGCCGCGCGCATAGGCGGCATCGATCGCATCGAACGCGACGGACGCCGGATCCGCGCCCGGCTGCGACCCGACGAACTCCGCACCCGTACGCTCCGCCCAGATCTTCAGCTGATCGATGGCACCCGCGCGGAACGTGTCACCCGCCGCGAGCAGCGGCCGCCGCCCCTTGCGCTTCAGGCGATGCGCGAGCTTGCCGATCGTCGTCGTCTTGCCCACGCCGTTCACGCCGACCATCACGAACACGCTCGGGGTGCCCGCAGGTGCGAAATGCAGCGCGTCGTCTGCAGTCCCGCTCTCCAGGATCGCACGGATCTCGCCCGCGAGCGCC
>CAYSGF010000224.1:0-20035 GCA_964430275.1 uncultured Gemmatimonadaceae bacterium
CTGTGTCTCCGGTGAAGCGGGGCACGTGCCGCTCGACATAATGCGCGCCGACGCCCGCTGCCAGGTCGGCACGACGCGCCAGTGGCCGACTCAGCTCCAGCGCGCCAAGGCGCAGGTAGTGGTGCGCCTGTACGCTCGCGCGCAGCTCGGCAGCGCCCAGGAGCCGCAGCCGCTGTCGCAGCGTTAGGAGCCCCTGCGCCCGGCGCCGGTCATCCACGCTGGCGGCGAGGGTGAGGATGGATTCCGGCACCGGCTCGGCATGTACGATGAGCGTGGGTCCGTTCGGACGCTCCTCCACGCGTGGCCAGATGCCGCGGAACATGCCGGTCGCGTACAGACCCGTGAGGCGGCGCAGCACGCGGGCCGCGTCATAGTCGCCGCCGACTACGGCATCGAAGGCCGCGCGGATGAGGGGCTCGAGTGCAGCATCCGCGCCTTCGATGATGACGGTGTCCGCGAGCGTTTCGAGAGCGGCAGGTGGCGGCGGCAGCGGTGCAGGCGAACGCTCGGGGATGGCAATCAGCGCGGCACTGCGACCCGCCTCCAGGAGCGGCCGCGCATCCATCGGAAACATCGCCTCTGACATCTCCGGCGGGATCCTGGGCGCAACGAGCACATCGGGTGGCGCTCCCTCCGGCGCCGCATTCTCGATCAGGATGCGGATCGCACGGATGCCAATGGCGACCCGCGACGTCGGCACTGGCTCGAGATAGGGCGTGAATACGTCGGCGGCGATGACGTACGATGCGCCGAGCCCACGGGCCTGCTCGACTGGGAGGTTGTCCGCGATGCCACCATCCACCAGGGTCCGTCCGTCGATCAGGATCGGCGAGAACACACCCGGCACGGCCATGCTCGCACGCGTCGCGCGCGCGAGGTCCCCGTGCCCGAGCGGTACCGCACTGCCGTCGCGCAAATCGGCGGCGATCGCGCGGAACCGGCGTGGCAGCCTGTCGAAATCGCTGCGCGCGCGGGCACCCGCATCGAAAAGCAGCTCTACCAGTCGCCGGTTGATGCCTGCATCGGGAACCAGCCCGCCGAAGAGTGCTGCGTCGTCACCGACACCAAAGGACAGCAGCGGCCGCACGGAGCTGCGGATCGGGCCGAAGGTAAGGACATCGGGCGCAAAGATCGCGCGCCAGTCCTGGCGCAACAGGAGCGCAGCGATGGTGTCTGCCGGCAGCCCGGATGCGTAGAGCGCGCCGACGATCGCGCCCATGCTCGTTCCTACGACCAGCGGCGGCGAGTGCCCGCGCTCCTCGAGTGCGAGCAGCACGCCGGCGTGTGCGATACCGCGCGCGCCGCCGCCGCTCAGGACCAGCGCCTCCTGAGCATGCGCAGGTGAACCAAGAGCCGCGACGGAAACGATGCATGCGAGGAGGCGACCGACGAGGCCGGCCGTCGCTCGCATCACGGCAGATACTTCGCCGGGATCGGATTGTCCGGCCGCTCGGAATCCCACATCACGGTCGCGATCCACCAGCGCGCACCGTCATGAAACAGCTGAATGCTGTTGATACCGCGCGCGAACGGGTCCGCATCGTCCTCGAGCCAGCGCGACTCGTACGTGCTGAATGCGTGCGTGACATTGCCGAACCGCTCACTGATCCGATTCGTCTCGATCTCGAAGAAGCCGTCGCGCTCGAGCATCGGCCCACTCGTCTGGATGTAGTCCTCGACACTCATCACGCGATGTGCGGCGGTGCCGTCCGGACGGCGGCCGGTCGGGATCAGCCGCGCACCGGGAATGAACAGCGAGCGCATCCGGTCCCAGTCCCGGGCCTGGCCGGCGGGACCGGAGATGACGTCGTACAGTGCGGCAATGATCGCGTCCGGGCTCGCCACATCCGCCGGATCCGGTGCGATCGCCGCGGCTGCCGGCTCCTGAGCCTGCACGAGCACGGGTACGGCGAGCAGCAGCACGATGGTGACAAAACGCAGGATTCTCATGATCGATCTCCCGGTGCGGGTTCGCGGTTCGTGCGACGGCAACGGTAACGTGCGGGGCCGGTCGCCGCGACCAGCACGGGGACGGGCGCTGGCGGCGCGTGGATGAACGCTGCATCTTCCGGCACCACCCATCTCCCGCAGCCCTTGGTATCGACAATGGATCCGAACGCCTTCATCGGCATGGTGTTCACGCTCATCCTGGTGCTGCTGATCGGCGGGTTCATCGTCCTCTGGCCGCTGACCCGGAGACTGGGGGTTCTGCTCGAGCAGCGGCTGTCCGGCAAGCAGGTCCCCGATGCGGTAACGCAGCAGCAGCTGGCGGACCTGCAAGACACGATTGCGGGTATGCAGGCCGAACTCGAGCGAATCGCCGATCGCCAGGATTTCGTCGACAACCTGCTCGCCTCGTCGAAACAGAACGACACCGACAAGCTGATACCATGAAGCTGCTGCATACGACTGCATTCGTCGCGCTCGCGGCGGCCGTAACCAGTGCGGCCGCCGCGCCCGCATTCTGGGGACGCCACGGCCACGAGATCTCTGCGCAGGCCGCCGTCTCGAACCTGCCGGCGGGGCTGCCCCCATTCTTCCGCGCCGCCGCGAATCAGCTCGTCTACCTCAACGCCGAGCCGGACCGCTGGCGCGACCGCGACGTCGCTGCCATGGACGAGGCATGGAAGTACGACCACTACATAGATTTCGAAGCGATACCGGCGGCTGCATTGCAGGCGCCGGATCGCTTCAGCTACCTCCTGGAGCTGCAGCGCACGACAACACTCGAGCGCCCGGCACGCGACGCCGGGCTGCTGCCGTATCGCATGCTCGAGGTGTACCAGCGCCTCGTCAGCGGATTCCGCCGCTGGCGTGATGCGGAGACCGACACGGTTCAGCGGTCCTGGATCGAGCAGCGCATCATCCAGGACGCGGGGATCCTCGGCCACTACGTCACGGACGGTGCGAATCCGCAGCACACGTCCGTGCATCACAACGGCTGGAACGAGAGCTATCCGAACCCGCGCGGGTACACGATGGATCGTACGTTCCATTCCCGATTCGAGAGCCGCTTCATCGAGGCACGAATCACCGCTGAGCACGTGATTCCGCGCATTGCCGCACAACCGCGTCGGCTGAACGATGCACGCACGGACATCCTCTCGTTCCTGCGTGCATCGAACGCGCAGCTCGACCGGCTCTACCAGCTCGACCAGGAAGCGCCGTTCGGTCCGGAGAACGCGTCGCCGGCGCACCGCGAGTTCGCAGTGCAGCGCCTCGTCGCAGGGGCAGAGATGCTGCGCGCCATGTGGTGGAGTGCATGGCTGGAAAGCGCCACGCCGGCGGACTAGCTGCCGGATACCTCGGAGGTCGTATGCGTACGAGTCTCCTCCTGTCCGTACTGCTGCTCGGGGCGTGCCAGCCGGATGCCGCGCCGGTAGCGGACGAAGCCGCCGACACCAGCCGCATCACGCTCGGTACGGGTGACACTCCGCACCGCGCCGCACCGCCTGATCCTGCCGAAGACGAGCTGCGCGACATCGGCATCGGAGTGCTGCACCTCGGGATGCGACCGGACTCCGTGACTGCCGTGCGCGAGGACACCATTCTCGTCCGCAACGCACCCACCGATGAGGCGGCCGTGATCGCCCGCTGGATCCACTCCTATGGTGACGACGGCACGTGGGAGTACCGCCTCGAGACGAACGAGGCAGGGCTGCTGCGCAATGACATCGAGTGGTCCTACGAGGCGAACGGACTGCCGGTCGACACGGTGGCCGCGAATGGTGCGTGGGCACGCGTGCTCCACGCCGTCGACGTGAGCGGTGACCCACGGCTCGGCTGGGTGCGCATGCGTGAACGTACCAGGATCGAGCAGTGGACCCACGTTCTGACCCAGCAGAACGTCTACTTCCGTCGACCCGACAGCCTCGCGTTTCACGCATCACCGGGTGGCGATACTGTATCTCTAGCGATCAGCGCCGGGGACACGCACGACGGACTGGACTATACCATGGCACCGCTGCAGACGTCGGATGGCTGGATGCAGGTCGAAGTCACGACACCCTCGAACTACTGCGCCGATGTGGCGGATGCCCGCTCGGACACCGTGTGGATCCGCCACATCGACGAGCGTGGCCGGCCGCGCGTCTGGTACTATCCCCGCGGCTGCTGACGGTCAGGCGCGCTGTTAGAGGTCACGCGCGCGGTACACGCCGTAGGCCATCAACAGGAAGAAGCCGATATAGCCGACCGAAACGAGTACGAGCGCCAGCGGATCCGCGGGGGGCGCGGGCGCCGGCTGGTTGCGCTCGGCCATCGCAGCCACGAGACGGGCGTACGCTCCCGGATCCCACTTCGCTGCATCGCTCAGCCCCAGGAAGTGCACGGCGGGTGACCAGTTCGTGATCCAGGCCCATGCCGGCTTCAACTGCCGTACGATGCCGCCGCCGATCTGCTCGAGCAGTGCCACCCACAGAAAGAAGAGTCCGAGAGCGGGTCCGCCGCTGCGGGCGAGGAACACGAAGAAGGTGGCCATGCTGCCGAGCCCGAGCACTGCCAGCGCTGCTGCGCCCAGGATCTGCGCCTGCGTCCCCGTCATCAGGCCGGAGCCGGCAGGAGTCCCGATCAGTGCGAGTCCGCCGCCAATGCCCACCAGGGCGAGGAGGAACAGGATCGCCGTCAGGGGCAGAAGCAGCAGCTTGCCGATGAACCACTGGTTCTTCGAGAGACCGTCGATGACGTTCTGGCGTGCTGTCTTCCACGAGTACTCGCTGCCGATCAACAGGATCAGCACGGTCGCGGAGAAGAACATCGCGATCTGCACAGGATCACCGAGGATGTCGTTCCATGCTTCCGGCAGCGCGAACGTGCGCTCCGGATCGCTGCGGGCGCGCAGGAACTGCTGGCCGAAGCCGACCGACACCATCGCCGTGAACACGCCGATGGTGACGAGGAACGCCAGTCGCCGAAACGTCTTGATCGATTCGTTGCGGAGCAGAATGCCGGCCGTCGTCATGCAATGCCTCCCATGGCGGGCGCACCCGCATCACGTGTGAGCTCCAGGAATGCTTCCTCGAGTGTGGGCTTGCGCAGCGCGAGGTGCGACAGGTATACGCCGTGTTCCGCGCAGAAGGCGTTGAGTGCCGCCGGATCGTCTGCCGTCAGGGCGACGAGGAGTGTGTCACCGTCGCGCTCCACGCCTGCCGCGTCGGGGTACGTCTGCAGAATCGCCTCGAGTACGGCCGGCTCGGGACCCCGCACTTCCGCAACGGGACGCGTCGGCGCTGCCGTGTTCAGACCGACGACCAGTTCGCGCACGGGGGACTGCATGACGATGCGGCCGCGCTTGATGATTGCGACGTGCGTGCATGTGCGCTCGACTTCGTGCAGGAGATGGCTCGACAGGAATACGGTCGTGCCGTCGTCGGCCAGGCGGCCGATGACCTCGCGGATCTCACGCATGCCCTCCGGATCCAGCCCGTTCGCCGGCTCGTCCAGGATGATCAGCTCGGGACGGCCGAGCATGGTGGCGGCGAGTGCGAGACGCTGCTTCATACCGAGCGAGTAGGTGCCGAACCGGTCGCGTGCGCGCTTCGTCAGCCCGACCACGTCGAGCACGCGCTCGATCTCGGCGCGCTCCACGCGCTTCACGTTCGCCACGATGCGCAGGTTGTCACGCCCGCTCAGGTACGGATAGAAGTTGGGTGTCTCGAGCGTGGCGCCGATCCGCTGTCGCGCACGATGCAGCGCATCGCGCCCTTCGAGCTCGAAGAGACTGATGTCGCCGGCACTCGGTGTCGTGATGCCGAGCAGCATGCCGATCGTTGTCGTCTTGCCACTGCCGTTCGGCCCGAGAAAGCCGAAGACCTGGCCACGCTCGACCGTGAAGCCGATCGCGTCGACAGCGAGCTGGCGACCGTAGCGCTTCGTCAGGTTGCGGGTCCGAATGATGTTCAAGTGACCTCCTCATGATGGACTCTGGCAGAACGGCGGGCGCAGGCACCTGGTTTCAGCGCGCACCGCCCCCCTATTTCGCTGGACGGGCGTTCCCTGCTACCATGGGGGTGTGGTGCCGCACGAGACCGGTATCTGCGATGCCCTGCGTCCGGCCGACCCGGACGCACCAGGAGTGATGCCATGCGACCCGTCCCGACTCCCCTCGAAACGTTCCTCGCCAACTACGCGCCCGATGTTACTGCGCTCGCACTGCGTGCGCGCGAGCTCATTCTCAAAGCACTGCCCAGCGCGACGGAAACCGTCTGGCCCGGCTGGAAAGTGGTCGGCTACGGGACCGGTCCGGGCATGGCGGAGATGGTATTCGGGATTGCGCCCCTCAAACAGCGGATCAACATCACGTTCGCGAACGGCATTCTGCTCGACGACCCCCACGGTCTCCTCAAGGGCGGAAGCAAGACAGGGCGGCACCTGCACGTATCCAGCGTCGACGAGCTGGAGTCGCTGCCCGTTCGTGGCCTGATCAAACAGGCGATGGCGCTCCATCGGGACGCACAGAATGGTGCCGGCGGCCGCCCGCGCGGGCCGAAGGACGCATCGGCAGGGGCCCGGACGGTCCGCACCGGCGCCCCAAAGCGCGCCCGTGGCGCGGCCGCGCCTGTCCGCACCGAAGATGTCGATCCTCCTGTCAGCGACGCTACCGTCATCGAGAAGACGGGGCGGTCGTGGGCGGAGTGGTTCGCGCTGCTCGATGACGCCCGAGCGCACACGCTCTCGCATCCCGAGATCGTGAAGCTCCTGGCCCGCCAGGACGTCGGCCCCTGGTGGCGGCAGATGCTCGCGGTCGGCTACGAGCGGGCGCGCGGCCTGCGCGAGAAGCATGAGACCACGGACGGCTATCAGGTCGGCGCATCCCGTACCATCGCGGTGCCCGTCGAAACGCTCTGGTCAGCATGGAATGATGCGCGTCGCCGCCGCGCCTGGCTGGGCGCAATGGAGCTGACGGTACGCAAGGCGACGAAGCCGAAGTCGATGCGCATCACGTGGGCGGACGGCTCGCACGTGGACGTGCTGTTCACAGCGAAGGGCGCGGCGAAGTCTTCCGTGAGCGTCGACCATCGCAAGCTGCCGGATCAGCAGCGTGTGCAGCAAATGCGCGCGTTCTGGAAGGAGCGACTCACCCTGCTCAAGGAGAAGCTGGAGGGCTGACAGCGTCCACGAGCGCAAACTGCACATCCAGCACATTCGTGCCCGTCGGGCCGGTGAGCAGCAGATCGTGCAGGCAGCCGAAGAATCCGAATGCGTCGTTGTCGTCCAGGCACGCCTGCGCTTGCAGCCCTCGCTCCGACGCACGTCCTACACTGTCGCCATCCGCGACAGCGCCCGCCACCGACGTCGGTCCGTCGATACCGTCGGTGCCGAAGGAGCCGATCAGGACGTTCGTGCTCCCCGCGAGCTCGACCGCCGCACCGAGCGCGACCTCCTGATTGCGGCCGCCCCGGCCCGCACCACGGACTTCTACCGTCGTTTCCCCGCCACCGATCAGCGCCACACGGCGCGGCGACGCAGCACGCAGCGCGAGGGCGCGCCGCGCGAATGCGCCGCCGGCGTCCCGTGCCGCACCGGCGATGGGCTCATCGATCATGACGACCTCGTAGCCGAGCGCGCGCGCCCGTTCGGCGGCACCCTCACGGGCGAGGGCATTGTTGCCGACGACACGGGCTGCGACGCCGTCGAAGAGGGCGTCACCCGGCTTCGGCGTCTCCGCATACTCGCCGGCTGCGCCGCGCTCCAGGTGACGACGCACACGCTCCGGTGTGCCGGCCCAGGCAGCAGCATCATGCAATGCTCGCATGGCATCCGCATACGTGGTCGGATCGGGCGAGACCGGCCCCGATGCGATCGTGTCGACCGGGTCGCCGATGACGTCAGACAGTATGAGCGCGTGCACGCGCGCGGGTGCCGCCATGCGCGCCAGGTGGCCGCCCTTGAGAGCATCGACGTGCTTGCGTACCGTGTTCAGCGTGTGGATGTCCGCGCCGTGCGCCAGCAGCAGGGCAGTTACTGCCGCGTAGTCCTCCATGGTCACGTCACCGGCCGGCAGTGCGAGCAGCGCCGAAGCCCCGCCTGACAACAGAAGGAGCACGGCGTCGGCTGGGCCGGCGTCCCCGAGCAGCCGCGCGACCTCGCGGGCCGCAGCCTCGCTTGATGCGTCCGGCAGTGGGTGTCCTGCCTCGAGTGCGTCCAGCCCGGCGACAGGACCGCCCGCACGCGCGGGGGTTACGACGACGCCGTGCATGGCCGTGCCGTCCAGCGTTTCGACCGCCGCCGCGGCCATGGGTGCGGCCGCCTTGCCTGCGGCAATGATCAGCACGCGGTCACCGGTGATCGGCAGCGTCGCCAGCGCGCCCGTTACGAGCGGCGCGGGATCAGCCGCGTCGATCGCCGCTTGTGCCAGCATGAGCGCATCGTCGCGCAGCCGGTCCGCCCATCCGGCACGCGGCACGAACCACAGGTCCTCCTCGACGGGTGGAATCAGGCGGATCTCGCTCATGCGGAAAGCCGTGCGGTGTAGGCCCGTGTTTCGTAGACCTCCGGGTTTACGCAGTCGGGTGCACGCTCGCCTCGGAGGTGTGCAAGCGCGTTCGTCACTGCGATCGTCGCCATGCGGTCGCGCGTTCCGTGCGTTGCACTGCCGATGTGCGGCACGAGAAGCGCGTTCGCGCATTCGGCCAGTCCCGGTGCCATGCGCGGCTCGGCCTCGAAGACGTCGAGCGCCGCACCGGCGATCCATCCCTCACGCAGGGCGCGCACGAGCACGCTCTCATCCACCACCTCGCCGCGCGAGGTATTGATCAGGCAGGCTGTCCGTTTCATCGTGCGCAGCGCACGCTCATCGATCAGGTGTCGCGTCCCTGCAGCGAGCGCGACGTGCACGCTCACGAAGTCACTCGCCGCGAGCAGCTCGCTCAAGCCGACGTATGTGACGCCGTCCCGCTCGACGCGTTCACGACCCGACGGCGTCCAGGCCAGAACCCGCATGTCGAACCCGACCGCCCGGCGTGCGACCGCTGCGCCGATGCGCCCGTATCCAACGATCCCGAGCGTGCGACGCCTGCCATCGGCTCCGGGTCCGACGTCAGTACCGAGCAGCAGGTTCGGGCCCCAGATGCGATAGCGACCGCTCGTCATGTACGCGTGCGCCTCCGGGATCCGCCGCGCAATGCCGAGAAGCAGCGCCCAGGTCAGGTCCGCCGTCGCCTCCGTGAGCACGCCCGGCGTGTTGCTGACCGGGATGCCGAGCGTCGTCGCGGCTGCAATGTCGATGTTGTCATAACCGACCGCGTAGCTGGCGACGCCGCGCAGTCGCGTGCTGGCGGTGAGTACCTCGCGGTCGATGCGCTCGGTCAACAGCGCGAGCAGCACATCGCACTGCCGCACGCCTGCGAGCAGGGCATCGCGCGTCAATCCGTGCTCTTCGTCGCGCTGCCCGATCGAGTACGGCACACCCGTCTGCTCCAGCAGGCTCAGCCCGGCCACCGGTATACGGCGCGTAACGAAGACCGAGCGCTCGCCAGGGGCCGGACGATGACCGGTCACGCTTCCGGCTCCAGCAGCTTCCGCATCGATGCGAAGAAGTTGTCCTTGATCGCTCGTGACTCCTCCTCGGGCCGCGCCACTGCGGTGCTGATCCGCTCGCACAGCTCGGCGGGGATCTCGTTCAGGTAGCGCGATGGCAAGACGTCCTGTGCGCCACCCGCGCGGCGGCGCGTGCAGCACCAGGACAGTGCAAGACGTTCGCGTGCGCGTGTCACACCGACGTAAAACAGGCGGCGCTCCTCCGCAAGCGAATCGACACCCGTCCGCTCGGCGTCATCGAGCGAGCGCGTGTGCGGAAGGATGCCTTCCTCCAGACCCACGATGAACACGTCGCGGAACTCCAGGCCCTTCGCCGAATGCATCGTCATCAGCACGACGGAACGCTCGTCGCGCCGTTCGTCCGCTTCCTCCTTCTCGTCCAGCTCCGCCAGCGCAAGGCGGGCGAGCGCATCCGACAGCGTCGGCGGCGTCCAGTGCTCGTCATCCGTGAAGCGGTCCGCTTCCAGGACTTCGCCCAGCTTCTCCGCCCACACGCGTCGCTCGTAGCGCGTGATCGCGCCGGCCAGATCGCGCAGGTTGTCAACGCGCATCTGGGCGATCTTCGGATCCCGGTACTCCGCATACAGGGAAGCGGCCAGGCCGATGCGCTCGAACAGCTCCTGTGCCCAGCGCGCGATCGGGGTGGGACCCTCACCGCGGGGCGGACCGGCCGCCGCCTCCGCTTCGGCCACCCGGAGCGCCGTGCGCCCTTCCTCGAGCAGCGCCTGAAACGCGCGGATCGCGCGTGCAGCCGGCGCGCCGACATCGGCCGGATCCGGCTGCGCGAGCACACGGGCGAACGACATGTTCTGCGCACGCGCGTCGTCCGCGAGCCGCAGCACTGTCTGTCGCCCAATGCCACGCGCTGGATAGTTCATGATCCGCCGCAGCGCGATCTCGTCCGCAGGGTGCGAGACCGCACGCAGGTATGCCGTCGCATCCGCGACTTCCTTGCGCTCGAAGAAGGACGTGCCGCCCACCACGCGGTACGGGATGTTCTTCTGGCGAAACGCCTCCTCCAGCTGTCGCGACTGCGTGTTCGCACGATACAGAACTGCAATGTCACCCCACTTCACACCGCGCAGCAGGCGACGGCGCGTGATCTCATCCGCAATGCCCTCCGCCTCCAGTACCTCGTCACCATACTCGTGCAGCGTCAGCGGCGCACCGATGCCCGACGTCGGGCGCAACCGCTTCTCATGGCGCCGGGGATTGCCCGCGATGATGGCATTCGCAGCACCGAGAATGCGCGCTGTGGACCGGTAGTTGTCCTCGAGCTTCACCACCTTCGCGCCCGGAAAATGGCGCTCGAACTCCAGGATGTTGCCGACGTCCGCACCGCGGAACGAGTAGATCGACTGATCGTCGTCACCCACCACGCACAGGTTTCTCCGGTTCCCCGACAGCAGGCGCGCCATCGCGAGCTGCACACCGTTCGTGTCCTGGTACTCGTCGATCATCAGGTAATGCCAGCGCTTCCAAAGCGCCCGCCGAACCTCCTCGTCCTCCGCCAGCAACTGCACCGGGAGCAGCAGCAGATCATCGAAATCCACGGCACCCGCCGCACGCAGCGTCTCCTCGTAGCGCGGATACACATCCGCGGCGAGCACCGCGTAATCGTCCGCCCGCGTGCCCGTCGCCCCTTCCTCCACTACAATCCGCCTCGCGCCGGCCGGCGCGATGCCCTTCGACTTCCAGTCCGAGATGCGCCAGAGGATCCGCTTCAGGTCGACCGCGTCGTCACCGATGGAAATCTCTGCGGCCGCCGCCTTGAGCGCTGCGAGCTGGTCGCCGGCGCCGTATATCGCGAAGCGCTTTGGCAGGGAAAGGCGAACGCCGTGCTCGCGCAGGATGCGCACGCCGAGCGCGTGGAACGTGCCGAGCGAGACTGCTTTCGACTCGGCGCCGAGGTAGGTGTGGACGCGCTCGCGCATCTCGTTGGCAGCGCGGTTCGTGAATGTCAGGGCGAGGATGCGGGCGGGGGGTACCCGTGCAGTGCGGACGAGGTGTGCGATCCGGTGCACGAGTGTTCTGGTCTTGCCGGTGCCGGCGCCGGCGAGAACGAGGAGGGGTCCGTCGACATGAGTGACGGCGCTGCGCTGGGCAGGGTTGAGGCCGACGAGGTGCTGCGTTTCGGACACGAATGCTGCCGGTGGGGGTGGACGTCGCGCGATGCGGGAATGTGGCGTGGTGCAGCGGTGTGGTAAAGCGGTTGACGAACGGCCGGGCCGGTGTTGCACAGGGCGATCGCGCAGTTCCGTACGTCGGCGCTTGCCGGGGAGTGGCGTCGCGGCGCATTGACGGCGGAGTCGAATCCGGCCAAGTTACGGGAGGCCGTCTCTCGTTCCAGCCTGCCCGGGACGCGGTCGCTCCAGTTGTCCACGATGGTTCCCGCTACAGGGTTGTCGGACCCGTTCAGGATTGACACGGGTGCGGTAGATCAGGACCAGGAGAGCATGCTCCCTTCGCAGCCGCAGAGCCGATCGCACGATGTCGCCATGCCGGGCGGCAGCGGTGACGAGAAGGCGGTTCACCAGCAGGTGGAGAACCTTCGGCGGTGGCTGCGCTCGTATGCGCAGGCCGAGCGCAAGGGCATGGCCGCGCCGTTGAGCGAACCGGTCCTGACACAGCTCGAGCAGACGATCGAAGCGCTGAGTGTGAGCGACGATGATTTGCGGCTGCACCTCGACGCGTTGCGCCGCAATGCAGCGCGGCTGGAGCAGGAGCGTGCGCGCTACCGCGAGCTGCTGGATCTTGCGCCGGACGCGTACCTGCTGACGGACCTCGAGGGCACGGTGCTCGACGCGAACGCCGCGGCGGCAGACCTGCTGGGTGTGTCGCGCGGCACGTTGAACGGCCGGCCACTTTCTCTGTATGTGTTTCCCGAGGACAAGCCGATCTACTGGGAGTGGCTGGCGGAGCTGGAGACAGCAGACCGCACGCTGCAATGGGAGCTGCGCGTGAACGGCCCGGCCGACGCGGAACGCCATGTCATCGTGCGTGCCCGGCGGGCTGCGGATGCTGCGGAGCTGCGGTGGATGCTGCGCGACATCAGCGAGCGGATCAAGGCGGAGGAGACGGAGCGGCGGCTGCGGCAGGAGCGGGCGGAGCGCCAGGCGGCAGACGCGGCCGCGCGCCACGCGCGTTTTCTGGCTCGTGCCGGACGGATCCTGAACGAGGCAGTGGGGACTGCATCGGTGGCGGAGGCTGTCGTGGAGGCGGCGGTACCCACGCTCGGCGCTGTGGCGCTGCTCGACCTGCTGGACCGGGATGGCCGGACCGCGCGCTTCGCTGCTCCCGCCGGTGCGTTGAGCGGCCGTCTGGGGGTGACTGGCGCGAACGAGCCCGGCAGTGCGATCGGCGCCGTGCTCGCCTCCGGCGAGCTCGACGTGTTGCCGGCCATGGATGCGGTGCAGCGCGCGCAGATCGCGCCCGGCGCGGTCGATCTGCTTGCCGACTTGAAGCTGAACGCGGCGGTGCTCGTGCCACTGAAGCTGAAGGGCGGCGTGCTCGGTGTGCTCACACTGCTCGGCACGACGGTCGAGGACTGCTGCGCACGTGACCTGCTGCTCGGCAAGGCCTTTGGCGAGAGTGCGGCACTCGCGCTCGACAACGCGCGACTGCTCGAAGAAGCGCGCGCCAGCAGCAAAGCTAAATCGGACTTCATCAGCTTTCTCAGCCACGAGTTCCGGACGCCGCTGACATCGATCGTCGGCTACGCCGACCTGCTCGACACCGAGACGGGCGGGCCCCTGACGGACGTGCAGCGCCGACAGCTTCACCGGCTGCGTGCCGGTGCCTGGCACCTCTCGCGCCTGGTCGACGAGACGCTGTACTACTCGCGCGAGTCCACGTTCCAACCGGCACTCGATGTCAGCGACATCGACCTGCGCCAGCTCACCGTGGAGTGCGTGCACTCCTTCCGGCCGGCCGCTGCCGAGAGCGGACTCGAGCTCCGACTGCACGCACCGGCGGCGCCGCTGTTGATCCGTACGGATGCCGGGAGGCTGCGCCAGATCCTGATCAACCTGATCGGCAATGCAATGAAGTTCACCGACACCGGCACGATCGCCGTGGAGATCCGTCGCGCCGAGGACGTCGTGGAGGTGGCAGTCCGCGACAGCGGCATCGGCATTCCCGCCGACCAGCTCGACTCCGTATTCGAACCGTTCCGCCAGGCGCACCAGGGTCGTGGTGGTGGCAGTGGGCTCGGCCTGGCGGTCGCACGCCAGCTCGCGCGCCGGCTCGGCGGCGACGTGGCCGTGGAGAGCGTCGTCGGCGATGGGACCACCTTCACGCTCCGCCTGCCGATCGATCTGCGCAGCGAGTGATCACCGGCATCCTGTTCGTCGTCGGCCTGCTCCTGCTGGTGGTCGGCGCCGAAGCGCTCGTGCGGGGCGCATCACGGCTGGCGGTCGCCGCCGGCATCACGCCGCTCGTCGTCGGTCTCACCGTCGTCGCCTATGGGACGAGCACGCCGGAGGCCGCCGTCAGTGTCCAGGCCGCACTCGCCGGCACCGGCGATATCGCCGTCGGCAATGCTGTTGGCAGCAACATCGTCAACGTGCTCGCCATCCTCGGCCTCGCCGCCCTGACCGCGCCGCTCACCGTGTCCCTGCAGCTCGTCCGCTCCGACGTACCGATCATGATCGGGACTGCCGTGCTCCTGCTGCTCATGTCCCTGAACTCGGTGGTCGGCCGCGGCGAAGGTATCGCCCTGCTGGTCCTCATGGTCGCGTATACGGCGGCGGCGGTGCGCATGGGCCGCCGGGCCGTTGCCGCCGCCCCGCCCGTCGAGGTCCAGGCCGCCGGCCGCGTGACGACGAACCTCGCGCTCATTCTCGCGGGCATCGCACTGCTCGTGATCGGCGCCCGCCTGCTCGTCAACAGCGCCGTCACCGTCGCTACCGCCCTGGGCGTCAGCTCGCTCGTGATCGGCCTCACCGTCGTCGCGGCGGGCACATCGCTGCCCGAGCTCGCCACGTCCGTCGCCGCCACGATCCGCGGACAGCGCGACATCGCCGTCGGCAACATCGTGGGCAGCAACATCTTCAACATCCTGTTCGTGCTCGGGGCCACGAGCGCTTTGGCACCCGACGGCCTGTCCGTTCCGCCGTCCGCGCTCACCTTCGACATCCCGTTCATGGTCGCCGTGCTCGCCGCCTGCCTGCCCATCTTCTTCACCGGCTACTGCATCGAGCGCTGGGAAGGCGCCATCTTCCTCTGCTTCTACGTCGCCTACACGACATACCTCGTGCTGCACGGTGTAGAGCACGCCGCCGCACCGGTCCTGCGCGAGGTCATGCTGCTCTTCGTAGCGCCGCTGGCCGGACTCACGATCGTACTCGTCGCCGCCCGCGAATGGCGCAGCCGCCACGCCGCGCAACGGCGAACACCCTTCGGGAGGTGAGCCATGCCCTGCCTGGCCGTTGTCATCGCGCTCCTCGCGCCGCGCCTCACCATCCTCCTCCTCTGGTTCTTCTCCCGCTGGTTCACCGGCATCTTCGAATCCCTGCTGCTTCCGATCCTGGGATTTATTTTCCTGCCTACGACACTTTTGTGGTACACAGCCGTCCAGAACTGGTGGGGTGGCGAGTGGGGCGGATTGCAGATCGTCGGCCTCATCATCGCCGTGCTGATCGACGGCTCACCGGCATCGGGCAAACGCCGTAAGTAGTGGTGGTGTCGGCAGTAGGCATGAAAGAACACTATGGCGCAAAGCACGCTTTGCACTATCTTGGTCGCGGCCCCGATGATGGGCTGGGTCCGGTCCGACAGGCACAGTCGGATCGGATTTTGCCGAGGGGCCGCGCGTCCACTGGGGACGCCCGACGCGGCACGAAGGGTTCCGGGGTGAAGGAGCGGCGCCCGCGTCGGTGAACGAACCATGAGAGTACGAGGACATCATGCGTAAGGCATTTGCAGTCGCGGCGATCGCCGCAGTGTTGGTAACGGCGCGCGATGCATCCGCGCAGTCGTTCAGCTTCGGTCCGGCGGCGGGTGTGAGCATCGCGAGCTTCTCGGGCGATGACATGGAGGACGCGGATTCGCGTACCGGCTTCTTCGGCGGCGCGCAGGTCGTGTGGCAGGCACCGGGCTCGCTGTTCGGCGTCGAGACGGGCGCGCTGTACGTGCAGAAGGGCGCGTCCGGTGAGGAGGGCGGTTTCGAGACCACGTTCGCGCTCGACTACATCGAGATTCCCCTGCTGCTGCGCATCGCGCCGCCGATGGGGAACAGCTCGATGACGCCGGCATTCGGCCTGGGTGTGACGGCCGGCTTCGAGATCGGCTGTTCGGTCGAGGTCGAGGGCGAGGGCGTCGAGGCGGAGGCCGACTGCGACGCGGGCGGTGAAGAAGGCATCGACACGAAGTCATTCGACCTGGGCCTGACGGCGTCGGTCGGTGCGGACTTCGCCGCGGGCAACATGATCGTGGCCCCGTTCGCGCGGTACACGTACGGCCTGACGAACATTGTCGATGCGGAGGACGCGGACGTGAAGAACACGGTGATTCTCGTTGGAGCAGCGCTCCGCTTCGGCGGCCGGTAGTCACTCCCACACGGAATGCGGCGCGCGACGGCTGTCGCGCGCCGCACCATTTTCAGTCAGGAGAATGAGACGATGAAGCTCATCAAGCTGGTAGCGCTGGCGACCGCCGGCGTGGCCTTCTCGGCCGGTTCGGCTGCCGCGCAGGCCTGCATGGGCATGCCGATCGGGAACGCGAACTTCGCTGCACGCGGCGAGGTCGGTTTTGCGGATGGCGGGAAGTCGTACACGGCGAACCTGAACGCGAATCTGCTCGGACCGATTGCGTTCGAGCTGTTCGGCGGCCTCGTCGATTTCGACGACATCGAGGACAACGGCGCAACGTTCGGGGGCAAGGTTGCGTACGAGCTCGGGCTCGCAAACGTATCCGTTTGCCCGCTCGTGGGCGCGGACTACACGACCATCTCGGCGGAGGAGGCTGGCGTAGAGGCGTCGGTGAGCACGCTGGTCGTGCCTGTTGGCGTCGGCGTCGGAGTAGCGCTGCCCGCGGGTGGGCTGGGCGATGTGGTACTGTATGCGCAGCCGTCGTACCTGTACATGCGCTTTTCCGCAGAAGAAGGTGACGAGGATTTCAGCGATTCGACGAACGAGTTCGGAGCCGAGGCCGGTGCCACGCTCGGACTCGGCCGCTTCCTGGTCGGCGGGTCCGTGTTCTTCACGACGGTCGAGGAGTCGGACGCTGTATTCTCGTTGACGGCCGGCCTGCGTTTCGGCCGTTAGTCGAGCAGTCGGCGGTGTGCGGCTCCGGCCGCACGCCGCACGGCCTCGAGCCCCCGCGGTTCGCCCGCCGGTCTCAGCCGCAGCAGTCGCTCCGTAAAATTCGTAAACATGCCGTCCACGCGTGCTTCCGTGAGCCTGCGCATCTCGGCCTCGTCGTTCACGGTCCAGGGGTGCACGTGCAGGCCGCGCCCGTGCGCGGCGGCGACGAGTGAGCTGTCCGTGTCCGCGCGCGCGGGACCGATGCCGACCGCGTACTCCGCGATGCGCGGGAGCATTGCCTGGATGGCGTGTCCGCCGGTCCGCTCCGGCAGCAGCTGGATGAGTGGCAGCTCGGGATCCGCAGCGTGGATCAGGCGCAGGCTCGACGCACTGAAGGACTGGATCAGTACCCGCCACTCGCGCCGGGCCAGGTCGAGAAGGCCGTGGGCCTCGAGAAGCGCAAGCAGTGCGGCCTCCATGCCGGGCGCGCTGTCGGGTCGCTTCGTCTCGATGTAGAACGCGGCGCGATCCCGGTAGCGCGCGAGCACGTCGTCGAGCGTCGGGATGCGCTGCCCGACGTAGCCGCTGCGTGCACGTTCCGGGAAGCGTCGATTGAACCAGGAGCCCACGTCGCAGTCGCGCATGGCCGCCCAGTCCTGGTCGATGATGCGGCCGCGGCACTCCTCCGCAGTCCGGTCCAGCGTTTCGTCGTGGACGCAGACGAGAACGCCGTCGCGCGTCATCTGCAGGTCCTGCTCGAGGAAGTCGCACCCGAGCTGGAGCGCGGCGTCGTAGGCGGCGAAGGTGTGTTCGGGCGCGTGGCCGGAGGCACCACGGTGGGCGATCACGAGCATACCGCAAACGTATGGCGGGACCGTTGACCCGGGAAGAGAGTGCGCACAACCTTCAGCGCGTGACGCAGCGCGTCCCTCCCCATCAGAACACGGTTATGGCTGGCAAGATCCTGCGGCAGGGTTTCTGGCAGACGTTCGGACCGGGGCTGGTCTGGGCAGCGGCCGCCATCGGCGTCTCGCACCTGGTTCAGTCGACGCGTGCGGGCGCGGTCTACGCCTTCGGTCTGGTCTGGGTGGTTGTTCTCGCGAACTTCCTCAAGTACCCCTTCTTCCAGTTCGGGCCGCGCTATGCCGCGGCAACCGGCGAGAGCCTGGTGGAGGGGTACCGCCGGCAGGGACGTGCAGTCCTGATCGTCTACCTCGTGCTCACGCTCGCGACCATGTTCGCGGTCGAGGCGGCCGTAACGTTCGTGGGCGGTGCCATCGCGACACAGCTCTTCGGCGATGCGCTCTCGCCCTTCGTCTACAGCATCCTGATGCTCGCCGTGTGTGCGCTCCTGCTGATTCCCGGCCGCTATCCGCTGCTGGATCGCACCGTCAAGGTGATCATGGCCGTGCTCACGGTCTCGACGGTCGCCGCGGTCATCGGTGCCGTGGCCGGTGGCGGCGGTGGCGAACGCATGTCTCTCGCACCCGTACTGCCGACGTCCGGACTCGAGTTCGCGTTTCTCATCGCGCTCGTCGGCTGGATGCCGTCGGCCATCGACATCTCCGTCTGGCACTCCCTCTGGACGCTCGCACGCGCCCAGCAGACCGGGTACCGCCCGACACTGCGCCAGGTGCTCACCGACTTCAACATCGGATACATTGGCACCGCGATCATGTCGCTGTTCTTCGTGGCTCTCGGCGCACTCATCTGGCACGGCAGCGGCACCGACGTGCCCGCGGCCGGTGGCGCGTTCGCGGCGCAGCTCATCGCTCTGTACACGGAGGCGCTCGGGCCGTGGGCGCGGCCGGTCATCGCCGTCGCCGCGTTCACGACGATGTTCTCCACTACGCTGACCGTCACCGACGCATTCCCGCGCGTCCTACAGCGCACTACGGCGATCCTCTGGCCGGCGAGTGCGCACGGCAACCGCGAGCCGCGCCTCTACTGGATCTGGATGATCGTGTTGATCAGCGGCGCCGTTCTGCTGATGGGCGCGTTTCGCGGCCAGATGACGACCATGGTCGACGTCGCTACGACGCTCTCCTTCGTGACGGCGCCCGTGCTGTCATGGTTCAACCTGCGCGCCGTGCGCGGCGCCTGGGTACCGGAGGCCGCGCGGCCACGCGGCTGGCTCCTCGCGCTGGCCTACGTCGGACTCGCCTTCGGCGCTCTGTTCGCCGGCATTTATCTGGTCTGGCGATTCGGCATGTAGCCATCCTCGACGCAGGCGGGCCATGGTACGAGCGGGTGGGCCGTTCGGCATCGGCCGGTCGACGCAGCCCCGAGAACCCGTCGTGCAACCCTACGCATCCGCGGATCGGTCATACAGGAGCCCCCGTGAGCTGCGGGGGCGTACCGATTCTCTGCAGGAGGTCACTGCATGTGGACGCGAAGCCTTTACGTGATACTCGCCCTCGGGCTGCTCGTACCGGGGCCGGTCGAGGCACAGCGCAGGCGCGACTGGCGCATCGTGGTCGAGCGGCAACACAACGATTTCACGTTCGAGCCACACGTCGGGTTCTTTCGCGATGCCTACGATATCGGCGCGGATGACGATCGTACGACCTGGCTCGCAGGCATGCGCCTCGGCTACCGTCTCGCCTCCCGCGCCCGCCTGCTCGGCACCCTCGCCTTCGCGCGGTCCGACGACATCGCCAGCCGCAGCGATGCCGCATCCTACAATGTCTACGACAACACCTGGATCCTGACGACGATCGGCGCAGAGTACGATGTCGTACCCGGACGGACGAGCGTCGCGCTCGGACTCCAGGGCGGCGCGGGCTGGCGCAAGACGACGTTCGAGGAAGCCGTCGGCACCGACCCCGACCCGGTAATCGTCTCCGACGACGGCTACAGCGCCATCGACGTGGTAGTACCGTCCGTAACGTTCCGCCACTGGTTCGCCCGTCGTGCCGCCCTCACGATCGGTCTGCAGGATTACATCTTCGATGTGCTGGAAGGACCCGTGGACCACAGTCCGGCGGGAAGTGTGGGGGTGACGCTGAGGTGAGTGTAAAACTGGAATTGGTGAATTGGTGAATTGGTGAATTGGCGCCGGGGACGTTCTCGTCCCGCAGCCTGATTCACCAATTCACCAATTCATAACGTCTCAATCGCCGTGCGCTTCCACCGTCTGCCGCACCTTTGCGCGCTGCCCTTCGGTCGCGCCCGTCGCGCCAACCCCGTCCCCGCGTCCCGTAAGCCATTGCATCATGCGTTCGGCGGCGCCGTTCAGGATGACGTATGCGCCG
>CAYSGF010000225.1:0-10764 GCA_964430275.1 uncultured Gemmatimonadaceae bacterium
CATCGCGTCGAGCGTGTCCGGCGCGATGTCGAGCGTGAAGGACAGCCGCTCCCCCAACCGTGCGCGCTCGATCTCGACGTAGGGCTCGAGGAAGTCGAGCTCCTCGCGCAGCGTGACCTCGTGCGTGCCGACGTGCTCGAACGTGACGCGGAGCAGCTCACTGAGGCGCGCCAGCATGCGGTCCGCCGCCTTCACGTCGCGGTGCATGAGCGCACTGATCGCGTGCAGCGTGTTGAACAGGAAATGCGGCTGGAGCTGCGTCTTCAGCAGGTGCAGCTCCGCCTCCGCGAGACGCTTCTCCAGCAGGATCGCCTGCTGCTCGCGCTGGCGGTAGCGGCGATAGACCTTGATGCCGTGGCCGACACCGACCAGCAGCCAGTAGTAGATGATGTTCGAGGGGAAGCCATTGAAGAACAGCTCGACGAAGGACCCGCCGAACCAGCCGGTGACCTGGTCGATGCCGTACGCGATCGTGACTTCCGTGAGCGCGAGCAGGCAGCCCGCCACCACGTGCACGAGCACATGACGCACGTGCGGCGGCTGATCGACCGGGAACCGGCGCGACAGCGCGAAGGTCACGAGCGTGATGCCCGCCCACACGACGGTGCCCGGCAGCGCGCGCGCCGCCGCACCTCCCACGCTGAGCGGCGCGCCCATGCTCGCGCTCAGCAGCAGGTGCTGCCCGGTCAGGAACACGCCGTAGATGCCCCACCAGGCAAGTACCAGCGTAAGTTCGAGATGGCGCATCCGGCGAGCCTGCTCCGTCGGGCGCAGCCGCAGCGCGGGCTCAGCCATGGATCGGCCGCGGAAGAGGTGCCGTTCCGAGGAAGTGACGCGTCAAGCGAATCCGATTGCTGAGAGGGCATGCCGGTCGGCACGTGTGGAAAAATTAACCGGCGGCTGGGACGAGTGAAAGAACACTCGACCGGGGGAACGGGTCGCCTGCACCGCCCACCCATCGTCCGGTCCCCACCACCATTTTCCCCTGCCCCTGCACCTACACCTCCCCCTCCACCTGCCCCACGCCCTGTGCCCATGCGCCTACACCTGCACCGCCACCTGCCCCGTCCGTTTGCGGGGCGGGTTCAGGTGTAGGTGTACCATGCGGGGGCATGGGGCGTGGGGCAGGTTTAGGGGCAGGGGCAGGGGTCCCCTACACCTGCCCTGCTATCCGCAACAGCGTGACGTCATCGAGGCGGTGGCCGCCGTCGAACGACTCCAGCGTATGCTCGACTCCGGCGGCATCGAGTGCGGGGCTCTGCGCGCGCACCTGGTCGGCAGCGTACCGGTCGCGCTCGCCGCTCACGATCGTCAATGGTGTTTTGCGGAAGGCTCCCGGATCGAGCTCGGGCGGCAGCCCGGCGCCCCAGAGGACGAGGTGATCGACGGGGCGCGTGGTGCGGGCGACCCAGCGTGCGGCCGTTGCTGCGCCCTGCGAGAAGCCGAGCACGCACAGCGTCGCATTCCCGCGCTCGATCGACGCGAAGACGTGATCGTGAACGGTGTCCAGGTAGGCGCAGTAGTCGTCGATGTCGACGAGCCGCTCCTCGCGCGTCATCCAGGTCGCGCCCACGGGATGGTCCGGACCGTGGACGCCGCCATGATCCTCCAGGTAGTAGCGGTTCAGTGCCTCCGGCACGACGACGAGGCGTCCGGGGTCGGCGAGCGCGCCGAGCTCCTGCGCGAACGCCGGCGCGAGCTGGCCGTAGCCGTGGCATGCGATCCAGACCTGCTCGATGCTGCTCGACGATTCGCCGAGCAGCACGACACGCGCGGTCCTGCGTACCGGCAGCTGAATCGAGTGCGTCGGCGCGGCCGGCTCCAGTCGTGCGCGGCTCATGCCTCCACGCGGAAGAGCGGCGGGTACTGGAGGTGGAAGTCCGTCGCGTCCTGGTACGCCTTCGCGACCCGCAGCACGTCGCCCTCACCGTACAGCCTGCCCACGAAGGACAGTGAGACCGGCGTGTTCTCGTCCGTGAAGCCGTTCGGCAGAACCACCGTCGGGTGGCCGGTCAGGTTCGTGAGCAGCAGGATGTTGCCGCCGTACGACGGTGTCACGACGACATCGACATTGTGCATCGCCTCATGCATCGCCTGCATGACCAGGGTGCGTACGCGGTTCGCGTTGATGTAGGCGACCGCGGGAATGAAGCGTGCGGTGCGGAACGTCGTCGGCCAGGAGCTGCGCTCCATCAGGTCGTCGCGGTTGCTGCGTGTCAGCTCGTCGAATGCGGCGGCGGCTTCTGCCGAAAGGATCGCGGAGCGCAGCGCATTGAGCGGGTACTGCTGCGGTGTCTCGAAGGGGATCAGCTCGAAGCCGATGCGACGCATGACCTCGAGGGCGGCATCGTCGAACGCCTTGCGCTCGCGCTCCTCCTCGAATGCGGAGCGGTAGTAGCCGACGCGCAGCGTGCGTGCATCGCGTGACGGGTCCCAGGTGAACGGCGCGTCGCGCACGGTGAGATCGCGGCCGTCGCTGCCGCGGATCGCGTCATAGACGAGTGCACAGTCTTCGACGGTGCGGCACATCGGTCCGATCTTGTCCATGCTCCAGGACAGCGCCATCGCGCCGTAGCGGCTGACCGTGCCGTACGTCGGACGCAGACCGGTTACGCCGTTGCGGGTGGACGGTGATACGATCGAGCCGAGAGTCTCGGTGCCGATGGAGAAGCCGACGAGCCCGGCCGCCGTCGCCGCACCGGGTCCGGCAGATGAGCCGCTCGAGCCCTGTTCGAGATTCCACGGATTGCGCGTCATGCCGCCGTACCACTGGTCGCCCATGGCCAGCGCGCCCAGCGTGAGCTTTGCGATGAGGATGGCGCCGGCCGCATCGAGCTTCCCGACCACCGTCGCGTCCGCATCGATCTGCTGCTGCTCGTACGGCTTCGCGCCCCATGTCGTGCGGTAGCCGCGCGTCGCGAGCAGGTCCTTGGCACCCCAGGGGATGCCGTGCAGCGGTCCGCGGTACTCGCCGCGCGCGATCTCGGCGTCCATTGCAGCGGCCTGCTCGAGCGCACGCTCCTCGGTGAGCGTGATCACGGCCTCGAGGCGCGGTCCGTGGCGCTTCAGCCGCTCGAGGTACATGCGCGTCAACTCGCCCGGCGTGACCTGGCGGGTGCGAATCAGGGCCGCGAGTCGCGTGACCGGCCAGAACGCGACGTCCTCGAGACGCTCCGGCCGGCGCACCGGGCCGGGGTCGGACGGCCGCACGATCCCTGTGCCGGTCGGCACCACCATGCCCGGGAGCAGCGGGTCGAACTGTACGGCGGGCGGCACCGCATTCGGCAGCTCCACCTCGTGCAGCGCCTCCCACGCGCGCAGGTTGCGGTCGAGGCCCTCGACCATTTCCGCACGCTCTTCCGGCGTGAACTCGAGACCGGCCATGCGCTCGGCCTGCTCGATCATGGCAACCGTGACGCGCGGTTCCTGCTGCTGGCCGTAAACCAGCCCCGGAATCAGAGCGCTCAGGGCACCCGTGAACGCGATGAAGGACCGTCTGTCCATCGCTTCGCAGGCAGGGGAATGGGGGAGGTTCATGGGCATGGGCCGGTTGCGGTGTCGGGGCATGGGCAGGGCCACGGTCAGGGGAATGTGGAACGGCGTACGACGCGGCGCTACGGGCCTTCCTTCTCGCGGCGTGGCCAGCGTGCGGCGACTTCGGGGGAGGGGCGCTGGAACGCGGCCGGGTGCAGCAGGCCCGCCAGGATCTCGATGCCGTCGACGTAGCGGGGACCGGAGCGGTTGAAGTACGCAGAGCCGTCGACGGCGAACGCGCGGCCTGCATCGATCGCGCGCAATGCCACGGTGTGCAGCTCGTCGACAAACCGGTCGGCGTCGCGGATGGACCCGCTCAGTCCGTAGCCGCACGGCATCACGATGAGCACGTCCGGGTCGAGGCCGGCGATGTCCTCCCACGCCGCCTGGGTCGAGTGACCACCGGCGACGCCGAGCACGTTCTCGCCGCCGGCGATCTCGATCATGCCGGGCAGCCAGTGACCCGGTGCGAAGGGCGGGTCGAGCCACTCGAGCGCGAGGACACGGGGCTGCGCCAGGCCGGCAACACTCTGCTCGACGCGCGCGATCCGCTGCTCGTGCTCGGCAAGCAGTGCGATGGCGCTGTCCTCGATACCGAGAGCGGATGCGACGGCGCGGATCGTTTCCTGGATCTCGTCGACGGTGTGGGCATCGAGGGACAGGAGGCGCGCACCCATGCCGCGTTCCGCGAGCAGGTCGCGTACACCGGGCGTCGGCACGGCGCACACCTCGCATACGGCCTGCGCGAGCACGAGGTCCGGCGCGAGACTCTCGAGCCGCGCTGCATCGACTTCATAGACACTCCCGTGCTCGGCCATGGCGGCACGGACTGCACTGTCGATTGCACCACTGTCGAGGGTGGCCGGGTCGAAACGGGGTTTCGACAGGCGCGGCCGATCGAGCACGTCCGCCGGCCAGTCGCATTCGTGGCTGATGCCGACCAGCCGGTCGGCGGCACCGAGCGCATACACGATCTCGGTGCCGCTCGCGAGCAGCGACACGACGCGCTGCGCACCGCCACTCACGAGGCCACGACCTCCGCAAGACGCTGCACGGGCGAGAGCCACGCCGGGTCCGGCGCCTCGTGCTCACCATGCACGATCTGCATGAACCGCTGCTGGAGCGTTCGCGTGATCGGACCCGCTCTGCCGGTGCCGATCGGAATCCGGTCGACACTGCGCACCGGCGTGAGCTCCGCGGCCGTACCCGTGAAGAACAGCTCATCGGCGGTATAGAGCATCTCGCGCGGGATCGGCTGCTCGTGCACGTCGATGCCCATGTCCTGCGCGATGCGCAGCACGCTGTGGCGCGTGATGCCGAGCAGCAGCGTGCCTTCCGGCGGAGGCGTGATCAACGCACCGTCGCGTACGAGGAACACGTTCTGGCCGCTGCCCTCACTCACGCGCCCGTCCGGCGCAAGCGCGATCGCCTCAGCGTAACCGTTCGCGGCAGCCTCCATCTTGATCAGCTGCGCGTTGTTGTAGTGACCCGCCGATTTCGCGAGCGCTGGGTACGTGTTCGGCGCGGGGCGGTGCCAGCTCGAGACGCACACATCGACGCCGGCCTCCAGCGCGCCCTCACCGAGATACGTGCCCCATGGCCAGGCACACACGTACGTCTCGACCGGGCTGCCCTCCGGCAGCATGCCCATCGCGCCATAGCCCCGCAGCACCATCGGCCGCACGTAGCAGGCATCGAAGCCGTTCTGGACGACGGTCCGCGCACATGCGGCAGCGAGCTGCTCGCGCGACCAGGGGATAGCGATCCGGTAGATGCGGCACGAATCCTCGAGGCGGCGCAGGTGGTCGCCGAGGCGGAAGATCGCTGGACCATGGGGCGTCGCATAGCAGCGCATGCCCTCGAACACGGACGAGCCGAACTGTACGGCGAGACTCAGGATGTGGACGCGCGCGTCGTTCCAGGCGATGAGCTCGCCATCCTTCCAGATCCACTCCCCTTCGGAAAACGCCATGGCTCCCTCCTACAGCAGCGACCGGATCCAGCCGCCGTCGACGGCGATCGATTGACCGGTGATGTATGAGGCGCGCGCAGAGGCGAGGAAGGCGACGAGTGCGCCCAGCTCGTGTGGCTCGCCGAGTCTGCCCATCGGGATCTCATCCTCCCAGCGCGCATACCCCTTCGCCGCGTCGCCGCCTCCGACCTGCTCCGCCAGGTGAACGACGCGATCCGTTCTCGTGTAACCGGGCATCACGCAGTTCACGGTCACGCCGTCCGGCGCGACCTCGTTGGCGAGTGTGCGCGCGAAGCCGGTCACTCCGGCACGAATGCTGTTCGACAGAATCAGCCCCTCGACCGGCTGCTTGACGGCGATGGACGTGACGTGGATGATGCGGCCCCACTTCCGCTCACGCATGCCGGCAAGTGCGCCGCGCGTCAGGTTCAGCACACTGTGCAGGTTCTGGTCGACCGCGCGCTGCCACACGTCCGGGTCGTGCGCCTCGAAGCGGCCGGTCGGCGGACCGCCCGTGTTCGTGACCAGGATGTCGATGCGGCCGAATGCACGCTGCGCCGCGTCCAGCACGGATTGCACACCCGCCGGATCGGTCAGGTCGGTGGCCTGTGCGACGACGTCCGCGCCGCTGCCGGCCAGCTCGTCACGCGTACGCTCCAGCGCATCGGCCCCACGCGCGCACAACACCAGCTTCGCGCCGGCGGCAGCGAGGTCGTCCGCGATGGCGCGGCCGAGGCCACGGCTCGATGCCGCGACCAGTGCCACGCGGCCCCCGATCCCGAGGTCCATCAGCGGTGGAAATAGCTGTCGGTGTGATTCAGCCAGTCCTCGCGCGGCGGCGAGAAGACGTCCACGTCCAGCGTGTCTTCCAGCGCCTCCGCCTCGTGCCACACGTTCGACGGGATGTGCAGCACCTCGCCCGCACGAACCACCACTTCCTCCGATCGATCCGCGCCGATCCAGAAGCGGAGCGCACCCTCGAGGATGTACGTGAGCTGCTCGTTCTCGTGCTGGTGCTGCGGTACGATGCACCCCTTCTTCAGATACACATGCGCCAGCATCATCCGGTCGCCCGTGATCAGCCGGCGATCGAGCATGTCGGTGACCCGCTCCTTCGGCATGTCGTTCCAGCGGAAAAAGCGCACCGACGATTCCTGCTGCTGCTGGCTCATGAACGCCTCCGGAATGGTTCTCGTCGGGATCCTTGCGGCGCTGTTGATCTTCGCCCGCACGCCACGACCGGGCAAGGTCGCGCGGCGCTCCCGCCCCCTGATGCACATCGCAGCAATATCGGCCCTCCCGAGCGGTGCGCGACGGGTGACGGCCGCCACCTCCTCCATTCTGGCACAGGGGTTGCTCTACCACCGCGACAGACCCTTTTGCCTGTGGAGGCAACATGCTCTGGACGATCGTCATCATCCTGCTGGTGCTGTGGCTGCTCGGACTCGTATCGGGTTACACACTGGGCGGACTGCTGCACATTCTGCTGATCGTCGCGATCATCGTCGTGCTGATCCGCGTGATCCAGGGCCGGCGTCCCGTCTAGCAGGACGGTAGACCGCCGGAGGAACCGCGGCCCGGAGCCGCGGTTCAGGACGGGCCCCGCTGCCGGCGCAGCGGGGCTTCGTCGCGTGTACCGGCGATCAGTTCGCGAGCGGCGACCACGCGCGCGGCAGCAGGCTGAGCGTCACGCCGCGTCCCGGTTGCACGGAAACGTTCAGGAACAGGCTGTTGAGGTCGTTGCCCGGACGCCCGTGCGTGTACTCCACGACTTTCCAGCCGGCGAACGTGCCGAGTGCCGCGCCCGCAGCGATGTCACTCGCCCAGTGCTCGTTGTTGTACATGCGCGAGATGCCGCCGAGCGCTGCACCGGAATACAGGAGTGCGCCGATCCACCACTGGTCGCGCGGCCGCCGTTCGCCCGCCTCATTCGTCAATGCGGACGCGACCGCGAAGGCCGCACTCGTATGTCCCGACGGAAAGGACTGGAAATCGAAGGTGAGGCCGCGCAGGAGCTCGAAGTCGAATGCGTCGCCGGCGGCGACCCGGGGACGCGCTCGCCCTGCGAGGAACTTGCCGAGGTACGTGGCGCCCTCGGCGACGACGAGTGCCGCGCCGGCGTGGAGGCCGACGTCTGCGAGGCCTTCGTTGCCGGTGATCCGTCCGATCGCGTACGCGCCCGTGACGCCGACCAGGGCGCCCGGATGGGCGAGCACGCGGAAGGATGTGGCCGTGTAACGAAGCGAACGACTCTGCTGAAGCCGCGGATCCTGGAGCCGTTCGGCGAGGTAGCGGTCGACGGGGGCGAGGGCGGCCGTGCCGGCGAGGAAGGCGGCGGCCCAGGCCGCGTCGGAACCCTGGAACAGCGGCTCGCGCTCGACCTGCTGCCCCGCAGCGGGCACCTGGAGTGTCGTCAGGAGTAGGAGTACCGCTACAATCGTCTTGTGCATGGGCCCGGACGCGATGCCAGAACAGGAAAACGTCCTCGCAAGTATCGTCTGCGCCACTCGCTCTCACAACCAGCCGGCCGCCGTGGGTCGCCGGTATGAGGAGGCGTCGTGACTCGTCATAGCCTCAGCCGTGCGCTGTCGATGGTCCTCGCGACCGTATTCCTGGCCGCGTGCGGCGACTCGTCCGGCCCGGACGAGGATGACGTCGTCGTCCGGGTGGAGATCACGCCGGAAACCCCGTCCCTTGCCGTCGGCGACCAGATTCAGCTCGAGGCAGTCGGACTGAACGCAGACAATGACGAAGTGAACGGCACGTCCGTGAGCTGGTCATCGAGCGCAGCGGGTGTCGCCAGCATCACCGGGAACGGCCTGCTCACGGGCGTGAGCACCGGCAGCGCGGAGATCACGGCGACCATCGATGGCGAGTCGGCGACGGTGACGGCCACTGTCGCGGTGCCATGTGTTGGTGATGCCGTCCAGCCGTTCAGTATCGGCGAGTTCCGGCTGGTCGCGCCGCCGCTGTGCATGCTGCTCGACGCGGCCGGGAACGAGACGTACCTGGTCGGCGTGCAGTCGATCAGTCAAAGTGTCGGCGTGGTCACGCCGGTGACGTTTGGCGTCGGCGGCGACGGGACTGCGTTGGTGGAATTCTCGCCGGTCGCGACCAGCAGCCAGGGTGCGCCTTCGGCCGGTACTGTGCAACCGCTGACGGCACGTGCGACACCGGCGCAGGCACGCCGCCAGGCGCACCGCACGGCTGAGCATGCACTGCGCGCCCGCGAGCTGGCACAGATGAACCCCCGGTTCGACGCCGGCCGACGCGGCATGCAGGGCGGCATCGCCACGTACAGCACCGCGCTGCGCATGGCGGATGTCGGTGACACGCTCGACCTGCGCTACCCGGATCCGGAACAGGACCTGTGCAACGACTTCGCGGCGGTGCGGGGCGTTGTCCGGCACATCAGTGATCGCGGAATCTTCGTGGCCGACGTCGAGAACCCGGCAGGCGGCTACGTGAGGAGCGATTACGTCGAGTTCGGCGAGCTGCTCGATGACCGGATCTATGCAACGGAGGCGGACTACTTCGGCCCGCCGACGGACCAGGACGGGAATGGTCGCATCATCGTCCTGTTCACCCAGGAAGTGAACCGCCGCGAGGGGATCCTCGGCATGGTCGTCTCCGCAGACCTGTTCTCACGCAGCGACTGCCCGTCCAGCAATGAAGGCGAGATCTATTACGGGCGTGCGCCCGATCCCGATGGCGACGTGGGTGTGGCCTATCCGGTCGAGAGTGCACGCATGGACGCGCCCGGCCTCATCGCGCACGAGCTGACCCATATCATCCAGTTCGGCAGGCGACTGGATTTCCCGGGCGCCACGGCGTTCCAGGAGCTCTGGGAGCTGGAGAGCCAGGCGACACTGGCCGAGGAAGTCGTCGGTCACGATTTCACGAACCGTACAGTGCGACAGAACTACGGCTTCGACGTCGCGTGGGAGAACTGCGGCCAGGACGAGACCGGCTTCGTCTGGTACTGCGACAAGTTCAGCGACCTCGCGCTGTACTACGGGTTCCAGAGCCAGACGTCGCGAGCGGACGGCGCTCCCGAACAGTGCAGCTGGCTCGGTCGCGAGAGCCAGGGCAATGACGGTCCCTGCATCCCGCAGCGCATGGTGTACACGGGCTGGTCCTTCCTGCGCTGGCTCTCGGACCATTACGGCCCGCAGCTCGGCAGCGAGCAGCTGCTGCACCGCAGACTGATCGAGAATTCGCACACGGGCTTCGCCACGATCACGGACGTGATCGGCCAGCCGATCGATCAGCTGCTCGGCCGCTGGGCGGCCACGCTGTACACGGACGACCGGTTTCCCGGAATGCACGCGCTCCTGCAGCTGCCGAGCTGGGACCTGCACGACATCGAGCAAGGGCTGGTCGACACGGCGCACCTGCAGCCGTACCAGCATTCCTTCGGCACGTTCTCGCAGGACGTCTCCGTGCGGGCCGGCTCGAGCGCCTACTTCCTGCTGACCGGGTCGCGCACGGCCACGCGCCTGCGCGCCACCACCCAGACCGGCGCCACCCTGCCCTCTCACATGCGCATGTGGATCGTGAGGCTGCAGTGAGTGCGCGAGCCGGGATCGTTGCCGCCGCGCTCGTGCTGCTCGGCACGGCGTGCGCAGCGCAGGCGCCGGTGCGCGGGCGGGTCCAGGTAACCGGCCTCGGACCGCGGCCCGTGGCAACGCTGCAGCCCGACAGCGGCCGCTCACTGGTCCTCGAGGGCGCGCTCGAGCCGGAGCTGCGCCGGCTCGGCGGCGCACTCGTCGAAGTACACGGCTCGCGCACCGAGACACCGCCCTGGGGCGGCATCCAGGTGGAGCGCTATGTGATTCTCGAGATCGCGGGCGAGCCGCCGTTCGTCGGTCTGCTGGATGCGAGCGGCACCCGGCTCACCCTGGAGGATGGCTCGACGCTGCGGCTGGAGGGCCTGCCGGAGCCGATCCGGTCCGGCGGTGCAGCCCGCATCTGGGTGACCGGCGAGCGGCGCGCGCAGGTCGTCGCCGTGCGTGCGGCAGGTGTGATCGCCGACAGCTAGCGCCTGAATACGGAGACAGATCGAAGCGGGAGTGCCGGTGCGGTGCTCCCGCTTCGTCGTTCAGCGCTTCTTCGCCAGGATCGTCCCGCGACACTTCTTCGAGCCGCACCAGCACGGGTAGCGCTTCTTGACCGCTGCCGTGTGCGCCTCGTCCAGGACGTAGTTGTAGTCGTAGAACAGCTCCTCGCCCTTCCTGATGTTGCGGATCGCGTCGATG
>CAYSGF010000226.1:0-11648 GCA_964430275.1 uncultured Gemmatimonadaceae bacterium
ATCTAGTCGCACACCTTGGGCGGAAAGCGGCGCCGGTACGGGGCTAGCGTGGGTCGGGGAGTTTTGACACAACGGGTGACACAAGGCGGGACAAGAATAAGCCCGCAGCGGCCCGAAACCGTTGCGGGGTTTATTCTTACGCAGAGCGGGCGATGGGATTCGAACCCACGACATTCAGCTTGGAAGGCTGACGCTCTAGCCAGCTGAGCTACGCCCGCGGAGCGGCGCGCTGGCGCGTCGCCGAGGGGGAAAGCTAGCGGCTCGAGGGGGTCACTTCAAGCGAGAGCGCGGGCCGTCCTCACGAGCGGAGGTCGCTTCCCTGCAGCCGGTGAACGTCCGCGACATCGGGCTGCTCGCCCGTGACGTAGCCCTTGGCGATCTCGAAGAGCACGGCCGGGGCCGACTTGTTCTTCTTCATGTACACCACGGTGTCGGCGTCCACGAGGATGAGGGCGAGGCGGGGATCGTCGGGGCCGCCGTCGCGTGTGTCGTCGACGTCGGGGAACCAGACCTTCCAGCTGCGGTCGTGAAGCTCGCGGATGAGGGCGCGGTCCTGCGAGATGCGTGCGGTGCCGCTGACGGAGATCCATTCGCGGGTGCGGTCGCGGTAGTACGCGACGTTGACGTTGGGATCCACTTCGAGCTCGTCGATCTTGTGGGTCTCGATGTCGGTGACGAACCAGAGGTCGGCGCCCTCGTGCCGGTCCTGGGTGGCCATCGGTCGTGAGACCAGGCGCCCGTCGCTGCGGCGGGTGGTCAGCATGGCTACCTCGATGTCCCCGATGAGGTCGTAGAGCTCCTGCACGTTCCTGTCGTCCGCCATCGGCCACCTCGCTGCGAGAGTCTGACGGTCAGGTGGCAGGAGTCGTGCCCGGGGCGGCCGGCGGGCCGACGCCCGCCTTGCACCCGGATCGGACGCCCGACGGGCGGGCGGGAGCGTGATGGGGACGTAGCGCAGCTGGACGAGGAGCGCGCGGCGAGGGGACGTCGCTCACCCGCTCGAGGAGGGCGCAGCGAGGGAGCCGTCCATGCGTTCCCGATCGGCCTCGAAATGCTCCCACACGCGCTCGATGTCGGCGGGCGAGATGTGCACCGGCGTGCCTGCCAGGATCCCGGTGACGTGGCGGAACGGCCGGCCGAGGTGCATGCCGTCGTGGTCGATGTTGAACTCGCGGATATCCTTGTCGTGGATCGAGCCGCGCATCTTGAGAACGGTGAGGCCGCGCTTCATCTCGCCGAACGCTTCGACGTAGCGCAGGAGGATGATCGAGTCGGTGAGCGTCGAGATGTGGCTCTCCGTGATTGACGTCCCGCCCATGAGCGCAGGCGTCGTCGACGTGAAGAGGCCGGTGATCTCCTGATGCTTGATGAAGGAGGAGATGCCGATGACGAATTCGCGGAATGCCTTCATGCTGCCGCCGCGCTCCATCGCCGAAAGGCTGTCGAGTGCGACGCGGTTCGGCTGGAACTCCTCGATGATCTTCTTGATCCGGATCAGCCAGTCCTCCAGTCCGGCGACTTCCGGATAATCGCACACCACACGCAGCAGGCCGTCCTGCTCCATGCGCTCGAAGTCCATGCCCCATCCGCGCGCGTTGCGGAAGAGCTGGTCGCGGCTCTCCTCGAAGGCGAGCAGCAGGCAGCGCTCGCCGACGGCCGCGCCGCCCGCCAGGAATTGCGTGACGGTGAGTGTCTTGCCCGTGCCGGTCGCGCCGGAAACGAGGATCACGGAATCGCGGAAGAAGCCGCCACCGCACATCCGATCGAGGTCGTCGTCTCCGGAGGAGATGCGGACGTCCGACGACTTCTGGCGCAGCTGGATCGAGGACAGGGGAATCACCATGATCCCCTCCCCGGCGACGATCGTGAACGGGAACTCGCCTTTCTGGTGGTCGGTGCCGCGGAACTTCAGGATCTCGATCGTGCGCCGGCGTTTCTCCTCTTCGAGCACGTTGCGCAGCACCATCACGTTGTCGGCGATGAACTCTTCCACACCGAAGCGCGCGATCGGGCCGTAATCGTCCGTGCGCTCCGCCGTCATCACGGCGGTCACGCCCATCTGCTTCAGCGCGAGCGCGATCCGGAAGAGCTCGCGGCGTACCATGGCCTGGTCGCGGAACTGGCTGAACATCGCGCCGAGCGAGTCGATCGACACGCGCGTCGCACCGACACGACGCACTGCGTTCTCCACGCGCACGAGCAGGGCGCCCAGGTCGAAGCTGCCGCTCTCGATGACCTCCGTCTCCGGATCGGGCGATGCATCGACGATCGCGAAGGCGCCGTCCTGCTCCCACTGCACGAGGTCCCAGCCGAAGCTGCGCATGTTCTGACGGATGTCGCGCGGCGACTCCTCGAACGTGACGAACACGCCGTGTTCCCCGGCGGCGATGCCGGCGGCGAGGAACTGGATCGCGAACACGGTCTTGCCGCTGCCCGCGGTGCCCGCCAGCAGCGTCGTGCGGTTCATCGGCAGCCCGCCTTCGGCGATCAGGTCGAAGCTGGCGATCCCCGTCTGCAGCTTCTGCACGGGCCCCGGCACATGCGCTTCGTTCATTCCTGCTCCGTTTCGCTGGTCGTCGGTGCATCGGGCCAGACGTCGAGCCCGAGCAGCACCTTCTCCCGATCGGAAAGATCGCCGATGACGCGTCGCAGCGGCGGCGGCAGCCGCTTGATCAGTGTCGGCGTCGCGAGGATCTTCTCGTCCTCCGCAAGCTGCGGGTGCTCGAGCACGTCCACGATCTGCAGCTCGTACTGACCGTTCAGATCCGCCTCGCAGATGCGCCGCAGGTTTGCGATCGCCAGCTCGGCCCGCGGCGTCTTGCCGGTCACGTACAGCTTCAGGAGGTATTTCGCCAGTGTCGGCTCCTTTCGATCCTGCGGATGCAGCGTCGTGGTTGGATGTCGATGGCGGTGCGCGCCCGGGGACTCGCCCGCCTGCGCGCTTCGACTACGGTGGCACGTTCCCGTCGCGCGCGCCACCCCTGACGCGGCTCCACCGCCGGTCCATGGCGCGCGTCCCCTGCTGGCCTGCACCGTGCACTGACCAGGGCCATGCACGATGCCACTGGCCGCAGAGAAGAGATCGCCCGGCGACGGTCCGGCCCGTCCGGGCAGGATGACGGCAGCCGTCTGCGAGCCATCATCGACCAGGTGGCGGACGGCATCGTCATCGTCGACGAGGCGGGCGTCATCCGCTTCCTGAACTCGGCGGCCGAGACATTGTTCGGTCGCCCCGCCGCAGCGCTGCTCGGCAGCGAGTTCGGTTTCCCCGTAATGGCTGACGAGTCCACGGAGATCGATGTCCTGCGCCCCGGTGCAGAGGCCGTCGTCGCGGAGCTGCGCAACGTGGAGATCGACTGGGACGGGGACCCTGCCCTTCTCATCTCGTTGCGCGATATCACCGACCGCCGCCGTGCGGAACAGCACGCGCACGACCTCGCCCGCGAGCAGGCGGCCCGGGCGGTCGCCGAAGCCGCCGAGGCCCGCTACCGTCGCCTTGCCGAGGAGAAGTCCGCACTGGCCGAGGAGAATGCCGTCCTCTATCACCGCGCGCAGGAGGCGAGTCTCGCGAAGTCCGAGTTCCTCGCGGTCATCTCCCACGAGCTGCGTACCCCGCTGAACGCCATCATCGGGTACACCGATCTCCTGCTGGCAGGAACCGCCGGCGCACTGACCGATCCGCAGCGCACGCAGATGGAACGCGTGAGTGCCAGCTCGCGCCACCTGCTGGAAATCGTCGATGACATCCTGACACTCTCGCGCCTCGAAGCGGGGCGCGAGGACGTCAGACTCGAGTCCGTGGAGTACGGACAGGTCGCGCACGACGCAGCCGCGCTGGTGCAGCCGCTGGCCGATCAGAAGGGCATCGTGGTGCGGGTGCTCGGGCCGGCGCACCCCTGCCGCGGCGAGACCGACGGCCGCAAGGTGCGCCAGATCCTGCTCAACCTCCTGTCGAACGCCGTGAAATTCACGGAACGCGGTGAGGTGTCCGTCGAAGCGGAGCCGGAGGGCGACGAGGTCGTCTTCCAGGTGCGCGATACGGGAATCGGCATTCCTGCCTCGCACCTCGAGGCGATCTGGGAACCGTTCTCGCAGGTGGAGCCGTCGCACACGCGCACGGCCGGCGGCACCGGGCTGGGCCTGAGTGTGGTACGCCGCCTCTCGCGACTGCTGGGCGGCGAGGCGAGCGTGGCGAGTGTTGCGGGCGAGGGCAGCACGTTCACGGTACGGCTGCCGGTGCGGGTGCAACCGGCTGCGGGAAGTACTGCCGCTGGAGGCGCGCATGGATGAACAGGTGGAATGTCCGCTCGCGAGTGTGCTCGCCGAGCGCCTGCGGAGTGCGCGTGATCCCATGACGCAGCACTGGCTCGAGCGCATCGCCGCGCGCGTGGCGATCGCACCGAACCACATCTTCCCGACGGAGGACCTGCTCGACCACGTGCCGCTCCTGATCGACGGCATCGCCGACTACATGGAGGACCCCGCGGACGAGATCAGCGCGGACGTGCCGGTGATCGCGAAGGCAATGGAGCTGGGCGAGCTGCGGCTGTCGCAGGGCTTCAGCGTGCACGAGATCCTGAAGGAATACGAGATCCTGGGCGGGGTGCTGTTCTCCTTCCTGGTCGACACCGTCGACGACATCGAGGAAGAGTGCAGCCGGAGCGAGCTGCTCGCGTGTGCACAGCGCCTGTTCCGCGCGATCTCCGTGATCCAGCAGGTGACCGCCACGCACTACCTGCGCGTCGCCGATGAGGAAGTACACGAGCGCGAAGAGCGACTCCGCAGCTTCAACCGGATGGTCAGCCACGAGCTGAAGAATCGGATCGGCGCGGTCAGCGGTGCGAGTCGCATGCTGGCGGATCCGGAGATCGAGAGCAGCGCACAGCAGCGACAGCACTTCGCATCCATCATCGCCCGCAACGCCGATGGCATCCAGGAGGTGCTGCGCGACCTGCTGACGCTCAGCGGCATGCAGACGAATTCGCGCCAGCAGCGCAACGTCATGCTTCCCGAGGCCGCGGCGGAGGCCGCGCGCCAGCTGCGCGAAATGGCGGATGAGCACGGCGTCGAGATCCGCCTCAGCGATGACATTCCGCCCATCGAGGTGGATGCCGCTGCACTCGAGCTGTGCCTCGTCAACTACATCTCGAACGGCATCAAGTACGCCGACCCCGCCAAGCGGGTGCGCTGGGTCGAGGTACACGCCTATGAGGCCGCGTCGCCCGATGGCGACGAGGAAATCATCGTGGAAGTGCGCGACAATGGGGTCGGCATCGCGCCCGGCGAAGCCGACAAGGTGTTCGAGCGCTTCTTCCGCGGCGAGAGCCGCCCCAGCGTGGAGGGCACCGGCCTCGGCCTCAGCATCGTGCGTGATACGATCGAAGGCCTGGGCGGCCGCGCCTGGATGGAACCACGCGAGAACGATGGCGGCGGCTCCACCTTCAAGCTCGCGCTGCCGGCCCGCCGCGCGAGCGATCCCGAACCGGCAGCGGACGGCGCTGGAGTCGACGCCTGACGCGTCGCAAGCGCACGCCCCGTGCGGGATTTTGCCCCCCTCGATCCGGAATACTCCTTGCACTTCGGACCTGCCGAAGACCCTTGCTTCGGGCGGTGGCGCAGGAGCGTGCATGAGAGTGCTGATCGGACTGGACGAGCCACGTGCGGGGCGGCACAGGCCATTGCCCGATGGCGGTGCCGTGGAGTGGACGCACGTGGGCAGCGCGCACGAGGTACTGGCGGAGCTGCGAGACATCCGCTTCGACGCCGTGGTGCTCGGCGACCGGATCCTGGGCGTGGGGCGAGAGGATGCGCGCGGTGTGCTTTCTGATATCCGCTGCAGGTCGCAGGGTGCAACGCTGCTCGTCTACGGGGATGAGACGCTCGAGCCGGCGTCGTATTCGGGGCTGGTCGACGGCGTGTTGCCGGCAACGGCGTCCGCGGCCGTGCAGCTGCAGATCCTGCACTGGGCCGTCAACGGCGCGCGGGTGCGTACGGCGCGGGATGACGGGGCGGATCACAACCGTGAGCTCGAGCAGAGCGAGGCCCGCTTCCGCGACGTCATCGAGCGGAACGCGGACGCGATCGTCGTGGTGGACCGTACCGGGACGATCCGTTTTGCGAACCGTGCGGCGGCGTTGCTCTTCCGGCGTCGTCGGGACGAGCTGACGGGGACGCCATTCGGGCATCCTGTCGTAGCCGGCGAGACGACGGAGCTGGATCTGTGGCGAGGCGGCGATCCGCGCGTGGTCGAAATGCGGGTCGTCGAGTCGGAGTGGGAGGGGGAAGAGGCGCGCATTGCGACACTGCGCGACATCACGGAGCGGCGCGAATCGGAGGCCTCGGCGCGGGCACTGTTCGAGGAGCAGACGGCCCGTGCGGCGGCGGAGGTGGCGGCGCGGCGCTTCCGGCTGCTCGCGGAAGCGAGCAAGCTGCTCGCCTCCTCACTCGACCATCGTGATACGTTCGCCTCGCTCGCACGGATGTGCGTGGACAGCCTGGCCGACTGGGTAGTGATCTACGTCTCCGACGACCAGGGAGTGCCTCAGCGCCTGGAGGCGGCGCACCGCGATCGCGCGCGCAACGGCGCACTGCGTCGGCTGCTGCGCGAGCGGATCGATCCACGCGGGAACCACCCGGTGCTGCGGGTGCTGCAGACGCACGAGCCCGTGTTCGTCCCGAACGTGGATGACGCGGCGCTGGCGGAGCTCACACAGGACGACACGCATCGCGAACTGCTCCGTCAGCTGGGCGTGAAGTCGCTCATGCTGGTGCCGCTCATTGCACGCGACCGCTGCCTGGGCGCGATCGCCTTCGTGGCCGGCGACGAGGCGAAAGCGTTCGACGAATCCGATCTCGCGCAGGTGCAGGATCTCGCCCTGCGTGCCGCGCTGGCCGTGGACAGCTCCCGGCTGTACCGCGAGGCGCAGGACGCGAACCGCGCGAAGAGCGACCTGCTGGCCGTGATCTCCCACGACCTGCGTACGCCGTTGAACGCGATCATGGGGTTCGCCGAGCTCCTCGAGATGGGCATTCCCGACGAGCTCACGCCCGCTTCGCTCGAGCGCGTGGACCGGATCCGTGCGAGCGCCCGCCACCTGCTCTACCTGATCGACGAGTTGTTGTCGTTCGCGCGGCTGGACGCCGGCCATGAGAGCGTCGAGCCGCAGGAGGTGGACGCACGGATCGTCGCGAAGGATGTTGCGGCCGTCGTCGAGCCGCTCGCACTCAAGAAGAACCTGTCGTTTCACGTCGACATCGACGATACTCCGGCATTGCTGCGCACGGACCCGGACAAGCTGCGGCAGGTGCTGCTGAACCTGGCATCGAACGCGCTGAAGTACACGGAGCACGGCAGCGTACGCCTCGGTGTGCACGGGCCGGCGGACGGCGCAATCATCCTGCGGGTCACGGACACCGGTGTGGGGATCGCGCAAGACCACCTGCCCCACATATTCGAACCATTCTGGCAGGTGCACGCGACACGCGGCACTCCCGACGGCGGCACGGGTCTGGGCCTGAGCGTCGTGGAGCGGCTCGTCCGATTGCTCGGCGGAACCGTGAGCGTGGAGAGCCGGTCAGGCGACGGCAGCACCTTTGCCGTCACGCTGCCACAGGACCGGCCGGCATCATCGAGCGACGCGGAGGTGGAAGACGACTGTTCTCCGGACCAGGCGGTTGCCGGCATCCGATAGCGAGTGGTGATGGACGACGCGCAACACCACGAAGAGCTGCGCCGCGTCGCGGACATCCTGGAGGCCTGGGCGGACGCGATCCGGGCAGATACGCCGGCAGCCGTGGACGCCGAGCGGGCCGAGCGGAATGCAACGATGGCCGACGTGCTGGGGACGGCCGTGGCGGCGCTGCGCGTGCGTGGCAACGATGCCCTGCTGGCCGCGATCCGCTCCGCCAACGCGATCAGCGCCGAGGGCGTGCCCGCCGGCTATGATCTCGCCCAGGTCTACACGGATGGCAGCGAAGTGGTGGTGTGCGGCATGCCGCCGGCCGACGGCACGCATGACTGCACGCGGATGGGTTGTGGGCCGTCCGCGCACGTGATCTTCCGCATCGGTGCCGCGGGCACGAACAGTAGGGAGTAAGCCGGCGGTCGGGATCGAACCGACGACCGCTCGATTACAAATCGAGTGCTCTACCGCTGAGCTACGCCGGCAACGTAGGTAGTGCGATCACGGGCCATGGCGACTGAAGACTAACGCCGCAGTTCGACGCACGGAAGCTCGGCACTCCCCTGCCCTGCAGCCGTTCCGCCTGGCCGGCTCGCGCAGATCATCCGCGCTTCCACCGCGCGCCACCCGCCGTATCCTCCACCACGACGCCTGCCGCCGCGAGCTCGTCGCGGATGCGGTCGGCGGCCGCGAAGTCACGGCGGCCGCGCGCGTCGGCACGGGCGGCGATGCGCTCCTCGACCCAGCGGGCGAAGCCTTCCTCCACATTGCCTGCGTCCAGTGCGGCGAGCTCCAACACCCCAAAGACATCGTCCATGCGGGTGAGCGCGCTGCGCGCGGCATCGAGGCCGGCTGCGTCCGCGGCTTTGCCCGTGCGGTCGAGTGCCGCATTCGATTCCCTCACGAAGTCGAACAGCGCCGCGAGTGCCGCCGGCGTGTTCAGGTCGTCGTCGAGCCCCGCCTCGAAACCGGCGAGCGCACGGCGCGCTGCATCCTGCAGCCCCGAATCCGGCGCGTCGTCGGCAGCCGGCATCTCGTGCAGGCGGCGCTCGAAGTCGAGCAGCCGCTGCAGCGCGTTCTTCGCGTCGACCAGTCCCGTGAACGAGAAGTTCAGCTCCTTGCGGTACTGTGCACCGATCAGGATGAAGCGGATCGCTGCCGGGGAATGTCCCATGGCGACGAGCTGATCGATGGTGAAGTCGTTCTGCTTCGACTTCGACATCTTCTCGCCGTTGACGAGCAGGTGCTTGACGTGGAGCCAGTAGCGCACGAACGGCCGGCCCGTTGCGCCTTCCGACTGTGCGATCTCGTCCTCGTGGTGCGGGAAGATCAGATCCTCACCGCCCGTGTGGATGTCGAACGTCTCGCCCAGCTCGGCAATGCTCATGGCGGAGCACTCGATGTGCCAGCCGGGGCGTCCCTCGCCCCAGGGGGTCGGCCACGCCGCACCGACCGCGCGGTCCGTTTCCTTGACGGTCTTCCAGAGCGCGAAATCGCGCGCGTCCTCCTTTTCGTATTCATCGGCGTCGATCGCGCGGGTCGCGAGACCGGCGCCGGCACGCGTGTCGACGAGCTCGATGCGGCTGAGCTTGCCGTACCCGGGGAAGCTGTTGATCGCGAAGTAGACGGAGCCGTCCTTCTCGTAGGCGTGCCCGTTCGCGATCAGCTTCTCGATGAGTGCGACCATGTGCGGGATGTGGTCGGTCGCGCGCGGGTAGACGTCGGCCGGACGGATGCCGAGGCGATCGAGGTCGCGCTGGAACGCGTCGACCTGCGGCGCCGTCACCTGCTCGATCGGGACGCCGCGCTGCACCGCGTCATTGATGATCTTGTCCTCGACGTCCGTCAGGTTCATGACGAAGCGGACGCCCAGCCCCTTCCACTCGAGGTAGCGGTGGAGCAGATCGTTGAACACGAACGTGCGGAAGTTGCCGATGTGCGGTGGCCGGTAGACCGTCGGTCCGCAGGCGTACACACCCACGCGTGCGGGGTCGGCCGGCTCGAAGGCTTCGAGGGAACGGGACAGCGTGTTGTAGAAACGCAGCGCCATGTTCGCGTCTATGGGTTCGTGGAACGGGCGCCGCCATAGCGGAACGAGCCGGCTCGTGCGGGAGCCGGCAGGGTCACGGCATGACCCTGATCTCGGTTACCCTCCAGCCCTGGCCCTCCCGCACGAGTGCAACGAAGACCGTGCGGCGCTCGGGAATGGTAGTGCCTCGCGGACGTGTGATCCACTGCAACTCACCGAACGCGCGCGTCGGCTCGCCACCGACGACCTTGGCGACGCCGGGCCGGACGGACACGGTCTCGCGATCCTCGAACAGGCGACGCAGCGCCGCTGCCGCCTGGCGGGAGCCGACGGGTCCGCTGGCGCGCGCGTCGAGTTCGAGCGCGAAGCCGCTCGCGGCGGCCTGCCCCGTGAGGCCCCGCACATCACCGCGCTCCCACATCGACGCGACGCGGGCCATCGTCTCCTCGAGTCCCTGGGCCCGGGCGGGCGCGGCCGGCGTGAGGAGCGCGAGCATCGTAATCACCAGCGCGATCCGGCTCATACTGCGCGCTCCGGCACGACGAGCTCCGCCTGGATCGCGGCGACGACGGCCAGCGGATCGGCGGCCTGAAAGATGGGGCGTCCGACGACGAGGAAGTCGGCGCCCGCGCGCGCGGCCGCGGCCGGCGTCGCCGTGCGTGCCTGGTCGCCGAGCCCGCTGTCGGTGGGGCGGATGCCGGGCGTGACCACGAGGAACGCCGAACCGTGGCGTCGCTTCATCGCCTCCGCCTCCAGCGGCGAGCAGACGATCCCGTCGAGGCCGGCGCCGGCGGTGAGGCCGGCGAGCCGCGAGACCTCGTCGCGCAGGGACAGGAGCTGCTTGTCCCAGACCTCCTCGACGGATGCCGCAGTAAAGGACGTCAGGATCGTGACGCCGAGCAGGCGCGGACCATCGGTACCGGCGGCCTCACGCGCTGCCGCCATCATCTCCGTGCCGCCGGATGCGTGGACCGTCAGCAGGTCGACGCGGTGCGCGGCGGCCGCCTCCACCGCCCGGGCGACGGTGCTCGGGATGTCGTGGAACTTGAGGTCGAGGAAGACGCGCTTGCCGCGATCGCGCAGGTGCACCAGCAGATCAGGCCCGCCGCGAGTGAAGAGTGGGGAGCCCACCTTGTACCAGCCGACGGCATCACCGAGGCGATCGACGAGTCCCAGTGCTTCATCGCTCGAGGGAAGATCGAGCGCAACGATCAGTTCGGCCATGCCAGTTCGGTGCGGGTCCGTGTGTCAGCCAGGACGTCCGGCGCCTACCAGCGCGGCCACGTCCGCGATGCCGGCTTCGGCGCCAAAGTCTTCGAGTCCCTGCAATACACGCAGTGCCGTACGAGGGTCCGCGAAGCTCGCGGTCCCCACCTGGACCAGTGTGGCACCGGCGAGGAGGTACTGCACGGCGTCCGCACCGCTCCGGATTCCACCCACGCCGACGATCGGGACGCTCACCCGCTGGCGTGCCTGGTACACGGCATGGACGCCGATCGGCAGCAGCGCCGGGCCGCTGACGCCCCCGGTGCCGTTGCCGAGCACGGCGCGACGGGTGTGCACGTCGAAGAGCAGTCCGGGCGCCGTGTTCACGAGTGTCAGTCCGTCCGCACCCTCCGCAACGGCGACCGCCGCCATTGCGCCGATGTCCGGCACGTTCGGCGCAAGCTTGACTACGAGGGGCCGGTCGGTGGCGCGCCGCGCTTCGCGCACCGCCTCCGCGAGCAGGTCCTCGCGCGCACAGAAGATCGCGCCGCCTTCCTTCACGTTCGGACAGGACACGTTCAGCTCGAACGCGACGAACCCGTCCTCGCCGTCGAGTGCACGCACGATCTCGCCGAACTCCTGCGCCGTCCTGCCCGCCACGTTGACGAGCACGCGCGCATGCCGCAGGCGTGCGCGCAGCCACGGCAGCCGCTCTCGCCGAAAGGCATCCA
>CAYSGF010000227.1:0-30436 GCA_964430275.1 uncultured Gemmatimonadaceae bacterium
CCGCGGCTGGCGTGGCGCGGTGCACCGGAAGGCACGAAGAGCCTCGCGCTCATCGTCGATGACCCGGACGCACCGGATCCGGCAGCGCCCAGGCAGACCTACGTTCACTGGGTGATGTACGACATCCCGCCGTCCGTCAACGCGCTCGATGGCGACGCGCCGGCCGGTGCGCGCGACGGCACGAACGACTGGAAGCGCACGGGCTACGGCGGTCCGTGCCCGCCCATCGGGCGCCACCGCTACTTCTTCAAGCTCTATGCGCTCGACACCAGGCTGGGCGACCTCGACGAGCCGACGAAAGCGGAGCTGGAGCGTGCGATGCGCGCTCACGTGCTGGAGCAGGCGCAGCTGATGGGGACGTACGCGCGGGCAGGGTGAGCACGTACTGCGGCCGAATGTGAATCCTGCTCGTTGGCCTCGATCGCAGGCGGCTGGAGGGGCGCGCGACTTGTCGGGAAAATCGCCGTAAGCTAGCTTGACACAACAATTGACGGGACGTAGCGCAGCCCGGTAGCGCACCTGAATGGGGTTCAGGGGGTCGCGGGTTCAAATCCCGCCGTCCCGATGCGTATGCAGGATGACGACAACAGAAATGGGCAGGGTCGCAAGCATCGGCGACACCTGCCCATTCGGCGTAAACATGGGCAATGAGTGGGCGACGCCCACGCGCCGTCATTCGTGATCGACCGATCGTACGCGCGGTACCAGTCTCAGTCGACGCGATCCTCAACCGGACGGCGCGCCCGGTAGCCACAACGTGAAGGACGATCCCTCTCCACCGGCGCTGCGCAGAGTCAGATCCCCACCCATACGGTTGGCCAGCTCGAGACCGATGGAGAGTCCGAGCCCGGCACCACCCTGCTTTCGGGTGTTCCCCGGATCGGCCTGCACGAACGGCTGGAAGACCGTTTCCGCCTCTGCCGGAGAGATGCCGATCCCGGTATCTGCCACCCGAATGAAGGTCCACGGGCCGCTCCCCTCGAGTTTCGCTTCCGCGTCCGGCGTTCGGCTCGTTCCACAGGTCACGGTGATACTCCCACCGCGATCGGTGAACTTGAGTGCATTGCTGAGCAGGATCACCAGGATCTGACGCACGCGATCCTTGTCGCCCACGAAGAAGCTCCCGGCGTCGGGGCACGCGGACGTGATGTTGACACCGGCCGCCAGGGCCTGAGGCTCGATCAGAGCGAGTGCGGCCGTGATGGATGCCTGCGCCGAGAGGGTCTCTCGATCGAGGCTCATTCGTCCCGCCTCCACCTTCGCAAGGTCGAGGACGTCGTCGATCAGCTTGATCAGGTGGTCGCTGCTGGCCTTCACCCGTGCGAGGTACTCCCTCTGTCTGGATGTCGTCGGCCCGGCGATCTCCAGTTCCAGGAGAGTGGCATACCCGACGATGGCGTTGATGGGAGTGCGGATTTCGTGGCTCATCGTCGCAAGGAAGCGTGACTTCGCCTGGTTCGCGTCCCGCGCCTCCTCGGCGAGCTCCTGCTGGCGAATGCTCGACACGACCAGCTGTTCATTCAGCTGCGCGGCACTCTTCTGGGTCGCCTGCAGATCACGAAAAAGGCGGGCATTGTCGAGCGCGATGGAACAGCGGGCGGCGAGGTCTTCGGCCAGCTCGACATCCCGTTCCGCGTACTGGTGCCCCACGTCTGCACTCACGAACGTGATGGCCCCGAGCACGGTGCCGCGGGCGATGAGCGGGACGACGACGACGGACCCGATGCCGAGCGCGCGCAGGTCCTGCAGATTCTCCTCGCTGATCGCGAAGTCGACGAGCATTTCGTCCGATACCGACGGGATCAGCTCCGTCGCACGGGACCGGATGACCCGCGGCAAGCCGATCGGATCGTCCCGGCCGGGCGGCCAGCCTTCCTTCAGGCTGCGGGCACGTTCCTCTTTGAGCGGGTCGGGATGAACGATACCGAGGCGGCGCATGGATCCATCCGCCTCGACGACGTCCACGATGCACCAGGACCCCAGGTACGGGAGCGCCATTCCCGCGACCGTCACCAGCGTGTTCTCGTAGTCGAGCGACGCCGCCAGACACTGGCTCGCATCCGCGAGGTACCGCGGCACCGATTCGGCGCCTGGCGTTGGTACGGATGTGGCAGAGCGAGGCGGCGTATCCGTCGTGTCCTGTTTCGAGTCGCTGTTGGGATCAGGCCCCAGGGTCATGACGCGGCTTGTTCCGGTTGTCGTGAGACGATGCGAACCCACCTGTCGGGCGAGCGTCGGATGACGCGTTGCATTTGTCCGTGCGAGACTCGTTCCGGCCGCGGTCGCGGAGGACGCGGGGTTCGCGTATCCTCCGTCGGCAGCGCAATTTGATACGTCCGCCACCGGCCCGGCACCACCTGCTCTGCGATACCCGCCAACGGGTACGCATACGCCGCACGGTACCCGCGATGATACAGCATGGCCCATCCTTCGCCTAATCTCGCTGAGTTGGCACGACGGATCGTCGCGCAGGAAGCCGGCGGATCGCCTGATCCGGTCGCCTCGGCTGCCGCAGTTGACGCCGCCTGTCGTCGGTTGGGCGACCACCTGGCCGACCTGCTCGGATCTGGCGGCGTCTCCGCCCTGCTCAGGCGCGCCCTTCACCTGGCGCAGCGCGAGCAGCCGCTACTATCGGAGGTAGCCGTGAGTCGGGAGTCAGCCGCGTGCTTCACGGGTCTGGCGGAGTCGCTCGCGGCGAGGCCGGAAGACGAGGCGACCGCGGCCGCCGCCGCCGTGCTGACACACGTACTCGAATTGCTCGTCATGCTGCTCGGCGAGGAGCTGGGGATGAATCCCATCCGCAGGCTCTGGCCTCGGGCGACCAGCGCCAGGGAGATCGACGAATGAGTCAGGGGAAGAGAGTTGTGATCGAGAAACTGCCCAGTGGCGTGCCAGGGCTCGATCTCATCCTGGGCGGCGGCGTCCCGGAAGGTTCGTTCAACCTCGTTGCAGGCGCTCCCGGCACGGGGAAGACCACCATGGCGCAACAATTCGTCTTTGCGAACGCGAGGCCCGGGCGCACGGCCCTCTTCTTTACGATCCTGGGTGAGCCCGCGGCCAAGATGCTGCGGCACCAGCAGCAGTACACGTTCTTCGACCCCGAGAAGGTGGACGAGAGCATCCGCTTCGTCAATCTGAGCGATGATGTTATCGAGCGCGGTTTGGACGGTGCGCTGGAGCGGATCATCGAAGAAGTGGAAGAGAGCGGGGCGGGCATAGTGGTCGTCGACTCCTTTCGTTCGCTGACCACCCATGCGTTGCAGGCGGGCGCCGTCGCCCCGGCCGAGATTCCCGGCGTCCTGCAGCGCCTTGCAATGCATCTCACGACCTGGCAGGTGACGTCGTTTCTGGTAGGCGAGTACGACGAGGAGGAGAAGACGGGGAATCCGGTTTTCACCATCGCGGATACGATCATCTGGCTGGATCAAGCGGCGGACAACAATTCGATCGTTCGCAAGCTCCAGGTCGTGAAGATCCGGGGGCAGGAACCGATGCCAGGTCTCCATACGTACCGCATCACGGACGGTGGGCTGCAGGTCTTTCCGCGACTCTCCCTCGCAGTGGACGAACACGAACGGGAAACGCCGGCCGGCCGGGCGTCCACCGGCGTCCCGGGACTCGACGAGATGATGGGCGGCGGGATTCCCACCGGCGATTCGGTGCTCGTCGCCGGCCCCTCGGGCTCGGGTAAATCGGTGCTCGCCACACAGTTCATCGCCGAAGGGGGGAAGGACGGCGAGCCGGGCGTGCTCGTCGTCTTCGAGGAGCATCCGAAGGAGTACCTCTACCGCGCGGAGGGTCTGGGCTTCAAGGTGCGGGAGATGATCGAGGCGGGAACACTGGAAGCCCTCTACCTGCGTCCGCTCGACCTGTCGCCGGACGAGACGCTGCACGAGATCCGGGAAGCGGTGAAGCGGGTCGCTGCCAAGCGTGTGGTCATCGATTCAATGTCCGGCTTCGAACTCGCCCTTGCCCCCACCTTCAGGGCGGACTTTCGCGAATCGCTCTACCGGCTGGTGGGCGCCCTCACAGGCGTCGGGATCACCGTGCTCACCACCATGGAGGTGACGCAGGGGGAGGACGAGCTCCGTTTTACGCCGAACGTGATCTCCTTCCTCGCAGATGACCTCATTTCTCTCCGCTATGTCGAAGTGGATCGAGAACTGAAGAAGGTGGCCGCCGTGGTGAAGATGCGTGGCAGCCAGCACAGCAAGGCGTATCGTGAATACGAGATCACCGGCAGCGGCTTCGTGGTCGGTGGCGATCTGGATGGCTATACCGGACGGATCAGCGGAGCGCCGGTGCTCACCAGGCAGGAGGAGTGAGTCCGAGGCGACGTGCGGGCGAACGGCCGTCGTGGGGGTCTGTTACTCCGGGCAGGCGGCAACGCTGTGTGATTCACGGACCCGGATGCCGACCTCCTGCACATCGGCAACTGTGATGCGTCGTCCGCTGACACTGCTCGGCTTCGTCCTGCTGTCGCTCGTGCTGACTTCCTGCGTGGCACGCAGCGCGCCGGCGCTGCCGCGCGCGCCGGCGGAAACACTCGGACTCTCGGCCGATGCCCTCGCGCGGATGAATGTCGCGCTGCAGTCGTTCGTGGATTCGGGTCAGCTGAGCGGCATCTACGCGGTGATCGCGCGGCACGGGCGCATCGGCTACGAACGGACATTCGGGTGGCAGGACCTGGAGAGCCGCGCGCCGCTGCGTCGCGACGCGATCTTCCGCATCTATTCGATGACGAAGCCGGTCGTTGCGGTGGGTGTTCTGCGGCTGGTGGATCAGGGGCTGGTCCGGCTGGACGACCCGGTGTCGAACTACATCCCTTCGTTCGCGCACGTGAAGGTGTTTGCGGGCGGCACGGCGGACGCGCCGATCCTGCGTGAGCCCGCATCGCCGATCACGGTGCGGCAGCTGCTGAACCACACGGCGGGCCTGCCGTACGGGCTCACCGACGGTCCGGCCGACACGATCTTCACTCGTGCGCAGCCGTACGCCGCGAGTCACACGCTGCAGGCGTTCACCGACAGCCTCGCGCGGCTTCCGCTGCTCTTCTCGCCCGGCACGCAGTGGAGCTACGGGTCTGGACTGGACGTGGCGGGGCGGGTGATCGAGGTCGCATCGGGCCGTACGCTGGACCGCTTTCTCGAGGAGGAGATCTTCGGGCCGCTCGGCATGCGTGATACGGGCTTTCGCATCCGTCCGGGCACGCGCGATCGACTCGCAACCGTCTATGCACCCGAGGCCGATGGCGAGCTGCGCCCGCTCGGTCGGGACGGGCTGATGGCGATGTTCGAGCCGGACGCACGCTTCCTGTGGGGGAGCGGCGGTCTGCTCTCGACACCAGACGACTTCCTCCGGTTCGCGCAGATGCTGCTGAACGGTGGTGCGTTCGGAGACACGCGGATCCTGCGGCCCGAGACCGTCGCGCTGATGACGCACAACACGCTGCCAGCGAAGCTGACGCCGGTGTCGTATCCTGCCGTGAGTGATTCCGCGTACGGCTTCGGGCTGGCAGTCGCGGTCAAGGTCGACACGGCGGGTGCGGAGAGCGGCCCCGTCGGGATCTTCCGGTGGTCGGGCTACCTCGGCACGTACTTCTGGATCGATCCGGTGAACGACATGGTCGCGATGGTCTGGACGCAGCTGTCACCCGGAGGCAGGTACCCGCTGCGGTCAGTCTTTCACGAGCACGTTTACTCCGCGCTCGTACGCTAGCGAGGCTCGGCGCGAGTTGGAGTCGGGCATCCGCACCAACCGTCCCTCGCCGCGAATGTCGGCTGGCGAACGCTCACTCGTTGCTCGCCGCACCTGCACACCGTGTGAGCACCGCATCGGCATCCGCGCGCGCCTCATCGGACGTCGCGATCCCGGAGCTGCGGCGCTGCCCCTCTTCCTCGACCTGCGAGCTGGCATGGACGCGAAGCGACGCGCCGCCGCCGTCATCCAGGACAGTCACGGTCATGAGATCGAAAAATCCGGTAGCCGTCATGAAGAATGGAGTACTCCCGGGATGCTGCCGCTCGGCCCGGATGAATCCCGCGTCGCGATCCGCATCCAGGATGTTGTACTCGAGCTCCCCGAGCACGCGCATGGCGCAGGTGAATCCTTCGGCTGCCGTACCGGGCAGCGGAAGTGGCTCGGGTGTGTGAGGTGCCGTGTTCGTCGCGCAGGCGGTGGCTGCCGCGACGAGGATGACTGCAAGTCTGCGCATCAGCGACTCCATCCCCAGGGTTCTACTCCGTCCGTAATGCCTGCACCGGATCCACCCGTGCAGCACGATACGCCGGCAGCCAGCTGGCCGCGAGTGCCACCCCCGCGAGCAGGAGTGCCGCGGCCACGTAGGTCACCGGCTCCGTCGGCTGCACTTCGTACAGCAGACTGACGAGGTAGCGACTGAGCGCAAGGGCGAGGGCAGTGCCGACGAGCAGGCCGGCAAGCACGAGACGCAAGGATGCGCCCACCACCATGCGCTGCACCTGCGCTGCGGTTGCACCGAGCGCCATGCGCACGCCGATCTCGGCGGTGCGACGCTGCACGAGATAGCCGAGCACACCGTACAGGCCGATGGCGGCGAGCACGAGTGCTGCGAGCGCGGCACTGCCGAGCAGCATCATGGTGAAGGACAGACCGCTCATGGAATTCGCGACGACCGTCTCCATGCTCCTCGGGTTCGCGAGCGGGATCGCGGGATCGAGCGCGAGCACTGCAGAACGGACCTGCGGAAAGATCGACATCGGGTCGGAGCCTGCGACGCTCACCATGAGCGTGCCCGCGTTGTACAGGCCGCCACTCGGTCCGATCGGAACGAGCGGATAATAGATCGCCACGGCGGGCGGCTCGCTCAGCGAGCTGCCATACACGTCACCGACGACACCGACGACCGTATAGAACGGTCCCTCGGAGCGACCCTGCGGCGCGACGCGCTTCCCGATCGCGTTTTCGTCGGGCCAGAACTTCTCCGCGAACGCGCGGCTGACGACGACGGCGCCGGCGTCCGGGTTGTCGTTGTCCGCCCTGCTGAGGGCGCGTCCCGCGAGCACGGGAATGCCGAGCGCATCGAAGTACCCGTCGGTTACGGACGACTGGCCGGCGCACAGCGTGCCGTTCGAGTCCGCGATCCGCTGCATCACCTCGGCGTCCGGAAAGGCCTGGACGGTGCACCCGTAGCTGTCGTTCAGCGGCACGGGTCCGATGCCCGCGGCGCTCACACCTGGCAGTGCGCGGACCCGCTCGAGCAGCTGCTGGCTGAACAGCCAGCGCTTTTCGTAGGTGTCGTAGCGCGGTGACATTGCGATCGAGATGCTGAGCACACCTGCGGCATCGATGCCGGGATCGACCGCGCGCAGGCGGCGGAAGCTCTCGAGCAGCAGGCCGGCACCGACGAGCAGCACGAGCGCGAGCCCGACCTGCGCCATGACGAGCGCGCCACGCACGCGCTGACGCTCCCGTCCGACCGTGCTCGACCGGCCGCCCTCGCCGAGATCGGCAACACTGCGGAGCGCGCGCGAGTAGCGCGCACCCGGCAACAGTGCGAGCGCGAGCGCCACGAACACAGCGGTCAGGGCGGCAAAGGCGATCACGCCGGCGTCGAGTCCGCCGTTCGCGATGCGCGGCAGCTGCGTCGGTGCCTCCGCGACGAGCCAGCGTGTGCCGAAGTGGGCAAACAGCACGCCGAGCACGAGGCCGCCTGCCGTGATCACGAGACTCTCGGCGAGGAAGTGGCGCAGGATGGCGCCGCGGCGCGCGCCGAGCGCGGTGCGCAGCGCCATCTCGCGTCGTCGTCCTTCGGCGCGCACGAGGAAGAGGTTCGCGATATTCGCGCAGGCAATCGCGAGCACGAGACCGACGCCGGCAAGCAGGATCCAGAGGTTGCGTGCGACGTCGCCGACGATCGCGTTCCGGAGCGACGTCGCATGCGGACGGAACGCATAGCGCTCCATGAACGTGGCGCTGTACGTCTGCGGGAACGCCTCGAGCAGCTGCGCGTTGTAGCCGGTCAGCTCGCGGCTGGCGTCCTCGGCCGTTGCACCGGGTGCGAGCCGCGCGAGCGTGCGGAACTCCATGTGACTGTTCCAGAACTGACCGGCCAGATTGAGCTGCAGGGGCAGCCACACGTCGGGCATCAGCTCGACGGGCACGGCCTCCGGCAGCTCGGCCAACGGCTCCATGACACCGACGATCTCGATCGGGGACTCATCCACGGAGATCGTGCGACCGATGACCGACGGATCGGCGCCGAACGAGGTCTGCCAGTACGCGTGCGACAGCACGGCGACGGGCGTGGCGCCGTACTCGTCGTCCTGCTCATCGACGATACGGCCGAGCCGCGCGCGCGCACCGAGCAGGCGAAAGAAGGAGGCGGTTCCCTCCCACCTACCGATCCGCTCCGAGCCGCCACCCGTCTGCACGCTCGCCTGGCCGATCCGGTAGCCGGCGAGCTCCTCGATCGTACGTGTCCGCTCGCGGTAGAAGACCCACTGCGCGCGGGACACGCCCCATTCGCCCTCCGTCGTTTCGCTCCCGAGGCGCACCAGCCGGTCGGCAGCGGGATAGGGCAGCGGATCCAGCGCGACGCGCTTGACGAGGGAGTAGATGGCGGCCGTTGCACCGATGCCCAGGCCGAGGGTCAGGATGGAAACGACGAGAAAGGCGGGCGTCTTCAGGAGCGCGCGCGCGGCCACGCGGAGATCGTGGATGAGGTGACGCATGGGATGTCCTCACCGGAAGAGCTGACGTTCCTGCCACGGTACGCGCCGACGCGCCGCCGATCAATACTGCGGATCGCGGTCGGGTCATCGGCCGGCCGGACGCAGCTGCGTTCCCAGCACATGGTTCGCGACGTCCACGCCCAGCCGCAGCCCGGCGTCCGTCGAGTAGCGAAAATGCCAGCCGAGCCGGACGCGCGAATCGGCGCATTCCTCAGCCGCTGCACGGAAGCTCTCGAAGCGGCGCGAGGGCATCTCCGGCGGCGCCGTGATCGTCGTCATCGCGAACCCGTCGATCGACCCCCATTCCGAGGCCAGCACCGTGAACGCTGCGGAACACCCCGCCGCGTGCGCCGACACGTACTCCGGAAAGGGCGGCGCAGGCAGCATCGACGTCCACGCTTCATCCGGCGTCGTAGCGGGATTCCCGTCGTCAGCCGCATTCCGGATCGCCGTATAGGGACGCCAGTGATCGTATTCGTACTTCGAGTCCCACGTCGCAACATAGACGTCGAAGAGCGCCATGCTCAGATGCGCGAACAGACGTGCCGCATCCCACAGCTCCAGGTCGCGCTCCATTGCCAGCCGCCGGGCCAGCCTGGTCACCGACCCCTCTGAAAACTCCATCCACCAGACCGCGTACGCCGTCTGGTCGGCCGTGCGCACGGGGCTGTCCGCCGCGCCATGGACTCTCACTTCGTCGTAGTCGCGCGCGTACCGCGTATCGCTCAGCCCTGGCGGCGGGGCCGGCCGGAACGCCGTCACTGCGCCGATCGCGAACGGGCGTGCGGAGCGGAACCCCGGCTGCAGCACGAAGCCATCCCAGTCCGGCGTCGTGCGGTATCGGCCCGCCCGGGTCGTGAACGCGTATGTCCCCGCCTCATCCCACCCATCAGCCTCCCGCACCCGCAGGATCGCATCCGCCGCTTCCCTGCCCAGTGCGACGGAAGCCTCTCCCTTCCCTGCTCCGGACGCGGCCTCCAGCCTGGGCGACAGCAGGCTGTCCAGCCGGTCGATCGCCGCCGGATACTGCGACGCCAGCACCGCGTGCGCGGCCTGCGCCGCCGCCAGCTCGGGGTCCGCCCGCACGCGGGCACCCGCATATGCGTACCGCTCATACCCGGGTCGAATCGTGTTGAGGGCGTCGTGCATGGCGAGGTTCATCAGCACCATCGCGCGCTGACCCTTGAACGTCTGGAACTCGTCTTCCGCCCACGCCAGCTCGTACGCCAACGCATTCCACTCGACGACCACGGCCGCATCCAGCGCTTCGGCGACATCCCTCGCTCCGGTCGCCTGACCCTCCACGACCGACTGTGCGCGGCCAAGGCATGCCAGCAATGTCACCGCCAATACAGCCCTCCGGCCCGCCGCGCGGCCGGCGCTCCGCTGCTGCTGCAGATGGTGTCGCATTCGCCCCCCGTTATTTAGTACGACCGTTCGTGCTATTTACAGGGTACGGTGCGGCTGCTATCATTGTCAAGAATGACAAATCCGACGAAGGACTCGACCGGGCGGCGACAGCGCAGCGACGGAGCGCGCACACGCGCGGCGATCCTGGAGGCTGCGACGCGGCTGGCATCCGTGCATGGTGTGGAGGGCCTCACGCTGGGCCGGCTGGCGTCGGAGCTGGGCGTGAGCAAGAGTGGGCTCTATGCGCATTTCGGCTCGAAGGAGCAGCTGCAGCTCGAGACGATCGATGCGGCGATGGCGATTTTCGGGCGTGAGGTGATCGAGCCGACGTACGCGGCGCCGGAGGGGGTGGCGCGCCTGGAGGCTCTGTTCCGGGCGTATTTCTCGTATCTGGAGCGGTGGGTGTTTCCGGGCGGCTGCTTTTTCGCGGCTCTGCTGGCCGAGATGGATGCGGGCGCTGGTCCGGTGCATGAGAAGGTGGTGTCACTGGAGCGCGGCTGGGTCGCGGAGTTCACGGGCTACGTCGAGGATGCCCGGGAGCTGGGCGAGCTGCGGGCAGACGTCGAAGCGGAGCAGGTGGTCTTCGAGCTGTACGCGTGCATGGAGCTGGCGAACTATCACTACGTGCTGTTTCGCGATCCGGGTGTGCTCGAGCGCGGGCGGCGGGCGGTAGCGGGGATCCTGGAGCGGTACCGCTCATGAAGTCGCTGCCGGAGCGCGCAGGGCCGACTCGGTCCCTGCTGGCACGCACAGTGCCCTAGCGGCACGCCCTGCAACCAGGAGGCGGTTTCCGGGATCCCTCGAGTCCAGGAGAGGACATGCGTCTGGCCCAGTTCATCGTCACCAGTGCGGAGTCGATTCTCGCGGAGTTCGAGGAGTTCGCGCGGACGCATACCACTGCGGGCGAGACGATGGACATCCGGTCGCTGCGGGACCATGCGGCCGGGATGCTGAGGGCGATTGCTCACGACATGGAGCAACCTCAGACCACGGGGGCTCAGAAGCGGAAGTCGGAGGGCGACGCACCGGAGGAAGCGGAAGCGGCTCCCACGGCGGCCGAGCAGCACGGAGCGGATCGCGCAGGCAGCGGCTTCACCCTGGCAGAGATGTTTTCGGAGTACCGCGCGCTGCGCGCGACGGTGCTGCGGCTCTGGACGAAGGCCCATAGCAGTCCTGACGAAGTGGATCTTCAGGACCTGATTCGCTTCAACGAGGCGATCGACCAGGCGCTGGCGGAGTCGATCACGAAGTACTCGACCGGCATCGGGCATTCGCGCGAAATGTTTCTCGCCATCCTGGGCCATGATCTGCGCTCGCCCCTGGGCGCCGTCCTCACTGCGTCGAACTTTCTGGTTACCGAGGGCGATCTGTCCGGCGCGAATCTGACGATGGCGTCGAGGATCCGAAGCAGTGGCGAGCGCATGCTGGCGCTCGTGAGCGACCTGCTGGACTTCACGCGATCGCGCCTGGGGCGTGGCATACCGATCACGCGCACCGCGACGGACATCGCCGCGCTCAGTCGCGAGACGATCGACGAAATCGGCGCGTACCATCCGGACCGCGAGTTCCAGCTTTCAGTGAGCGGAGACCTGCGCGGGCAGTGGGACAGCGAGCGCGTGAGGCAGGCGCTCTCCAACTTGGTCGAGAACGCGGTCAAGCACGGAACCGCGAGCACACCCATCGCGGTGACTGCGCTGGGAGAGGACGAGGAGGCGGTCATAGCGGTCCAGAATCGCGGAGCCGTGATTGCCCGGGGCGAGCAGGAGCAGATTTTCGATCCGTTCAAGAGCATCGTGTCCCCGGAACGGCTCGAGCGCGACCAGGAGGGCATGGGACTGGGGCTCTATATCGCACAAGAAATCGCGATCGCGCATGGCGGACGGATCGACGTGGAATCGTCGCAAGAGCGCGGGACGACGTTCCGGCTGCATCTGCCCCGTTCGGCCTGAGCCCTCGATACGACGACCCGGCGGTTTCGTCCTCTGGCGGAGGCTGCCATCGACCTTCTTGCACGCGTGCTGGCGCAGGCGCAATCTTTCCTCGTCGTCTCCTTCCAGTGTCGTGATTGCGACGTCCGCTACCCGGTGCGCCTTCTCCCGGTGCGCCACCCGCTCGGGGACCCATGCGCAGTGCACTGTACCGCTTCCGGCCGACGGTCGGCGACGCGTGTTGCCCAGGCCGCGACCATCCCGCTGTGTGCGATCTGCGCGGGCTATCCACTCGTCGTCACGCCGCTTGGTAACGTCCGGCGGCTGGGTTGCGACTCCGCCAGAGCGAATCAGTACCTCCCCGCCCGCACATCCGCCCGGCGCAGAAAGCCCTCGATCGTGTCGATGGAGACGCAGAACGTAATGCCGTACTGGATGCGTGCCGCGCGTTCGAGGTACAGGTTTCCGGAATAGGGCAGCAGCATCCCTTCCTCCTGCAGGTCGCGGTTCTCGGGAAAGAGGAGGTACTCGGTCTCTGCGGAGGCCGCGCGGGCGAGGCCGACCCATTCGAGCGCCCCGGTGTCACTGCGAACGGCCAGGATGAGACCGCCACTCATGCCGCGGTTGAAGAGACCATCGAGAAGGAACGAATTGCTGCCCTCGGAGGGCTGGCTGATGATTGCGCGGGTGACCATGCGCTGCCCGCCGGGGAAGCCGAGCACGTACACGAAGGATGCCCAGGTGAGACGCGCCGCATTGCCCGGCGGCGCGCGCAGCACGTCGATGCGTGCATCGGCGGGGACGGGCACGCGCAACAGTGCGAGGTCAGCGACAGTGTCGCGCGCAATGACGCGGAACGCCGGACTCCCCGGCATCTCGAGCACATACTCGCTGCGGCCGGTCAGGACGGTGACGCTCTCGACGTAGCGGGCCGGTGAACCGGCGCGCGCCGCATCGCCGTGATGGACGACGAGCGTATCCGGCAGGCGCGTGATGTGATCGTTCGTAATCAGCGTTGCGGCTGCCTGCCCGGCGGCGATCACGACGGCAGTGCCCGCCTTCGTGTGACTGAACGTGTAGCGACTGGTGGCCCGTCCCCAGGTCGCAGGATCGGACAGCTCATCATCAGTGATACTGTCGGCGAGTGCGAAGCGGTAGGATACGTACAGCCCCGTGATGTGCAGGCGCTTCACCGCACGCAGGATCTGCTCGATGTCGCCAGAGACATCGCCCGCCGCAGGTCCCGTCTGGTAGTACGAGGACGGTGCGGCACGGACTCCGGCTGCGCGGCTCCGGCTGCACCCCGGAATCGCCAGGCAGCAGAGGAGCAGAAGCGGCAGCATGCGACGCACGCTCCTCCCGATTGCTGCCGGCATCAGCGTCGGATGCCTCATCTCACACCCGCGCGGGTTACCGCGCTCCCTGGCGGTGGTTGCTGATGGCAGGGTTGCTCGGGTCTAGTGTGAGGAGAGTGGTGAGGGGGAGTCAAGCTCTTCCCTGTGGGAAGGTTCGCGGGTTCGTCAGCTTCGGAACGACATATTCACCGCAGAGGCCGCAGGGGGCGCAGAGGGGGCGCGGCGGATGCAGCGGCTGTGCGGTATTCCATCCTTGTTCTTCTTGTCTTGTTGCGACGCACTTCACGGTCGCGGCGGACGCGTCGAGTCGCGACGAATCCAACCAAAAGGAATCCGTTCTCTGCGACCGCTGTGCGCTCTGTGGTGACGATGCCGTTGTTGAAGGGTGGGAACGCGCACGAACCTCAGCAAGGGACGCACTCTCCCCAATCAGAACAGTGCGTTCGCCGCGAACGCGCCCACCCAGGCGAGCACGAGCATGTAGCTGAACTGGAGTGCGGGCCATTTCCATCCGCCGGTCTCGCGCTTCGTTGCGGCGACGGTGGACATGCACTGGAGCGCGAATGCGAAGAAGACGAGGAGTGCGATGGCGCCGCCGAGATCGAGGTCGCGCTTGAGCGAATCCTGGATCTCGATGGAGCCGTCCTCGGCGTTCTCGACGCCGTAGATCGTGCCGAGTGTGCCGACAATGACCTCGCGGGCGGCGAGCGACGAGATGATGCCGACACCGATCTTCCAGTCGAAGCCAAGCGGTGCAATGGCGGGCTCGATCACGTGACCAGCGCGGCCGAGCAGGCTCTGCTCCAGCGGGGGTGGTCCGCCGTCCACGCGCGGGAACTGCATGAGCGCCCACAGGATGATCGCGACGGCGAGAATGACGCGGCCGATGCGCAGCAGGAAGATGCGGCTGCGGTCCATGAGGCGGAGCGCGATGGAGCGCCACGTCGGCAGGCGATAGGGTGGCAGCTCCATGACGAAGTGCGCAGCTCGCCCGCGCAGCAGTGTGCCCTTCAGCACGAACGCGGTGACGACGGCGGCCGTGGCACCGAGCGCGTAGAGGCCGAGCAGTGTGGCGGCGCGCGTGCCGAAGAACGGACCGAGCAGCGGCCGCTCGGGAATGAACGCGGCGATGAGCAACGCGTAGACGGGCAGCCGCGCGGAGCAGGTCATGAACGGCACCACGAAGATGGTCGCGATGCGGTCGCGCTCATCGGAGACGGTGCGCGTCGCCATGATCGCGGGCACCGCGCACGCGAAGCCCGAGAGCAGCGGCAGGAACGCCCTGCCCTGCAGGCCGACCCGGTGCATGGAGCGGTCGGCGATCACTGCCGCGCGCGCCATGTAACCGGAATCTTCGAGCAGGCCGAGGAACAGGAAGAGGATCAGGATCTGCGGCAGGAACACGACCACGCTGCCGACACCCATCCAGATGCCGTCCACGAGAAGCGAGCGAATCCAGGTGTCCGGCAGCACCGCGCGCATCCATTCGCCGCTCGCTGCAACGAGCGACTCGACGCCGTCCATGAGCGGCGTCGCCCACGTGAAGATCGCCTGGAACACGAGTGCGACGAGCACGGCGAAGATGAGCGGACCCGCGATGCGGTGCAGGAGGATCGAGTCCAGACGGTTCGTCATGCGCGAGCCGAGCGGCGCAACGTAGCCGGACTGCTGCGCGATCACGCGCACGCGGCCGCGCCGCGTCACGAACACATCCACGACCGGCAGATCGATCCGGCGCGGTGCGGCGCCGTTGCCGCGCTCCGGCACCGCAGCGGGCCCGGATTCGTCACCGTTTTCGTGCGCCGCGGTCGTGGTCGTACGCACACGCACCGCGTCCAGGAACTCGTGCACGCGCTCGACGCCCATGCCACTGCGCGCGGCCGCCGCGACGACACGCACGCCTAGTCGAGCCGCCAGCTCACGCTCATCGACGGAGCCGCCGCCGGCCGCAAGCTCGTCCGCCATGTTCAGGACGAGCAGCGTCGGGATCCCCATCTCGAGGACCGGCTCGACGAGCATCAACTGCGACTCGAGCCGCGTCGAGTCCACGATCAGCACGACCGCATCGGGCGCCGGCAGCCCTGCCACCCGCCCTTCCAGTACGTCCCGCGTCACCCGCTCGTCCAGCGAGCGCGCGGAAAAGCCGTGCAGCCCCGGTAGATCCACCAGCGTCAGCGTGCCGCCATCCGCCAGCCGGACGTCGCCCAGGCGCTTCTCCACCGTCACGCCCGGATAGTTGGCAACCTTCTGACGCAACCCGGTCAGGCGATTGAACAGCGTCGATTTTCCGGAGTTCGGCGGCCCGATCAGGGCCACCAGGGGCGGGCGGTCCGATGAAGAATGCACCGCGTTGCCTGCGGAGGCTGCCGCGGCCGCGCGGTCCTGCACTGTACCTGCCATTCTACGACCTCAGCTGGTCTGTGCCAGCCGCACGCATAAACAGCCCGCCGTCTCGCGACGCAGCGCGATCAGCAGGCCGTCGACCAGCAGAATCGGATCGCCCGAGGGCGAGTGGCGCACCGGACACATCCGACAGCCCGGCAGGATGCCTCGCTCGAGCAGTGGCTCGACCTCATCCGCCGGCAGATCGATCCGCAACAGCTCCACCGTCTGGCGCAGCGGCACCTCCCGCAGCGTCAGATCGCCGTTGACGGTCGCCCGCACCCGGACTCGCCGGAACGGCGCCGTCATCCGGCGTAGAAAACTGGTCACAGGCCGCATGGTGCCCACGAGTTTGAGAATCGTTCTCAGGCAAGCTGGCAGAGCGCAGGGCGTGCGTCAAGGCCGACTGGCACCGCCGGGCCACGCGTGTGGCTATGGAATGGGAAGAATGCCGGGTACGCGTTCAGCTAATGGAACGGGAAGGCGCCGGAATCGTGCCGGCCGCGCGGGCCATCCGCGCACTCAGGCGACGGCGCGCGTCGGTACGTCCTCGATGACGGCGTCGAGGCTTGCGCGGATCCATGCCTGCGCCGATGCAGCGGTGCGGGCCGGATCGTGGGCGTGCTCGAGGCGGCGAAGCGCGTAGAGGCTGCCGAACAGGGCGCCGTCGGCCCAGCCCACGCGCACGATGCGCTGCCCGATCCGGCCTCGCACCTCGAAGCGGTGATGCGCCGCGTCCGGGGGGCGGCGCACGAGCTCGAAGCTCTCCTGTGCGGGGGCCGGGCCGCGGGCGAGGTGGCACCAGCGACACGCGAGCTGAAAGAGCGCGCGCTGCGCTACGCCGTCCTCCTCGTCGAAGGGGGCGAAGGCGACTTCCAGATCGAAGAGCTCGTCCGTGTTCCGGACCTCGAACAGGCGGTCGAGCAGCCGCTGATACTGCTCCGGTTTCATGGTCCGGAGAACTGGCATGTGGGGTGCCGGCCGATGCCCCGGTGGCGCGGCGGCTCCTACGTGTTGTCGGACCGTCAGTTACGGCCGCCCTGCGGCCGAGAGGGGGAGGACCAGTGGTGTTGCACTGGCGCCACCCCTGTCCCGGAGGCGCCCGTGGCGCGAGGCGCGACCGGAGCTACGAAGGGACCATGCGAACGAATGCCCGGCAGCGCTGCACTGCCGGGCATTCCGGACTGCGGGCTGGGGGCAACGACTCAGTCCGGCAACACCTGCCCGCGGATCTCGCCGGGCTGATGGGCGGCCGTGTGGACATTCACGTAGACGTCGCCGGAGCGCATGAGGTCGATGAGCGCGTCCAGGGTGGTGACGCCCTGCCCGGCCGCCAGGTCACCTGCGTCGAAGCTGGCGGTCTTGGTTCCGGGCCACGCGCCCTCCGCCTGGGCGCTGAACAGCAGCACGATGACGCCGGCATTCTCGCCCGGGTCGGCCGGACCATGGATGTGGGCCGCGGTGACGTCCGTCAGGCCGGTCGTGCTGAGGGTGAAATCGATCGTCGTCCCATCGATGTCGAAAGTCGCCGTTCCCGCCCCGTCCGACGTCACCGGCGGCACCTCGTCATCGCCACTCAGGTCCGCACTGAAGCTGGTCGCGGGGAGGATCGGATCGTCGTCGTCCTCACACGCGACGAACGCGGCACCGCCAAGGAACAGGGGCACGAGAAGCAAACGCATCCGCATGTATCCACCTCCTGATTCGGGTATTGCCGGTAGACCGGCACAGGCGTCCCGCATCAGACGCTGAGAGAGCAGGAGCTCACTCGACGATGACCACGGCCTGCATGAACGGGTGCGGGATGCAGAAGTAGGGGAACTCCCCGGCATCCTCGAACGTGTGCGTGAACTCCTCGTCGCTGGCGAGGAGTCCCGAGTCCCACAGGTCGGCCGGCTCGGCGCCCGTCGCCGTGTGCGCCTCCGCGCCCGCATTCACCCACGTCACCGTGCCACCCTCGGCGACACAGGCCACCGGCGGATCGAAGCGGTAATCCCGGATCACCACCGTGACACTCGCCGGCGCGTCGTCGCACGTCAGCACCGTCTCGGCCGGGTCCTGTGAGAAGCAGGCACCCAGACCCGCGAGCAGCACGGCCGCACCCGCGGCCAGTGGTCCGACGGTCCGCATCCTCGTCCCACGCGTCCTCATGCCACTGCCTCCGGATCGAACGTTCCGTAAACATGCACATACAGGAACGAATCGTCTGCGAGAATACGGACAATCGGGCGTGACCATCTGCAAGTTTTACGCACGACGGCAGGATCGACAGATCGTGCTGGCAGCCAGAACAGAGGTTGGGGCGGGGTATGCGCCGATCAGAAGACCCAGCGTACGCCGAGCACGGGCAAGGTGGGCAGAGCGGAGAGGGGCTGGAGCTCGGCCGTGCTGCCTTCGCGGTAGTAGAACATTGCGCCGCGGCGGCTGAATGCGTTGATGAGCTTGGCGTAGGGCATGAGGTGGACATCGCGGTCGTGGAGGCGGATGTCCCACTCGCCACTGAGGACGGCGTCGACGCGCATGTAGGGTCCCTGCCCGTGGCGTGGCACCTCGGCAGCCGGTGCCTCGCCGGCGAAGGTCATGACGGGAGGCCGGTCGAGCACGATGGAGGTGAGGGGGACGCCGGCGCCGTAGACGCCGGAGAGGTCGAGGTGGAGCGGCCCCGCGCCGGTGCCGACGCCGATGAAGGCGAGGTGCTGGTGGCCGGCCGTGGAGTCGAAGGGCGACGCCTGCCTGGCGAGCATCGAGTAGCCGCCCCAGATGCTGTTGCGATCGAGGACGAGCGCCCAGGCGAGCTCGGCGCCGGGCACGGTCTCGTAGTCTGCAGATGTGCCGGGCGCGGGGGCGTGTCGCAGGAACGCGCGGGCCTGAACGGCGAGGGACGGGGAGCGGTGCGCCAGCGTGAGCTCGTACTGGGTCGCGTGCTCGGTCGCGGTGAGGAGCTCGTTGAAGGCGAACGCCTCGGGTGTGTGGAGGGGCTCGAGCACGGCGATCTGGGAGTAGCGGCCGGCGGACAGGGTCGCGGTCGTCGAGCCGCTGCCGAGCCATGTCAGGGCGAGGCGCGGCAGCAGGTGGAGGCGCGATGCATCCGTGTGCACGGCGGCACGCAGGCCGGCGTTGATCGCGAAGCGGGCACCGGGCCGCCAGGCGAAGTCCGTGAATGCGGCGGCGGTGGTGGCCGTCGCGGACGCGCACGGGAGCGCGAGTGTGCAGGAGACGGGACCGACCTTTTCGGGCGTGCTCGGGTCCGCGCTGGCCTGGCTGTGGCGGGCGAGGCGGATGTGCTCGAGCTCGACGCCGGCGTCCAGGTCGAGGGTTCCGAACGTCCAGTCATGCGCGGCGGTGACGGCGGAGCGGTCGAGGGTCGCCGTGAGGTGTCCGTCGGGCGCGGAGAGGAGCGGCAGGTCGACGATGCCGCGACTGAAGCTCGCGCGCGCGCGTGCACCGCTGCCTCGCTCGTTCGCGTCCCATGACAGGACGGAAGCGAAGTTGCGCCACGCCGCGACGTCCTGCGTCTGGTCGCGGGGGATGCGGATCGTCTCGCGCGTGGACACCACGAGAGCGTCGAGCGCGCCGTCCTCGCCGATCTGCCAGGCGGTGCGCGCGAGGCCGTCGCGGTACTCGTACGCGAAGGACTGGTCGATCACGGCATCGACGGCCTCGTCGTTGACGCGCCGCCCGGCCACCATGACGGAGCCATCGTCCGTGACCGGTGCCTCGACGCCGATGCGACTTGCGAGCAGGCCGAGCTCGCCCCAGGAGCGCAGGCGCTCGGGATGCGCCTTTCGCGTGACGTACTCGACGACGTAGTTCGTGCCGCCGTCGTAGCGCGCGGGCGCACCGCCGGTGTGCAGATCCGCGCTCGCCAGGATACCCGGGTCGACCGGTGCCAGGATCGCACCCAGGTGGAGCGGCGCGTTGATCACCGCACCATCGAGCATGACGCGGCCGCGCTCTGCGTTCGAGCCCCAGATATGGAGAGAATTCGGCGCGTGCCCCGGGTCCGTGGGCGGCTCCTGCGTCACGCTCATGAGATCATTCAGCGCGGCGGTCGCCGCGGTGCGCAGCACGCCGTTCTGCCGGCCTTCGACGGCTGCGAGGAGGGAGTCCTCCGCGGTGGCCGGCGCGGTGGCCGGCTGCGCGCGGCTCACTGGTACGACGAGCCGGGTGACGGCGATCGGGCGCACCTCGAGCGGCAGGTCGATCATGAGGTCGCTGCCGGCGTGAACGACGACACGCACGGTCGCGGGATCGTAGCCGGGATGGCGCACGACGAGCCAGTACTCGGCCGCGGCGAGCCCCTTCAGCGAGTAGGCGCCGTCGGAGTCCGTGAAGACTTCGCGGTCCGCGGCCTCGGAGATCGCGCGCACGGTCGCGCCCGAAATGCCGTCACCGGTGTGCAGGTCGATGATGCGCCCGCGCACCTGCGCCGCGACTGCGGACGCAGTCGCGAGCATCAGGAGTATGGCGATTCCGACTATACGCAATGTCAGCGTTCCATCACCACCGAATCGATGATGATGCCCCGATCGGAATGAACTCTCGTGATTCGTCCCCGCTCCATTACTGCTACTTCCGCAGCACCGACGAGGATCCGCGCCGCGGGCAGATTCGCCGGCACCGTGACGCGCAGCACCGTGTGCGCGCCTGAAAGCTGCAGCGTCAGGTGTCCATCGCGCGCGACCACGCCCGGCGTGGAGCCGTCCATGAAGTCAACGATCACGTCGCTGCGCTCCGCGAAAACCACCTCGACGCGCGTGCCCTGTGTAACACCGCCGAGCACGATGTCCACGCTGCCCTGCGCCGGTGCGACTGCAATGGCGCCGCTCGACTCCAGTCCCACCGCCGGCTGCACGGCCTCCGGCTGCGGCTCGTTGGCGGTGAAAATGCCGACGAGTCGCTCGGGTCCCGCGATCGCCGCGGCGGCCGCGCCGCTGAGTAAAACGAGACCGGCGGCCCAGCGCCAGACGCGAGGGCGGGACGGCGTGTGCTCTGCCGTGGAGCTGGCTGCCTGTGGTGTGGGGACCGGCAGTGCGCCGAGCGCGTCCGTTCTGGCCCGTATGTCGGCGACGGCGGCAAGGCCGGATCTCCACTCGGCGGGTTCGACCTCGTCGATCCAGCGGAGCGCATAGGCAAACAGCGTCCCGGACTGATCGAGCTCGGTCAGGGTCTCGGAGCAGTCCCTGCACTCTGCGAGGTGGCGCTCGGTCTGCCGGCAGGCGGCCGGGGTGAGCTCGCCGTCGACGAATGCGACGAGGGTTTCGTTCGCGGGGTGCGTCATTCCGGAGCCTCCTCGAGGTACGCGGCCCGGAAGCGCTGGAGCGCACGGGCGATGAGGACGGATACCGATGCGGCTTTGACTTCCACGATGTCTGCAATCTCCTTGTGTCGAAAACCGGACTCGCGCAGGACCAGGACCTCGCGGTCGCGTGGGGAGAGCCGGTCGAGTGCGGCGCGCACGTGCGCGACGGTTTCACTGCGCTCGAGCGCCTGCTCGGGCGTCTGCGGGTCATCCGCATCGATTGGGATCGGGCGGCGCCGCATCATGTCGCGGCGACGGGCGTGATCGCGGACGAGGTTCGTCGCGACCCGGTACAGCCATGCCCTGCCATTGTCCATCGGGCGCACGGCCTCGACGCGCAGCAGCCGCAGCAGCGCTTCTTGTGCGAGATCCTCCGACAGATCCGGATCGCTCGTGAGGCGATGGAGGTAGCGGAGCAGCTCGCCGTGCCAGCGCGTCAGCTCGGCTTCGTTGCGCTCGGCGACGAGGGCAGGTCCACTCACCGGACCACGATCGTCTTCTGCGCGCTCACCGGCTCCTCCCATACATGATCTCCGTACCGCATGCGCCGCCCCTCGACCCGGATGATCCAGTCACCGGGTTCGTCGAGGGTCACGGTCGATACGTGCGTGAGGTAGAGCACCACACCGGTGCACACCTCGGCGCCCGAGTGCACGTCCCTGGGCGTCATCTCCACGACGCCGCTGCGGACGCGTACCCTCTGATGCTCCGCACGCCAGCACCCGCTCAGCCCGATCGTCGTCACCGCGATCTCGAAAGGGGCTCCGGCGTCGACACTGTCCGGTACCATAATCACGGGCGCCGGTGCCAGCACATCCTCATCGGGCGTCACACTCCATTCCACGGTCTCGTCCACGATCACGGTCCGTGGTCCGTCATATCCGATCAGCTGGAGCACGCCGGCCTGCTCGACGGCCGCCATCGGTGCGGCGGTGTCGTTGCAGCCAGCAGGCGCCAATCCTGCCACGAGCGTCATCAGTGCTGCCGAGACTCGCATGCCTGTGCTTCTCCTGTATACAACCGGCTTCAGTTGATGCATGGGCCGTCACGTTGGCCCGGTACTCCTGTGACGAAACAGGTCGACGAAAGCTGACAGGCGAGCGGCACGCACGCCGAAGTCGGGGTGGGACCACAACATGGCGAGTTGGCGCGCTGTTGTGTTTGCCGCGTGGTATCCGTCTGAGGAACCGAAGTATGGCGCGGCGCTCGGGCGGGGGTCGTGCATCGGTCGGTGCAATGAAGGTCGCCGGCCGTTCGGGATTCACCACAAGCAGGAGAAGCATTCAATGATTCAGTCGATTCGCAGGTCCTTTGACCATCGCCTGATTGGCCGTGCCGCTGCGGTCGTGGTGGCGGCGCTGGCGCTGTCCGCGTGTGACGACGACCCCGTGGATCAGGGTCCGACGCATCGCTGGGATGCGGAGATCGTGGGTGAGGGTGAGTTCGAGGACATCACGGGTGCGGCGGCGGTGCTGTCGAACTCGGTGGCGTTCTCGGCCGCCATCGAGATCGAGGGTGCGCCGGCGGATGCGGTGTTCGCGTGGGCGGTGCAGGAGGGCACGTGCGAGGATCCGGGCGACCGCGTCGGTGCGGAGGCTGCCTACCCGGATCTCGAGGCGGATGATGACGGGTTTGCGGAGGCCGAGGCGGACGACGGGTTCAGCATGTCGGACGAGGAAGACTACGTCGTGACGATCACGGACGAGAGCGGCGACGATGCGGTCACGGTCGCGTGCTCGGTACTGGTGCTGGACGAAGACTAGGTACCTGCCCGGCCCGGGTCCGGTGCCGGCAGGGGCGCCGGGCCCGCGGTTCCGGGGTCGTCGCGGCGCGCGTAGCATGGCGGCGTGCGCGATGCACTAGAGCACGTGTCTGCGCAGCAGCTGTGCATTGATCGCGACGATGATGGTGCTTGCAGACATGAGGACCGCACCGACGGCCGGGTGGAGCAGGATTCCCTGCCCCGCGAGCACGCCGGCGGCGAGGGGCAGCGCGACGATGTTGTAACCGGCCGCCCACCAGAGGTTCTGGATCATCTTCCGGTACGTAGCCTTCGAGAGCTCGACGATGCGCGCGACATCGCGCGGGTCGCTGCGCACGAGCACGACGTCACCGGCCTCGACGGCCACGTCGGTTCCAGCGCCGATCGCGATGCCGACATCGGCAGTAACGAGGGCAGGCGCGTCGTTCACGCCGTCACCGACCATGGCAACGCGTTTCCCGGCGCGCTGCAGCTCCTCGATCTTCTGCGCCTTCTGCTCGGGCAGCACTTCGGCGAACACGGTGTCGATGCCGAGCTCGGCGGCGACGGCGTCCGCGACCGCGTGCGCATCGCCGGTCAGCATGACGACTTCGATGCCATTCTCGTGCAGGCGGCGCACTGCATCGGCCGACTCGGGGCGCACCTGGTCGGCGAGCGCGAACACGGCGATGGCGGTATCGGCCTCGATCAGGTAGATGGCACCCTGGCCACGCGCGGCGAAGCGCTCCGCCGCTTCTGCGAGCCGCGGCGATGGTGTCACGTCGAGTCGGCGCAGCAGGTTGGGTCCGCCTTCCATCAGCGTGCGGCCTTCGACCTGCGCGCGCACGCCGTGCCCCGGGATCGCGGCGAAATCACGCGCGTGCGGGATCGTCAGGCCGCGCTCCGTCGCGCTGGCGACGATCGCGCGGGCGACGGGATGCTCGGAGTCGCGCTCCACCGCGGCGCCCAGGCGGAGTGCCTCGTCCTGCGTGAGCGGGTCGGCGGTCACGACCTCGACGACGCGATGCTCGCCGAGCGTCAACGTGCCCGTCTTGTCGAAGACGACCGCATCGATGTTGCGCGCCTCCTCGAGACCGCGCCGCTCGCGCACGAGGAGGCCGTTCCTCGCACCAAGCGTCGTGGAGATCGCGACGACGAGCGGGATCGCGAGGCCGAGCGCGTGCGGGCATGCAATGACGAGCACGGTGACGACGCGCTCGACCGTGAAGGCGGCGGTCGCGCCGGCGAGCGTCCATGCGACCAGGGTGAGGAGCGCGGCGCCGAGCGCGACGATCGTGAGCCAGAATGCGGCGCGGTCGGCAAGCGCCTGTGCGCGGCTGCGTGACGACTGCGCATCGGCGACGAGGCGCATGATGCCCGCGAGCGCGGTCGCCTCCCCGGTGCCGGTCACGCGCACGCGCAGCGAGCCGGTACCATTCACGGTTCCCGCGATCACTGCGTCGCCGTCACCCTTTGCGACGGCGCTGGACTCGCCCGTGATCATCGACTCGTTCACGTCGCTGCGACCGTCGATGACGGTGCCGTCCACCGGAACCCGCGCGCCGGGGCGGACGAGCACGACGTCGTCCATGCGCAGCGCCTCGATCGGCACCTCCTCCGTCGTGTCGTCGAAGATGCGCGTCGCCATCGCGGGGAGCAGTTGCGCGAGCTGGTCGAGTGCGCCGCTCGCCTGTCCGATCGAGCGCATCTCCATCCAGTGGCCGAGCAGCATGATCGTGATGAGCGTCGCAAGCTCCTCCCAAAGCGCCATCGCGGGGAAGCCGAGCAGGACCGCGACGCTGAAGACGAATGCGACGACGATCGCGAGCGAGATCAGCGTCATCATGCCGGGCAGCCGGTCCATCAGCTCGCGCCATGCCCCGGCGAGGAACACCCGGCCGCCATAGAGGAAGACGAGCGTGCCGAACACCGGCGCGATCCAGTGCGAGCCGGTAAAATGCGGAGGCTCGTACGCGGTCAGCTCCGCGAGCATGTGCCCCCACACGATGGTGGGGATCGTCAGCAGCAGGCTGATCCAGAAACGGCTCTGGAACATCGCGACGGAGTGGCCGGCATGCTTGTCGTGGCCGGCGTGATCGTCGTGGGCTGTGTGCGTCTCGTGCTTGGGGTGGTCGGTCGTCGTTTCCGGATGCTCGGGGTAGCCGGGTTTCGCGGGCGCGTGCGCGTCGTGGTCGTGGTGGTGGTCGTGGTTCATCGCCAGCGGTAGACCGGTGCGTCGCGGATGGCGCGCTGTGCGGCGTCGGCGACGTCGCGGCGGAGCGGGACGTGGAGGGTATTCGCGCGCGTCGGGTTCACGCGGTTCGTGAGCAGGATCACGAAGAGGCCGCGCTCGGGGTCCATCCAGATGCTCGTGCCGGTGAAGCCGGTGTGACCGAAGGAGCGCGGGGAGAAGTAGGCGCCGGCACTGCTGCGCGGCGCGGGCGTATCCCAGCCGAGCGCGCGGCTGGAGTGCTCGTTCTGGCGCGCCGTCCAGCGCGCGATCGTGGCCGGCTGCAGGATGCGCACGCCGTTGTACTCGCCGCCGTTCAGCATCATCTGCGCGAAAACGGCGAGGTCGCGCGCGGAGGAGAAGAGGCCGGCGTGGCCGGCCACGCCAGCGAGCGCACATGCGTTCTCGTCGTGCACGATGCCGTGGATCAGCCGGTCGCGGAAGATCGTGTCCACCTCGCTCGCCGCAATGCGCGGGAGCAGCGGATGGCCCGGCTGGAAGCCGGCGGTGCACTCGACGCCTTCCGGCAGCGACGTCGGGGACAGCGGGTTGAAGCGCGTGTCGCGCATGCCGAGCGGCCCCCAGACGCGCTGCTGAAGAAACGCATCCAGCCGCTGGCCGGTGATGCGCTCGACGATGAGCCCCGTCAGGATGAGGTCCCAGTCGCTGTAGACGGAGCTGTCGCCGGGCACGTAGATGAGCGGCCGCTCATTCATGTACTCGATGAACTCTGCGGCAGTGCGCGAGTCACGCCACAGGGGTCCGCCGGAGACGAAGCCGCCGCTGTGTGTCAGGAGCTGGTGGACGGTGATACCGCTCTTGTCGGGCGCGTCCAGCTCGGGCAGGTAGTGGCGTACGGGCCGGTCGAGGTCGAGCCGGCCATCCTCCTCGAGCAGCATTGCCGCCGTGGTGGTCGCGACCACTTTCGTGAGCGAGGCCAGGTCGAAGAGCGTGGAGTCGGTGACGGCGGCAGTACCGGGCGCGGTATCGATGCGGCCGTACCCTTCAATGTGCACGAGGCGGCCGTAGCGGCCCACGGCAAGCGACGCACCGGGTGCGGCGCCCGCGCGCAGGGCGGCGGCGATGATGGAGTCCATGGTCGCGGGCAGGCGCTCGTCCATCCCGACCTCGTCGGGGTCCGCCGGCACGAGCGCGGGCAGTGCGATGAGGCGAGCATCCTCGACGGCGAATCCCGACAGCCGCAACGCGACGCCGTTCGTCCAGCCGAAGCCGTCCTGCGTCGGGTACTCGCCGCCGCCCGCGGGGCGGTCGGGATTCATGACGTCGTACTTCTCCATCATCCGGCCGGTCGCCTCGAAGGTGCGCCGGTTGAGAGCGAGCCAGCGCTCACGCGCCTCGTCGGCCGCATTGCCATAGCCGTAGCGGCGAATGCCCTGGATGGCGAGCCACTGCAGCGGCGGCCAGCCATTCGGTGCGTCCCACTGCTGACCGGATTCGATCGAGGTCGTGACGAAGCCGCCGGGGTGGAGGAACTCACGCACGAGTCGCGCGGCGACGGCGGTCCCCTGTGCCGGCGCTGCGAGGCCGAAGTACAGCGATGTGGCGGCGGCGAGCGTCGGACGATCCGTCACGCGCTCACCGGTCCGCCAGCGCACGTCGTAGAAGAAGCCGGACGCCGAGTCCCATGCCGCGGCGAGCAGCGCGGTGCGACGCTGCGCGGCGAGTGCTGCGTAGCGCGCGGCACGTTCGCGGTCGCCCTCCGCATCACGGAACGCGTAGAGCGCGGCGATCGTGGCCTCCGCGTTGTACAGCAGGCTGTTCAGGTCGATCGGTGCGAGTGCAGTGGTTTCGAGCGTGCGCAGGTCGGCCGGGTCACGCATCCAGCGGCTGGAGAAGTCCCAGCCGCTCTCGGCAGCGGCGCGCACGTTCCGGTAGAACGCCTCGCGCTGCACCGGCTCCGGCAGTGTCTGCGCGAGTGTGTAGTCCTCGCGGTAGGACTCCGGGCGCGGCGTCGCCAGATCGTCCCAGTAGCGGTTCAGCAGCGAGCCGTCCGGGAGACGCACTACGCGACGGTGCGCCTGCCCGCGCCCGACGCGTTCCGCACCGTCCATCCAGAACGCGTGCTCGGTGACGAGCGCGTCAAGGTAGCGGAGCGCCTGGGACGTGTCGGTCGCCGTCGCGTACAGGCCAACCATCGCGGCGAAGTACGGCGGCTGGCTGCGGCTCAGGTAGTACGTGCGGTTGCCGTTCGGAATGTGACCGGCGGTGCGCGCGAGGTGCGCGAAGTTGTCGAGCATGCTGCGCACGAGATCGGTACGTCCGCTGCGCACGAGCCCGAGCATGGTGAAGTAGGAGTCCCAGTAGTAGACCTCGCGGAAGCGGCCGCCCGGCACGACGTACGGGTGCGAGAGCGGAATCAGCGACGAGTACGTCTGTGCGCTGTCGCCGCTGCGCGTGAGCACGGGCCAGAGCGCATGGATGTGCTCCTCCATCGTGAGCGCCGGGTCCGTGCGGAACGCTGCGCGCGTCTCCTGCGGCACCGCGAAGAAGCGCTGCACGAAGGCGCGCAGGTCGAGGCCGGCGCTGTCGCGCACACTGGCGTAGTACGCGGCGATCTGCTCGGGCGGCGCGAGCGGCTGCGCATCGACGAACGTCTTGGAGTCGGGAAAGAGGCCCGTGAGCTGGACGTCGTGGAACAGCTGGCCGAGGTCGCGCGCCGGGGCATAGAGCGCGCCGTATCCCGGCTGCGGCGCCGGCGCCGCGGGAGCAGCACTGTAACAGCCGGCAGCGAGCACGGCGGCCAGCAGGAGCGCAACCGCGCGCCGCGGCCAGAGAGCGGACAGTGGATGCATCACGGCGCTCGCAACACTAGAACCCACCACCACCGCCGCCGCCGAAGCCGCCACCGCTGAACCCGCCGCCGCCGCTGAAGCCGGAGCTGCTGGAGCTGCCGCGCGGCGCGGATGCCATCGCCGTGCTCGTTCGACTCGCCATGCCGGAGAGATCGTTCACGAGGACGTGAGCGAAGAAGCGATCGCCGTGCCGGCCGCGGTACCAGTCCGGTGGCTCCTGGTAGATGTCATCGAACGCCTTGGCCCACTTCTTCTCGGTTCCGAACGCCATGGCATAGGGCAGATACTTCTCGAACATCTCCGGTGTGCGGATGACCCGCTCGAAGCGGTCCGACTCGACCCGCTGCAGGAACTCGCTGAAGCCGAGTGCCTGCTCGCGCATGCGGGCACCTTTCACGGTTCGTGCCGGCATGACGACGGCGAACCCGATCATGACGACGGCAGTGAGCGCACCCGCGATCGCCGCGGGAACGGCGGACTCGCCGCGCCAGCTCAGGAAGATCGAGCCACCGATACCGACCAGCAGGGCCAGGAGCACACCGAGGACCAGGTAGCGCGCCACCACGTGGTCCGGGCGGCGCGTGTAGTAGCCATGCCCGACCAGGGTGTCCGTCAACCGCTTCTTGATGTCGGGCAGGTCCTGGTAGAACGTGTTCTCGAGGTCGTCGATCTCGACGCGTGTGCGTGCGCCGCCATCGAACAGTGCGCGCAGCAGCTCCTCCTCGTGCGGCCGCAGATCCTGCCACTGCGACGCGTCGCGTACCAGCCGGAACGCATAGTCGCGCGTCTTGACGAGCCCGAGGAGATGCTCCTCCTGCTCGTCCTCGATGACGAGGTAGCCGCGCACCGCGAGATCGACGAGCGTCGCCGTCACATCCCGCATGTCGGCACGGTTGTCCACGAGCAGACCGACCTCGCCGGGTGTCAGGTCCGCCGGCGGCTCGTACTGCGGCACGATGCTGAGCTCCTCCGGGTCGCGACCGTGCCGGCGCCACCAGCCGTGCATCAGGAAGAACGCGAGCAGGGGTGCGAGCAGGATGCCGTTCGCGAGCGCGAATGCCGTGGCCCGTTCGAAGTCCGTCGGCCGGTGCACGACGCCCGGGTCCCAGCCGACGACGACCGTGAGCCCTTCGCGGAACGCGAGTGGCGACGTCGTACGCACCTGCACGCTGTTCGCGACCTGCTCGAGCGCTGCGCCCTGCTGCGTCGAACCCTGCGCGCCGGTATAGCTCGCGGCACGCACGTTCGTGACGCCGGGTGGCAGCATGATCGTCGCCGAGGCATCGCCGACCGCAACGTCCCAGTCGTTGCCCGTGACGTTCCAGTACAGCTCGTCATGCTCCTCGAAGAAGCGCAGACCATTCGCGACGACGTACGTGAGCGTAATCGTGTGCGTCGCGTTCTCGGCGCCGGGCACCCAGATGCTGTAGCGCTGCCGTCCACCACTCCGCTCCGTGTCCACCTCGAGCGCATTGCCGCGTTCGTCCGTCGCACTCTCGAGATCGAGCCGCAGCCGGTAGTTGAAGCCGTTCCAGTCGTACGCGACCGGGATGGTGCGGTAGAGACCGTTCCACTCGCCGTCGAAATGAACCGTGATGCGCTCGGTGACGCGGAGTGAGCCGTCGCGACGGACCAGCAGCTCGACGTCGAAGCCCTGGATGGTGATGGAGCGGGCCAGGGCCGGGGCGGGGGTGAGGGCCAGGACTGCCAGGAGGAGCGGAATGCGGAATACGGAGTGCGGAATACGCAATCCGGAGTACGGAGTGCGGAGTACGGAGTGCGGAATACGGAATACGGAATCCGGAGTACGGAGTACGGAGTACGGAGTACGGAATGCGGAGCGCAGTCTGGGTGCGGCGCTCCGGATCATGCTGGCGAGCTTCGACATGCTCGGGCTCAGAAGCTGACGCGGGGGACGGAGCGCTCGGTTTCGGGCATCTCGAAGAACTCGCGCTCGCGGAATCCGAACGGGCGGGCGATCAGGTTGCCGGGGAACTGCTGGATCTTTGTGTTCAGGTCGCGCACGACTGCGTTGTAGTAGCGACGTGCGTTCTGGATCGCGTCCTCGATGCCGGCGAGGCTGGCCTGGAGGGCGGTGAAGCTCTCGACGGCACGCAGCTGCGGGTAATTCTCGGCGAGCGCGAACAGCGACTTGAGCGCGCCGGTCAGCATGCCTTCCGCCTCGGCCTTTGCAGCCGGCCCCTGCGCGCCCATGGCGCGGCTGCGCGCCTCGACGACGGCGTCGAGCGTGCCGCGCTCGTGCGATGCGTACCCCTTCACCGTCTCGACCAGGTTCGGAATCAGGTCATAGCGACGCTTGAGCTGCACATCGATGTCCGACCACGCCGCCTCCGCCTGGACCTTCAGCTTCACGAGGCCGTTGTAGATGAAGAAGACGGCGAGGACCAGCGCGATCAGGATCAGCAGCGGCCACATGGCGGTGTCCTTTGTGGGGGCGGAAGGGCGGGTATCCTTGGTAAGAATGGGATACTCGAGGGGAATGTCAACGACGGGGGCGCCGTGTGAGGAGATTCCGCCGGGGATCGGCGTCGTCGTCGGTTTCG
>CAYSGF010000228.1:0-20670 GCA_964430275.1 uncultured Gemmatimonadaceae bacterium
GGACGAGTCGCATGCACCGCGGTCTCACCGGGACGTGGCGCTTCGAGCAGTCCGTGGGCGAGGTCGCGCAGGTGCAGTGCGAGACGGTCTCCGCGGGTACGCGTTGCACGATCGCTCGCGTAGTCGCCGCGCACGCGGTACCTGCGCAGGGCAACCTGCCAGTCGAGGTCGTGCGCGACCTCGTGCGCGATCGTACCGGCGGACGTAGCCGGTGGCAGCAGCAGCCGGCGCTTCGACGGGTCGTGCATCGCCAGGGTCGGCACGTCCTCCGGTCCGCTGCCGAAATGCACGCGCAGGCCGCTCACGTCGAGGGCCGGCATGACGAGCCGCAGATCGCCGAAGGCGAGATCGAGAACGCGTCGCAGGTACGGACGCCAGCTTGCCGGCAGCGAGTCGTCGAATGTGATCGCGGCGAAGCCGTAGCGCTCTTCCAGCTCGCGTGCCGATGGCCCACCGAAGCCCGGGAACCAGACCGGCTCCTGTGCATACGTACGCAGACCGACCGCCGCGGCGAGCGCGGACATGGCCGGCGCGACATCGTGCTGCCCCGCACGCTCGAGCAGCGCCAGCTCCGCGGCGAACGTCTCTTCGTCGACCGCGTTCGCGATGAAGCGCAACCGCGCGTCGCGCTGCGCCCGCGAAACCCACGGCTGGTCGAGCAGCTCCTTGCGGTACATGCGGGCCGCAATGGCGACGGGCGCCTGCGGCGGCATCTCCAGGCTGTCGCGGATCGCGAGCAGGCGCTCGGCCGCGGCGCTGCCCAGCAGTGAACGTGTGACGGCGAGCTCGTGCGAGCGCGATTCTGCGGGCCGCAGCGGGAGGTCGCGCAGCGCGCCAGCCAGGCGCGGCGCAAGATGCATCGCCTCGCGCTCCCGTTCCGCATCCGCGACCGTCAGCGTAGGCTGCTCCACGAGGAACAGCCGGTCCTGCCGCCACTGGCGCAGCAGCTCGAAAGGCGACGCGCCCGACGCCTCCGCAACCTGGAGGAGCCGGCTCACGTCGTCGCCCGCGAGCATGCGGTCGCGTACCAGAGCGGCCGCCTGCGCGGCGATCTTCGTCGCCGTCGGATTCAGCGAGCCCTCCGCTGTAGCGAGCGCATAGGCGAGACGCACGGCGAGCTCGCCCGTGCGTGGATCGCGCGACTCCGCCACCGCATCCGTGATCAGCTGGAGATGCGCGCTGCCTGCGCCCGGCCCGCCGCCGGGATGCGAGAGACGGTCGAACGCGACAGGATCGATCTGATAGCTCTCACGGTCGAGGGTGCGCCGCAGGATCGCCCAGGCGAGCTGCTCGCGCACCTCGGACGGCAGGCGAGTGTCCGCGAGCGCGTAGTCCGCGAGACGGAAGGGACTGCCGAGACCGAGCCGCAGCCGCTCCAGATAGCCGGCCGCAACGACCGCGTCGGCCGACGGACTCGCGCTGCGTGCTTCCTCGATCCACTCGCTCGCTGCGGCTGCGCCCTCGTCGAGTCCTCGACGCACCTCTCCGCCGAACCGGTGCGCATCGCTTTGCGCGCAACCGGCGGCTCCGATCGCCAGCGCGATCGTGAACGTGCGTCGCATGAGACTCTTCATCGAGACTCGCAGTTGAGGAAGTCCTTCGTCGTACGTCGGCACGTCAACCGGATTGCCGCTGTTTCGCGGCGGCCTCGACGATCGCGCGCCGCAGGCGCGGCCACACACCCGTCGCCAGGGCGAGAAAGGTCTCCCGCTTCCCGGGATGCCGCGCCAGATAGCGCCACGCCGGCTCGCCACCCTTTTCGGTGTTGCAGACACTGCAGCAGGTCACGAGGTTGCCCTCGGACTGGTCACCACCGATGCGCAGCGGCTCGACGTGGTCGATCGTCAGCTCCTCGGCCGGAAACGCCTCGCCGCAATACACACAGCGGCGGTCGTATCGCTCGAGGGTGCGCGCGCGTGCGCGCAGACTCGGTTTCGCCACACCTGTTGGTACACCCCCGTCTGCCGGTTGCTCCCGCCTGGCACCCTGTCTTGCGCCTGCACCGGCGACGTCCGATCCTGCCGCATGTCTCTGGAGCCCGACGATCCGCGCATCCACACGCTGCAGCGCACCTTGCGGGAGCGTCCCACAACAGCCGTACACCGTAGGACACAGGATCGCGAGGCTGCGGTTGCATTGCTGCTGCGCCCGCGTGAGGAGCTCGAGATCCTGCTGATCCGGCGCGCCGAGCGCGCGGGCGATCCCTGGTCGGGCCAGATGGCGCTCCCGGGAGGACGCCGCTCACCCGACGATGCCAACCTGGTCGCCACCGCACTGCGCGAGACCGAAGAGGAAACGCATGTTCCGCTCGGCCGCGTCGGTGCGCTGCTCGGCCCCCTCGACGAGGTGGCTCCCGCCAGCCCGCGCCTGCCACCCCTCGTGATCGCGCCCTTCGTGCTCGGCGTGCCTCCCGATACCCAGGCTCGTCCGGACGGTCGCGAGGTCGATGCGACGCTCTGGGTCCCCCTCTCCGCGCTGCGCGACGAGGGCGCCGTCTCCGAGCTGCTCGTCGAGCTCGGCGGCGGCGCCAGCCGGCGCTTCCCGTCGCTCACCTACGGCGAGTATGTGATCTGGGGCCTGACGCATCACATCCTGACGCAGTTCCTGGACCTCGCGGAGCGCGCCGGTTTGTAAGACGAAGAGCGGCGTGATCGCAACAACTTCTTCTACCACAGTGCCCTCAGAGCGCGCCGAGGCCCGCCAGCAGCCGCGAACGAAATTCCCATACTCGCTACGCTGTAGCGAAGGATCCTGACCCGCCCTCGCTGCGTCCTCCGAGGGCTCTGTGGTGGAGATGTCTGTTGTTGAAGGTGGCCCAACAGCGAACGCTCCGCACGCGCAGCGAAACGGAGCCCGACCTAGGAGGAAATCCGTGCGGCCAGCCCCGGCTGGCGCACGCCGGCACTCACGCCCTCGAGCTCGGCCGAGCTGCCGGCGGGCATGCGGCCCTCACGCGACGCCAGCGCTTCCTCGACCGCCGCATCGATCTCTGCCGCGACGTCCGCCTCGAGCGCCTCGAGCCGCGCGCGCGCGAGCCCCGCCTCTTCGAGCCACGCCTCGTACAGGCCGATCGGGTCGCGCGCGCCCCACTGCCGGAACAGTTCCGGCGCGAACGTGCGTCGCGCTTCCGCCTCGTCATGCGTGGCGTGCCCGCCCATGCGGAAGGTCTCGGCGATCAGCAGCGCGGGGCCCTCGCCGGCACGTGCCCGGTCGGCGGCAATGCGGGTCGCCGCAAACACGTCGAGCACGTTGTTGCCGTCGACGCTCAGCCCATGGAGCCCGTACATCCCCGGCCATGCATGGAAATCGCCGCGGTGATGCTGCTCCAGGCGCGTACCGAGCGCTACCTGGTTGTTCTGCACGACGTAGATCGCGGGCACGCGCAGCACGCCGGCCAGGTTCAGGCCCTCGTGCACGACGCCGGTCTTCGTCGACCCGTCGCCGATCCAGGTGAGTGCAACGCGCGGCTGCGCGCGCTGCAGGAAGGAAAGTGCAATGCCGGTGACCACCGGGACCATGTCGCCGACGTGCGAGATGGGCGCAACGATGCCTCGCGCCAGGTCACCGATATGACCGTCGTGCCCGCCGTTCGGACTGTCGGTCGTCGCCAGGTAGCCGCCCAGGCACGCGACGAGCGGCATGCCCATCTCGTGCAGTGCGCCGGCATTGCGGATCATCGGCGCGACCACGTCGCGCTCGCGCTCGAGCGCATGCACGCACCCGATCGTCACGGCCTCTTCGCCCGTGCCGAGCCATGCCTTCGAGATCACGCCCTGACGCACCCAGCGCTTGAGCGCGTAGTCGTGCAGGCGGAATCGGACCATCCCGGCGTACAGGGCGAGCAGCGCCGCCTCGTCCAGACTACCAATGACGCGCGCGCGCGCCACGTCGGCACTGACCCGCGCGCGGTACGCCCGGACCTCCGCCGGCTCGGCCCGCCACTCGACGTATTCGGGAGGATCGAAGATCGGGCTCCGTCGCATGGCGACGAAGCTAAGCCACCGGTCGCCGGCGCCGCCAGCTAGCTCTCGGCAGCCGCAGCCGCGCGCCGATCCTGCTGCGCACGGCGATCCTGGAGGGCCCGGCTGATCCGCGCCGCCGTCACATCCAGCTCTTCACGCTGCGGCACCGGCGCGCCCTCCATGGGGAGCTGCAGTGCGAACGGCTCACCGGTCCGAACCGGAATCAGGTGCAGATGGAAGTGCGGCACGTCCTGCCCCCCTTCGCGCCCGTTCGCACAGAACAGGTTCACCGTCGCCGCGCCCGTCGCTGCCTGCAGGCCGGGCGCAATCCGCCGGGCCAGTGCAATGCAGTGGGCCGCTAGATCCTCCGGCAGGTCGAACAGCGTCTCGAAGTGCTCTTTCGTCGTCACCAGCGTGTGGCCCGCACTCATCGGCTGGATATCCAGAAAGGCGATCGCGCGGTCGTCCTCATAGACCACGCTCACCATCTCCTCGCCCCCCATGATGCGGCAGAACACGCAGCTCTCGTCCACGATTCCATTCCTTTCCGTTCGATTCGTCCCTCGAGCGCTCCGCTCTGCAGGATGCGGACCCTGCCCCGCCCCTTGCCCGGCGCCGTCCGACCGCCATTTTGTCGCTTCCACGCTGTCGAGGAAACGCATGACCCCACAGATCAGCCGTACTCCGGCCGAGGCTCCGCCCGGGCACGTCCTGCCGGCCTTCCCGCTGGCGCTGCTCGAGCGTGTACGCGCCCACGATCGACCGGGCGAGGTGCTCGAAGACGAAGACCTCATGCTCAGCATGCCACGCCGGCTCGGGCTCACCGGCGTCGTCTTCACACAGATCCGTCGCTACGAGGAGGCACAGCGCGCCGGCCGCGCCGTGCCCTATGCCGAGGTGATCAGCCTCATCCAGCTCGTGCTGCGCAGGCCCGACGCCGGCGCCATCCTCTGGGAAACCGGCGACATCATGGCACAGCGCCGCCTCGAGCGCGTACCCCGCGGCTTCGTTCGCCTCACGCGCGTCCTGCCCGGCTCCGGTGCCGGCAGCGCAGCGCGCGTCGGCCGGCGCCTCCTCCGCACCCTCAGCGGGGGTGGCACCATCCAGTCCCATGGCCGCCCCTACCGGATCACGTTTTCCGACTGCCCCCTCGCCACACTCGACGCGCTCGGCACCGGCTGCGCCCTCTACACCGGTGCACTCCAGACACTCCTACGCGGCTACACCGGCAAATCCGACCAGGTCGAACATACCGCCTGCCGCGCCCGCGGCCATGACGCCTGCGTCTGGGAAGCCAGCACCCGCGATACCGCCACCGCCACCGCCGCCGCCGCGTAGCGCCTGCACAATTCTGTCGGCCTGCACACCTCCGGTGCAGAGAAGCCTTGCGCGGCGACGCGGCCCGATACAAGCTGGGGCGATTCCGCGTGAGGCCATGGCGATACTGTTCATCACATCGAGAGGGGCGACGTACCCCGAGCTTGAGGCGCAGCTCGACGGTGCGCACGAACTGGTGTTTGCGCGCGACGTCGCGGCGGCTCGGGCGGAGGTTGGCCGCGGCGAGTGGGCGCTCGTGGTCGTCGACCAGGAGTTGACGGAGGATGCCGCGACGGAGCTGATCCAGGCGGTGTCGCCGACCCCGGTCGTCCTTGTTCACGCGAAGCCGACGCTCCGTTTCACGCTCGCTGCGCTGCGCGCCGGCGCCCGGGATGTTCTGACGCGGCCGCTGTCGGCGGCGCGACTGCTGGAGCTGGCGACTCCGCCGGGTCCGGCGGCCAGGTTGGAGCCGGCGGCGACGGCGACGGAATCCGTGATCGGTGAGTCTCCGGCGATGCTCGATGCGTTCCGGAGCGCCGTACGGGCCTCCGCGTCCGAGCTGCCGGTGCTGATCGTCGGGGAGACCGGGACGGGCAAGGAGCTGCTCGCGCGGGTGATTCACGAGAACAGCGCCCGTGCCGCCGGGCCGTTCGTAACGGTGAATTGTGCCGCGATTCCGGCGCATCTGCTGGAATCGGAGCTATTCGGTCATGAGGCGGGCGCCCTGGCCGACACGTTCGGGCGGCGCATCGGCCGGATGCAGCGGGCGGATGGCGGCACCCTGTTTCTGGACGAAGTCGGCTCGCTGGCGCTGCCGCTGCAGGCGCGCCTGGTGCGCCTGCTGCAGACCTCGCAGGCGGAGGCGATCGGGGCAGAGTCGGCACAGGCGCTCGACGTTCGCCTGATCGCGGCGACGCACGTTCCGCTCGATGAATCTGTTGGCCGCCAGCGCTTTCGTCCGGATCTGTACTATGCGCTGGCGGGGGTGCGCATGGACCTGCCGCCGCTTCGGGAGCGCGGCCGGGACATCGAGCTGCTGGCGGCTCACTTCGTCGCGGAGCTGTCGGCCGAGGCGCGTCGGAGTGTCCGGCGCATCGAGCCGGCTGCGCTCGAGCGACTTCGTCGGTTTTCCTGGCCGGGCAACCTGCGGCAGCTGCGTGCCGTCCTCGCGCGCGCCGTCATGGTGGCAGATGGCGAAACTCTGCGCATTTCGCACCTTCCGGCAGAGATCGTCGGTGCGCCGCCGCGCTCGCGGGCGCCCAGCGGGGAGTTCATCCCGCTGGCCGAGCTGGAGCGCCGGCACATCGAAGAAGCGCTGGCGCTCACCGGCGGTCACCTCGGTCAGGCGGCGCGCTTGCTCGGCATCCATCGAAACACGCTGCGCCGCAAGCTCGAGGCATATCAATTGCCCCAGAAGTGAACCCGCATGCAGCGGATTTCCGCTGTGCCACCTGCCAAATGAGGAGATCGCGATGACGCGAATCGTACGACGCACCGTCTGGGCGCTGCCCCTGGCCTGCGTCCTCGGCGCCAGCTGCGGCGACGGCGTGGTCGAGCCGACCATGGACGACCGAACCGCCGTGGCCACGGCTCGCACCAGTGCCAGCATCGGCCCGAATGGGAACGCACATCCGAGCGCCAGTCTGGGTGGGAACACCGGGCCGAACGGGAACGCGAATCCGAGCGCGACCGGTGCGCAGGAATGTGTGGTGGAGCCGGCCCCATCGGGCGTGGCGCCAGCCGGCGAGCCCCTGCCGGAGGACCTCTGTACGATTGCGGAGTTCCTGCGCAACGCGCCGAATCCGGGCGCGCAGGTGGTCTCCGCATTCATCGACGAAGCGGGCGGCAGCGTTCGCGTGGGCGATTTCGAGATCATCGTGCCCGCCGGCGCCGTGGACCGCGCTACTCGCTTTTCCATCAAGCTGCCACCGGCGAGTGCCGCCCGTCGCGCCTTCGCCGAGTTCGGGCCGCACAACCAGGATTTTGCCGTCCCCGTTACGATCCGTCTGCCGCTCAGCGCAACGAACGCAGACAGCGATGCGCCGGTCACCTGGTGGAGTCCGAACGGCAAACAGTGGATCGACCAGCCGACCTCCACGACGAGCGACGGCCGGATCGAGGCGCAGGTCGGCCACTTCTCGTACTACGGCACGCGCCTGCGGCGCGGCATCACGATCGCCGGCGGCTGAGGCGCAGCACACGCATGCCGCGCCCTGACCTTCCGGTCGACCTGCTGCTGCGCGCCGTTCCGGACCTGCCCGAGTTCGCCATCCTGCGGCGGGCCATCCTGGCTGCGTCCTCTACGGATCCGCGACGGGAGTGGGCGAGCTCGAGCGCCTACGCCACCTACGAGCAGCGCGTCCTCTCACTCGGCGAGATCGGCAGCGCGCTGCGCGCCTCCTATGGCGAGAGCGTCCGCCGCGCACGACGCATCCATCGCACGCTCCGACGCGCCCTCGCCGCCCTCGCCCTCGATCAGGGCGAACGCGCCGTCCGCGAGATCCTCTCACTCGGCGAGGCCGCCGAACAGCAGGACCACTGGGAGGACGCCGTCGCCTTCAGTGAGCTGGCGATCCTCTTCTGCAACCTGGCAAGCGTGGAGCCACAGCTCCTGGTCCTCGCTCTGCGCAGGGCCGCGCGCGCACGCGTCCGCTCGGGCGACATGGCCGCCGCGGAAGCCCATTACCGCGCCAGCCACGCCCTGGCAGAGGCCCGGGGAGACCTGGAGGCCGGGATCGTCGCTCTCACCGGGCTCGGCAACATCGCCAGCCTCCAGGGGCGCTGGGATGCCGCCACTACCCTGTATCGCGCAGCACTCGAGCGCGCCGGCGACGAGTTCGCGACCCTCCGGGCGTCCATCTACATCAACCTGTCCATGACCGCCCGCGAGCAGCACCGGCTCGATGACGCGCAGCGCTGGCTCGACCACGGCCGCGAGCTCTGGGACGACACCTCCCCCGCCGACCGCGCCGTCTGGTTCAACAACCTCGGCCTGCTCCGCCTCGCCAGCAACGACCTGGACCGCGCCGAAACCGCCTTCGCCGACGCCCTCGAACAGGCGCCCGGCCAGTTCGACCTCGCCATGATCTTCGACAACCTGGCCGAGCTCTGCTTCCGCCGCGACGAGTGGCCGCGCGCCGAGCTCTACGCCCGGCGCGCCGAAGAATACGCCCTCTCCGTCGGATCCGACCGCGCCCTCGCCGAAGCATACCTCCGCCTCGGACGGCTCCACCGCCATCGCGGCGACGCCAATGCAATCGGCTTCTTCGAGCAGGCCATCCTCATCGCTCGCCGAGGCCCCTTCCCGATGAGCGAGGCCCGCGCCCACCACGAGTACGCCCTCTTCCGGCGCGATCTCGGCGACGCCCAGGACGCCCGCGGCCACCTCGAGGCGGCGATTCGTCTCTTTCACGAGCTGGGGGCCGACGACGCCGCCGTCCGTGCCCGCACCGATCTGGAGCAGCTCTCGGGCTCCGCATAAGTCGCACGTTTACAGGCGGTTAGGCCCAGATCCCCGTCCGTGACGAAGTTTTCACTTGCTCCATTCTGGTTCATCCCACATATTCGCGTCACTCTCCCTGCACTCCTTTGGTCATTTGCACCAACGTGGTGCATCCGCTCTTCCGGATAACTCGCCCGAATCGCACGAGGCGTGCTGATGCGCATGCGCTTCTGGGGCATCCTGGCCGTGTTCGGGCTGGGGCTGCTCATCATGGGGAGTCAGGGCTTTGCCATGTCGCAGACGCTGCGACTGCAGCGTGCGGCGGAGCGGCGCGCTGCGCGCCAGGTGTTGGCGGCGGAGCTGGAGCGGCTGGCCGGTGCGGACGTGCTGGCGCTGGCGGGCGACTCGGTCGTGTTCGCGCGGGTCGTCGACGAGGTGACGCTTCGGGTGGAGGTGGTCACGGGTTACGTCGCGCAGGGTGGGTTGCGGGCGCGGGTGCGGGTGCGGAACGAGGGTGGTCTGACTGTGCAGGAGCATGAGACGTGGCTGACGGTGAAGCCGGACATTGAAGAGAGGAAGCAATGAAGTCGAGACGAGCGGGATTCACGATGCTCGAGCTGATGCTGGTGATCACGATCGGGTCGCTGATGACGATGATCGCGATTCCGCGAATCAATGTGTCGAAGGCGCGCGCGGAGTCGGCGGTTCGTTCGACGCGCATGGCATTGATTGCGGCACAGCAGCGGGCGGTGCTGCGCCAGCACGACGTGGTCGTCGAGTTCGATGAGGATGCCGGGCAGCTGCACTTCTTCGATGATGCAAACCGTAGTGGCGATCTGGATGACGGCGAGCGCGCGTGGGTGCATGCACTCGAGGAGACGATTGTCTTCGGCCGGGGGCTGGCACCCGTGGGTCCGGTCGGGTCGGATGCGATTGGCTTCGACGAAGGCGACGGCGGTCTGCCGCAGGTGACGTTTCACCGCTCGGGCAGTGCGAGCGAAGCGGGCGGCTTCTATGTCGGCAGCCCGCGCGCGGCCGCGGCGGCGGAGCACATGGACGAAGCGTTCGCGATCACGGTGGCGCGCGCGACTGGCCGGGTGCGGATGCACCGGGTCGTGAATGGCGCATGGCGGGAGGCGTACTGATGCGCGCGCAACGAGGCTTCACGCTCGTCGAGGTCATTGTCGCGCTGGTCCTGCTGGGCACAGTGGTGCTGGCGCTGTCGGGCGGCACCGCGCGGATGATTCATGCTGCGACGGAGAGCGGTCGCGACACGATCCTGATGTCGCTCGTGCAGGAGCGGCTCGGTCAGATCGCGGCCGATCCGGCATACGCGGAGCTCGAGGATCAGTACCAGGGCACCGAGTCGGGTGAGATGCAGGGGGTCGAGTACCGGCGCACGACGCTGATCTCGCACGTGCGCCAGAACCAGTCGGGTGGCCGCGTCATCGACTACAAGCGCGTTGCCGTTACGGTGATGGAGACGAACAGCGGCCGCGAGGTGACACGCGCGATCTCGGTAGGTGCGCCATGACGTGCACCGCGCATCGCAGGCCAGGCTTTTCGCTGGTGGAGATGATGGTGGCACTAGCCGTTTTCGGCGCGGTGATCACCATCGTACTGACGTTCCTCGGCTCGACGATGCGCACGTTCGCCGAGGGCACGAACCGTGTGGAAGCGTCGCAGACGCTGCTGTTCGTCACGGGCGCACTGCAGCGGGACCTGCGGACCGTCGGCACGAACGTTCCCGGTAACCAGCCGTCGCTCGTGTATGCGGGTGAGGACGTTGTCGCGTTCAATGCGGATTACGTGAGCAATGTTGGCGATCCGTTCGCCGTCATTCAGGACCCGGACGCGCCGGCCGGCGAGGTAAGTGCGCTGCCGAAGGCGGCGGCGATCACGATTCCCGGTAGTGGCTCGCAGTATCCGGACACGACGTACCTGGACAGCCCGGCCGAGTTGATCATGTACTATTTCCGCCGGGACTCGAGCACCGCCCGCGACGACGATTTCGTTCTCTTCCGCCGTGTGAATGCCGCGGAGCCGGAAGTCGTGTCCGCGCATCTGATCGGCGTGCCGGATCGGCCGTTCTTCCAGTACCTGCGTCTCACGCAGACCGCGGCCGGCATGCGACTGATCGATCTTCCCGATGACTCACTGCCGTTGTTCCACTCCCGTCCGATCCATCTTTCCGCCGCGGACACGGGGCGCTTCGCCGTAATCGACAGCATTCGTGGCATCCGGCTGAACCTGGGCGTGACGAACGGCCGCACGGGAGCCGACGAGCGGACGCTGATGCAGTCGTTTACGGTGTGGCTGCGGAATGCGGGCCTGGGCCGGGCTCGCACCTGTGGCTCGACACCGCTCCACAATGGCGGCTTCACGGCAACGCCCAGGCTGGATGACGGCACGCCGGTCGTGGACCTGACCTGGAACGCGGCCACCGACGAGACGGGCGGCGAGCAGGACGTGCTGCGCTACGTCATCTGGCGAACGGTCATCGGGCAGCCGGCCGTCACGGATCCGTTCCTGAGCATTCCGGCCGGCAATGCCACCTACACGTATACCGATCGCACGGTCGTGCCGGGGCAGACCCTGCAGTACAGCCTGGCCGCGCAGGACTGTACGCCGGCGCTCTCGACGAAGGTCACGGCCATTGTCGTCGTTCCCATCATTCCCTGACGCAGGGGTTGCATACCATGTCATCGTCCAGACAATCCGGTTTTGCGCTGCCGCTCACGATCCTGGTGATGCTCGCGCTCGCGAGTGTGGCGGGTGCGGCGGCCTTCACGACCATGAGCACGACGCTCATCCAGAACGCGTACGCGCGTGATGAGCGCCTGGGCCGCCATGCCGATGAGGCGATTGAGCAGACGCGCGCGCGTCTGAACGGCGTACCGAGCCTCTATCCGGATACCGGCTACGTCACGCTCGAGGCGGACGCCGAGGTGACGGATGCAGAAGGCAACGTCGTCCCCGGCATCACTCGCTCCCTCTACGTCGGTCCGATCGGCATCACGAGCGGCCAGTACGGTGTGCAGGGCGCCGTCATTGCTGTCACGCGAGACGCGGGCGGCGGCATCGCCGTGCGCCGCGGCGGCGTCGTCCAGGAGAGCTTCGCGAAGTTCGCGTACTTCACGAACGACGAGGGCGTGATCGTGTTCGGTGGTGGCGACCAGATCTATGGGCCCGTCCATTCGAACGACGACATGGTGATCCACAGCACCGGCGCGACCTTCTTCGGTCCGGTGACGACCGCAGGCACGATCGACAACAAGAACGACGCCTCGTTCCGCGAGGGTTATACGGAACGCGTCGCCGAGATTCCACTGCCGGAGTTCGCCGAGCTGAGCAAGCTGCGCGCACAGGCCCAGATCGGTGGCACCTACTATTCCGGGTGGAACATCGGCACCGAGGCGCGTGCCCGTACGCGTATCGAGTTCGTAGCCATCGACCTGAACGGCGACGCCGATGCGACGGACGCGAACGAGGGCTTCATCCGCGTCTACGAGACGAATAGCAGCAGCGGTGACTACCTCGACTGGCTGATCGGCATGCGCGGAATTTCGTCCATGAGCAGCTCGAATGGCATGCGCTACTCCCGCAATTGCGGGCACCGCCATTCGAACGGGCGGTTCTACTCCGCCTACGAGGACAACACGCACGACTGGGATGACGCACTGCGCGATGGCAGCTCGCGCTGCTACCTGGGCGGTGCACCCGAGCTGACGGAGTATGACGCCTTCGAGCCCACCGACGCCTACGGCGCGTGGGTCCGTCGCGGTCCGAATCTGCATCCGGCCCTCGCCGCTCGTCCGGACCGCGAATACCTCTACCCGATCACGCGTGAGCTGAACCCGTCGTTCAAGGGCGTGATACATGTGGACGGCGATGTCGTGGTGAGCGGTATGGTGCGCGGGCGGGTCACGATCTCCGCGACCGGCGACATCGTCGTTGGCGACGACCTGACCTATGCGATCGATCCGAGTGTCGGCAGCTGCGAGGACATCGTGGGCCTGTTCGCGGGTGGCGACGTGATCATCGCGAACACGCCGATCAATGCGCCGTCCCGGGTCGGCAATAACTACTACTCGTTCGACGACACGTCGGACGAGTTCGTGCACGGCTTCGTGCTCACGCTGAACGAGTTCACCGTCGAGGACCATGACAGCGGGCACACGTCGAAGGAGCGCTGCGAGAGCACGAGCTGGGGGCGTGGCTGCCTCTACCTGACCGGCGGCATCATCCAGAAGACCCGTGGGCCGGTCGGCCTCAGCTCGGGCACGGGGTACCTGAAGCGGTACTCCTACGATGCCTGCGGCGCGAGCCAGCCGCCGCCTTACTTCCCGACGACCGGTCGCTTCGCGCGCGGGCCCTACCTCGAGGTCGATCCGGTCGGCTTCGAGATCGGCGACTACTTCGCGATGATCCAGGCCGGCAACTGACTACGGCTGTTTCGCTGTATCGCCGTCGCCGATCCCGGCGGCGGCGATCAGCTTGGCCCGGATCTGCTGGTCGAACGTCTCCCACTTCAGACGCATCTGCTCGGGGTCGTTGGTCCCCTCCAGGAACCCCACCGGGATCTCGAAGCCGCCCGCACGGCTGCGACCGCCACCGTAGTAGCGGCCGCGGCTGTCGCTGCCGAGCGCGCTCTTCAGGAACTGGTCGACGTCCATCGTGATCTTGCTGGTCCGCATGCTGCCCACGACGACTTCCCGATCTCCTTCCCCCTGCAGGATCCCGTACACGATCGCCGTGTGGACGTTCTCCTCGGTCAGCAGGAAGTCGGTGGCCTGGGGGATCGCGTCCCGCTCGGCATGGCGGACGTAGCCTACACCCGCGATCGAGTACCCGCGCTGCGCCATCCGGCCCGTGAGTGCCGTACGGATCACGTCCATCGTGCCGCGCGAGCGCTGCACGCGCAGGATCGACTCGAGTAGTTGTGGGTCGTGGAAGCGGCTCAGGTACGCCGCGGCCGCGTGCTCCTCCGGTCCGGCGCGTATAAAGCCGTTCGTCTCGCTGCGCAGGGCGTGCACGAGTGCCGTCGCCAGGTGGACGTGCGCTTCCTGCTCGCCGTCCAGCGTGAACGTGAGACCACTGCGGATATAGTCCGTGAGGATCGTCGCCGCTGCACCGATCGGCCGGATGTCCGTAAACTCCGGTTCCAGCACATTCTGCGGCGCGTGGTGGTCGATGATCGCGATCGTCGGCACGTTCGCGGCGCGCAGTCGGTCGAGCAGTCGCGTCGTCGTGCCCTGGTTGTCAATGAACACGGCGCCATCGTAGCCATCCAGCGGCAGCCCCTCGGTGTAGCGCGTCATGTCGATGTCGACGAGCTGGGTGAGGGCAAGGTTCTCCTGGTGGCTGATGCGCCCTTCGTATACGATGTCGACCGTGATGTCGTGCTGGGCGGCGAGTGTGCGGTACGCGAGGGCACTCGCGATCGCATCCGGATCCGGGTAGTCCTGCACGGCGACGACATGCGCTTCGCGGGCATGGCGGCGCAGGAACTCCTCGAACTCCCGCGGCCGGCTGTCCTCGCCGAAATCGATCGGCACGTCGCGCGTGAGAACTTCACGCAGTGGCAGAACACTCATCAGTCGGCAGCGCTGTGAGGGACATGACCGAGCTCCGGGTGACGGCTGTCGTCGCGACCATGAGGCGCCGATCCGAGCAGCGTGCGGAGCTCCTCGCGGTCCACGACTTCTGTTTCGAGCAGCCGCTGTGCCACGGCATCGAGTGCACGCCGCTCGTGGCGCAGCAGCTCGAAGGCGCGCTGGTACGCCTCTACCAGCATGCGGCGTACCTCCCCGTCGATCTGCTGTGCTGTCGCTTCGCTGAACTCATTGCGCTCGAGCTCGGCCGGTGCCGGCAGAAACGTGCTCCGGCGGCGGTGGAACGTGACCGGTCCGACGACCTCGGACATGCCGAGCTCGGCCACCATGCGGCGCGCCAGGTCGGTCGCGCGCTCGATGTCGTTGCCTGCGCCACTCGAGATCTCGCCGAACACGAGCTCTTCGGCAGCTCGCCCACCCAGTAGAACCGCTATCCGGTCGTCCAGCTCCACGCGCTGGATGAGGTAGCGTTCGTCCTCCGGCAGCTGCTGTGTGTAGCCGAGTGCCGCAATGCCCCGCGGGATGATCGAGATCTTGTGCACCGGATCCGCATGCTCGACACGCTCCGCCACGATCGCGTGACCGGCCTCGTGATAGGCGACGATCTCCCGCTCCTTGTCGTGCAGCAGGCGGTTCTTCTTCTCCAGTCCGGCAGTGATGCGATCGATCGCCTCCTCGATGTCGCGCATCTCGACGCGATCGTGGTCCCGGCGTGCTGCGAGCAGTGCCGCCTCGTTCAGCAGGTTGGCGAGGTCAGCACCGACGAAACCGGGTGTGCGGCGTGCGACCAGGTCCATATCGACGTCGTCGGAGAGCTCGATCTGATCCGCATGCACGCGCAGGATCGCCGCACGTCCCGCCCGGTCCGGGCGATCCACGAGCACCTGCCGGTCGAAGCGGCCGGGACGCAGCAGTGCGGGATCCAGAATCTCCGGCCGGTTCGTTGCCGCCATGATGAGCACGCCGCGGCGCGGATCGAAGCCGTCCATCTCGACGAGCAGCTGATTCAGCGTCTGCTCGCGCTCGTCGTTGCCGCCCATCGGGCCGCCCACTCCACGCGCCTTGCCGAGTGCGTCCAGCTCGTCGATGAACACGATGCAGGGTGCATTCGCTTTCGCCTGCTCGAACAGGTCACGCACGCGCGCAGCACCGACACCCACGAACATCTCGACGAACTCGGAGCCACTGATCGAATAGAACGTCACACCCGCTTCGCCGGCGACGGCGCGCGCGAGCAGTGTCTTGCCCGTGCCCGGTGGACCGACGAGCAGCACGCCCTTCGGGATCTTGGCGCCGAGCCGCGCGAACTTCTCCGGCGTACGCAGGAAATCGACGACCTCGACGAGCTCCTCCTGCGCCTCGTCCACGCCCGCAACGTCGCCGAACGTCACGCCCGTCCCCTCCTCGCCCATGATGCGGGCGCGGTTGCGACCGACCGTCATCACGTTCTGCGCGGGATTGATCCGCCGCAGCATCCAGAGCCACAGCATGAGCAGGAGTGCGAACGGCAGCATCCAGACGAGCAGGTTGCTGAACCAGCTTTCCGCCGCGGCCGTGTAGTCGACGCGCGCGGAATCGAGGAGCGGCACGAATGTCTGGTCGTCCGCCACGCGTGCCGCCGTCCACTGCTCCGGAACGTTCTCGCCCACCAGGCTGTCCACCACGCTGGCGTGCACGGTCTGCGCACCGATCAGCACGGAATCGACCTGACCCGCACGGATACGGTCCTTCAGCTCGTTGTACGAGATCTGCCGGGATTCGGCACGCCCGAGCATCACGTTGATGCCGATCAGGATGGCGAGCGCGAGCAGGAAGTAGAATACCGAGAAGCGCGTGCGGCGGTCCTCCAGCACGGGCGGGCGCCCGCGTCGGCGATCCGCGCTGTCGCGACGGTCCTTCCTGCGCCGATCCTGCGCGTTGCTCCTGCGATCCTGGTCCATGGGCGCTCTGCGAGGGCAAGGTCTGTACCCGCGTCGGCGCCTTGCCGCATGACTGCCTCGCGGCACACTTTGAGCCAACCGCCCGCCACCGGAACCGGGAATGATACAGCTCCACGACATCACCACTGCCGCAGAGCGGATCGCCGGGCGCGTGCACCACACACCGCTGCTGAGCGCACGCTCGCTCGGAGAACGCCACGGTGCGCGCCTGCTGCTCAAGGCGGAATGCCTTCAGCGAACCGGATCGTTCAAGGTGCGCGGCGCCCTCAATAAGGTCGACTCCCTGGATGCGAATGCCCGGGCGCGCGGCCTGATCGGCGTCTCCGCCGGCAATCATGCGCAGGCCCTCGCCTTCGCCGCACGTGCCGCGGATACCCGCTGCACGGTCGTGATGCCAGCGAATGCGTCACGGACGAAGGTCGCTGCCACCGAAGGCTACGGCGGCACGGTCGTGCTGCACGGGACGGTCGGCGACGCATTCGTGAAGATGGAGGAGTTGCGTGCGGAACACGGCTATACGCTCGTGCATCCCTTCGAGGACGAAGCGATCATGGCCGGGCAGGGCACGGTCGGCCTCGAGATCCTCCACGACGTGCCGGACGTCGACACCGTCATCGTGCCGGTCGGCGGCGGCGGCCTGCTGTCCGGCGTCGCTGCAGCCATCAGGCATCAGCGTCCGGACGTCCGCATCGTCGGCGTCGAGCCGGTCGGAGCGGCGGCCGTGACGGCCGGGCTCGAGGCAGGCAGCGTACGGCGCCTGGAGCGCATCGATACGATCGCCGACGGGCTCGCCGCACCGATGACCGGCGAGCTCGTCCTCGAACACGTACGTGCACTGGTCGATGACGTGGTCACCGTCTCCGACGAGGCGATCACCGACGCAATGCGCACCATCCTGCTGCGCGCGAAGCTGCTGACGGAGCCAGCGGGTGCCGCCGGCTATGCGGCCATCGCGAGCGGCGTGGTGGACGTCAGCGGGGGCACGGTCGTCGTCGTGTTGAGCGGCGGCAACGTGGATCTGGAACGGCTGAAGGAGCTGGTTTGAGAATTGGTGAATTGGTGAATCTCATGCATCCGCCGCTCGTTCTCGTGACGGCCTCGTCTTTTTTGCCGCCCCCGATTCGCCGATGAGCGAGGCGCTCGGGTTCGCGGTGTTCGCGTTCACGTCGCTGCTGGCGATCGTGAATCCTGTCGGTTCCGTGCCGCTGTACCTCGCGATGACGGGCACCGACACGCGGGACCACCGGCGCACGACGCTGCGGCGCGCCATCGTTACCGCGTTCGGGCTGCTCGTCGCGTTCGCCGCACTCGGCACCTGGATCCTGCGGTTCTTCGGCATCACGACGGAGGCGTTTCAGATCGCGGGCGGCATCATCTTCTTCGGCATCGGCTGGGACATGCTGCAGGCGCGCCGCAGCCGGGTTCGCACGACGGAGGAGGAGGAGTCCGAAGGCGTCGCGAAGCAGGACATCGGCATCGTCCCGCTCGGTATGCCGACGCTCGCCGGCCCGGGCGCGATCACCACGGTCATAGCGCTGAATGCGCAGGCGACCACCGCGCTCCACCACGCGTCGGTTTACCTCGCGATCATCCTCGTCCTGCTCATCGCCTGGCTCATCCTCACCGCCGCACCGGCCGTGACCCGTCGTATGGGTCGCACCGGCATGAATGTCCTGACGCGCCTCATGGGCCTGATCGTCATGGTCGTCGGCGCACAGCTCGTCATCAACGGCGTGACAGTGGTGGTCAGGGGGATATTTGTGGTGCCGACGTGAGGATTGGAAACGTACGAATTAGTGGATTGGTGAATTGGTGAATCTGCCGCGGGACGAGAACGTTCCGTGCGCGAATTCACCAGTTCACCAATTCACCAATCACCAACGTCCTGCAGCTCTGGAGCCACACGATGCAGTCGTCCTTCAAGCGTCCCCATTTCGCCCTGCTCGCCACCTTGGCCGTGACAACGATGCTCCACGCACCGCGCGTCCACGCGCAGGAAATCCTCTGGGACACCTACGGCGTGCCTCACATTTACGGGGACGATCTGCACGCCGTCGCGCGCGGCTTCGGGTGGGCGCAGGCACGCAGCCACGGCGACCTGCTGCTGCGGCTGTACGGTCAGGCGCGCGGGCGGGCCGCCGAGTACTGGGGGGAGCAATTCATCGAGAGCGACCAGTGGGTCCGCGTCAATGACATTCCCGGTCGCGCACGCGCATGGCTGGCGCAGGCGACCCCGGAGGAACGTACGCTGCTGGACGGCTTCGTCTCCGGTATCAATGCCTACGGTGAGCACCACGCGGATACGTTCGACGATGCGATGATGCAGGTGCTGCCGGTGCGGCCGGAGGATGTACTCGCGCATGCGCAGCGCATCGTTCATTTCACGTTCGTCGCTTCGCCGCAGGAGGTGGGCGGTGCGGCGCGCTCGCTGGGTGAAGCGCATGGCTCGAATACGTGGGCCGTCGCACCATCCCGCTCGGAGAGTGGGAACGCGCTGCTGCTGATGAACCCACACCTCCCCTGGATCGACCTGTTCACCTGGTACGAGGCGCAGGTCATCGGCGGCGGCATCGACGCGTACGGTGTCAGCCTCCTCGGCATGCCGATGCTGAACATGGCGTTCAACGACCGTCTTGGCTGGGCCTTCACGGTCAACACCTACGATGGCGCCGATCTCTACGCGCTTGCGCTCGACGGTGACGGGTACCGGTGGGACGGCGGCGTGCGCGTGTTCGACGTACGACCCGACACGCTGCGCGTCCGCCAGCCGGACGGCACGATCGCGACACGCAGCTTCGACGTCGCGAGCAGTGTGCATGGACCGGTCGTCGCTCGTAGCGGCGAACAGGCACTCGCCCTGCGCGTCGCCGGCCTCGACCGGCCGCATATGATCGGCCAGATGCTCGACATGCTGCGCGCCACCCGGCTGGACGAGTTCAACGACGCGCTTGCCATGCTGCAGCTGCCCATGTTCACGGTCATGTACGCGGACGCCGATGGCCATATCATGAGCGTGTTCAACGGCGTCGTGCCGCGCCGCCCACGCGGCGACTTCGCCCGCTGGAGCGGTGTGCTGCCCGGGGACAGCTCCGCCTGGCTATGGACGGGCGCACTGGCGTTCGACGAACTGCCACGCGTCGTGGATCCTCCGACCGGCTGGCTGCAGAACGCGAACGAGCCACCCTGGACGACGACACTGCCGATGGCGCTCGATCCGGCCGCGTTCCCGGCGTACCTCGCGCCACCGCCGTCACTGCCTTTTCGACCGCAGTCGTCGATCCGCCTCGTCACGAGCGACAGCACGATGACGCTGGACGAGATGATCGGGCTCAAGCACTCGACACGGCTCGAGCTCGCCGCGCGCATCATCGACGACATCGTGTCGATCGCCGCCACCGCCGATGATGCCGATGTCCGCGCCGCCGTCGACGTGCTCACTGCATGGGATCTGGCCACCGACGCATCCAGCCGGGGCGCCGTGCTGTTCGAGGAGTTCTGGTCACGCTACGTCGAAGGGACGTCCGGTAGCCGGCTCGCCGTGCCATGGACCGTATCGCAGCCCCTGTCGACGCCCGATGCATTCGCCGACCCGGCGGCCGTGCTGGCCGCCCTCGCCGCCGCCGCCGCTGCCACGCGCGAGCAGTACGGTGCCCTCGACGTGGCCTGGGGCGACGTCCACCGGCTGCGCGCGCCCGGTGTCGATCTCCCGGCCAACGGCGCAAGCGGCGGGCTCGGCGCGTTCCGCGTGACGATGTTCGACGAGAACCATGACGGCACGCGCACCGCCGGCTTCGGCGACTCGTTCGTCGCCGCCATCGAGTTCGGCAGCCCCGTCCGCGCACGTGCCCTGCTCGGCTATGGGAACGCCTCGGAGCCCGTGGTCCGATCGGAGAATCAGCTCGAGCTGTACGCCCGCAAGCAGCTGCGGCCGGTATGGCTCACCAGGCAGGACGTCGAGCAGAACAGCAAGGAGCGCGAGGCGGTCCCGCGAAACGATTGAACGAATGGAGGTGAATGGATGAATCTAAGTATTCATTCATCCATTCATTCATTTGTTCATCCGATACACCCGCGCCGTTCGCTCGCTCACGCCCTCCAGGTCCCGCGGCACCTCGATCACGAAGTCTGCGATCGGGTGCAGCCCGCTGTCATCGAAGTATGTTCGGCCGGCGTCTGCGATCAGCACCTGCGCGCCGTTGTTGCGTGCGCGCTCGAGCACGGCGCGCTGCATGGGAGCAGCGGTCCGCTCGTAGGCCAGGTCGCTGGCCAGTACGATGTCGAATGCGTCGATGAAATCGGGCCGTGCCGTCAGGTCCGTGGTCCGTGTCTCCACGTGCAGCCCCTGGCGAGCGGCAGCGAGCGCGGTCGTCGCGGCGGCCCACGGATCGAGGTCG
>CAYSGF010000229.1:0-7345 GCA_964430275.1 uncultured Gemmatimonadaceae bacterium
TCGAGGCGGCCGCGGAAGCCGGCGCGGTCCAGGCTCGCGGACACCACGTCGCGCGCGAGGCCGCCGTCATTGCAGTGCTCACTCAGGTGCGCGAGTGCGACGGCGACGAGGTTGGGGTGGTACAGCTCTTCCGCGAGCTCCGCGGACGCGCGATTCGACAGATGGCCGCGGCTCGATGCGATACGCTGCTTGACGGACCAGGGGTAGGGACCGGTCCACAGCATCGACTCGTCATGGTTCGCTTCGAGCACGAGCAGGTGGCAGCCGGCGAGTGCCGTACGCACGGACGCCGTCGGCCGACCGAGGTCGGTGGCGACCCCCATCTTTGCCCCCGTCGCGACATCGCGCACGGTGACGGCTACCGGATCGGCTGCGTCATGGACCGTCAGAAACGGCATGATCTCGAACGGGCCGATGCGGAAGGGTGCGAGGCTCTGGTAGTCGTGCAGGCGCTCGCGACCGGTGAGGAGGGCAGCGCAGGCAAGGCGCGTCTTGCCCGTGAGGTAGATCGGCACATCGAATCGGCGTGCGAGCACACCCATGCCGCGCGTGTGGTCCCCATGGTCATGGGTGATCAGGATCGCCTGGAGCGAGGCCGGGTCGACACCGACCAGGCGCATGCGGTTCTCGAGGTCGCGCCCGCTGAAGCCGGCGTCCACGAGAACGCGGACGTCGCCGGACTCGACGAGCGTCGCATTGCCTACGCTGCCACTGCCCAGGACGGTCACGCGCATGCTACACGTTCTCCCGACCGAGCGCATGAGCGCGGGCGAACAGCGCGCGCTGGTCAGCCGATACCTCGAGCCCGCGACGCTGCATGACGGTGGCGGCCGTGTGCAGGAACTTGTCCAGGTCGTATCCCCGGAGATCGCTGCCACTGCCCCAGGAGAATGGCGGAACGTACTTGGGCGGCATGGCCGTACCGTACAGGTTCGAGCCGGCGCCGACCACGGTGCCGGTATTCAGCATCGTGCCGATGCCGGTCTTCACGTGGTCGCCGAGCAGGCAGCCGATCTTGATTTCGCCGGTGTCGACCTCGCCGCGCGGCGTCCACAGCCGGATCGTGCCGTAGTTGTTCTTGAGATCACTGTTCGTGGTGAGTGCACCGAGATTGACCCATTTGCCCAGGTACGCATGGCCGAGGAAGCCGTCATGCGCCTTGTTCGCGTAGCCAAGCACGATCGCGGCTTCGAGCTCACCGTGCACCTTGCACACGGGACCGATCGAGACCTCGGCGAGCGGTCCGCCGAGTACCGTGCTGCCGCGACCCACATAGCTCGGTCCAGCGAGCCGGGTGAACGCACGCACGGTGACACCGTCATCGAGCCAGATCGGCCCGTGCTCGAGGTCGAACACGACGCCCGGCTCAATCGTCACGTCCTTGCCGACGATTACATCATCGGCGCTGCCGATGAGCTGCACGTGCTCGGGCAGCCGCTCCGTCGCAGCGCGTGCGCGGGCAGCAGCCACGTCGGCTGCGATCTGCGCGGGGTTGTTCGCGATCAGGTCCCAGACGTTCTCGAGGACGGTCCCGTGCAGCTCGAGTGATGCGCCGCCCGCGCGATCTGCTGCCTCGAGCATCGCCGGATCCGGTGCGGGTTGGCCGGGTGGCACGAACCAGCCGACCGGCTGACCGGCCATGACGAGACGTGCCGTGCCGCCGGGCCATGACGGCGGCGTCTGCCAGTCCGGTACGGCCCGGGCAAGAAGGTAGATGCGCGGCGCGTCGACGTCGGCCGCATCGATGACCGGCGCCGCATCCGGTTCTGCGAAGCCTCGCAGGTGCGGTGCGGCCAGGTGTCCGGCGCAGCGCGCGCCGAGAACGAGCTCGGCACGCTCGCGCATCGTGTGAGCACCAAACAGCAGCTCACCAGCCGGGCGCGTGAGCGCGAACGGCTGCCAGTCGCGGGACCGGGCATCATCGAAGAGAACCAGCACCGCACTCACGTGTCCTCCTCGTCAGGGCGGACCAGCCGGTCCGGCAGCTCGGCGAGCAGCCGCTTCAGATCCGGTGTGCGCTCGCGCGGCGCGACGAAGGTAATACCGTTCGCGTGCACGACGACGAGGTCGTGCGCGCCGAACACGACCAGGTCCCCGTCCTCGCTCCATGCGATGCAGTCGCGCGCGTCGACGAAATGCGCGCTCCCGATCCCGACATTGCCCTGCGAATCCGCACTACGCGTGCGCGCAAGCGCGTCCCACGCGCCGACGTCGTCCCAGTCGAACGTCGCCCGCATGACACCTACCCGGTCGCTTCGCTCGAGCAGCGCGCTGTCGATCGACAGGTTCGGCGCCTGCGCGAAGAACTCGTCGACGCGGTCTTCATCGAGCAGCGGGAGCAGCGGGGCAAGCTCCGGCGTGTGCTGCGCAAGCTGCTCGAGCAGCAGTGCGGCCGGCCAGACGAACAGGCCGGTGTTCCACAGGTAGCCCTCCTTCACGTAGCGCTCCGCGGTCGTGAGGTCGGGCTTCTCGACGAAGCTGTCGACCACACACGCGTCTGGCCCGTCGCCGATCGCCGCGCCGGGGCGGACGTAGCCGTAGCCGGTCTCCGGGCGGCTGGGCGGCGCACCAATCGTGAACAGCCGCTGCTCGGAGCGGGCGAGGCCTGCGGCGGCGGTGACCGTCGCACGAAACGCGTCCGCCGGCTCGATCCGGTGATCGGCATGCAGCGAGACCATCAGCGCGTCCGGTTGAAGGCGCGCAATCGCATGCGCTGCCCAGGCGAGCACGGGCGCAGTGCCGCGCGCGCACGGCTCGATCATCAACCCCTGGTCGCCCAGCTGCGGCACGGCGCTCAGCATCGGCCGGCGCAGGGCAGTGCCGGTCAGGATGCGAATTCGCTCGTATCCGACGAGTGGCAGGATCCGCTCGACCGTCTGCGTAATGAGGGCGTCGTCGCCTGCGAGTGGCAATAGCTGCTTGGGACGCGCCGGTGTGGAGACGGGCCAGAACCTGGAGCCGACCCCTCCGGCGAGGATGACAGCCCAGAGGGACGACTCAGGCGGTGAAGAGCTCTTCGATGCGGGCAAGGAGTTTCTTGGGACTGAACGGCTTGGTCAGGAAATCCGACGCGCCGAGGCGAGCTGCCTGCTCGCGATCGGTTTCGTGTCCCTTGGCAGTGAGCATGATGACGGGAGTGTCGGCCCGGTGTGGCAGGCGGCGCAGCTCGGCAAGGACCTCGATGCCGCTCATGTGCGGCATCATGATGTCGAGCAGGATGAGATCGACAGGATCCTCGGTGCGCAGCCGTTCGAGCGCATCACGACCGTCATGGACGAGCTCCACGTCATAGGGAGCACTCTCCAGCTTGAGCTGGATGATGCGTCCGATGTAGGGTTCATCGTCAACGACGAGCACGCGGCGTCGATCGGTAATGGTCTGCGCGGTCATTCCGAGGTGTCGAATCGAGGATGCCGGACCGGTCTGCTGGCGGCGTGCGAGATTCGTGCCGGGTGGCCGCGCGGCGACCATCACCAGAGCGATTGCGTGCGGGCGAAGGTTAGAGTGCGGGAGAGGCGAAGTCAATGTCATTGCGAGGGATTGCGGGAAGGGAAACACGCGCGCGTTGGCGCTGTATCAGCCATGGTCGCAACCTTGACCCGTGCCCGCGGGCACGCGTAGACTAGCCGCCCTTTACGCAGGCGAGACATGACGAAATCGACACTGACCCGGCGGCTCCGCCTCGCGCTGCTTGCCGCGGCTGTTCCCCTGGCGGCGTGCGAGGATCCGTTCGCGAATCAGCCATGGAGCGCGCTGCCCGACACGGTGACGCTGTATTCCGCAGGGCGTGCCGAGTATGCGGGCATGCCGTCGGCGCTCAATATCGCGGGTCCATCGGTGAGCATCGTGGCGATCGACCAGATCGGCGCCGCGGGCGAGTGGGACTTCCTGCTGAACGAGGAGGATGGAGCACTCCTCTTCGTGCCCTCGGGCGTTGTGCCGGGGCTCGACTCGCGGGCGGGTCTCGCGCTGCGTGACGAGACCACGCTCGAGGCGCTGACGCGTGCGCCTTCGGGTGCCGGCGCCTACAGCAGAGACCCGCTGACGCTGATCGAAGGTCGCATCTATGTGCTGCGCTCACGGCGCGCGCAGTGCGGCTTCACGAGCGGCTCGAACTATGGCAAGATGCAGGTGGTGGCGCTGGACGCGGAGCATGGCACGGCCGTGCTCGCAGTCGTGCGCAACCCGTATTGCGATGACCGGGATCTGATCCCGCCGGACGACGACTAGTGCTCGACCTGAAACGGATTCGCGAAGAGCCGGCGCTGGTTCTCGAGCGACTCGCCCGACGCGGCAATGCCGATTACGAGCGGATCATCGGCGAGCTGCTCCAGCTGGACGAGGAGCGCCGGGGCGCGATCGCGGAAGTGGATCGGCTGCGGGCTCGTCGCAATGACGTGTCGCCGGAGGTCGGCCGGCTGAAGCAGGGCGGACGCCACGAGGAGGCGACGCCGCTGATCGTAGAGATGCGCGAGCTCGGCGAGCGGATGGCGGAGCGCGAGGGGCGCCGGACGGAGCTGGAGCGTGCAGTACGGGACGCGCTGCTCGCCATCCCGAACCTGCCCGAGGACGCGGTGCCCGCGGGGGGGGAAACTGAGAACGTGATCGTGCGCTCGGTCGGTGAGCCGCCACAGGAGGGCTTCACCCGCCGTCCGCACTGGGATCTCGCGGAGCAGCATGCCCTGCTCGACCTGCCGCGGGGCGCGAAGGTGGCCGGCAGCGGATTCCCCGTCTACGTCGGTCAGGGCGCGCGGCTGGAACGCGCGCTCATCAACTTCATGGTCGACCTTCATGCGCGCGAGCACGGCTACACGGAGCTGTCGCCGCCGTTCGTGGTGAACGAGGGTGCAGCGCTCGGTACCGGTCATCTGCCGAAGTACCACGAGGACATGTACTACATCGGCGAAGACCGCCTGTACCTGGTGCCGACGGCCGAAGTGCCGGTGACGAACATGCACGCGGGCGAGCTGCTGACGGCGGACGACCTGCCGATCCGCTACGTCGCATACACACCGTGCTTTCGGCGTGAGGCGGGCGCTCACGGCAAGGACACGCGCGGGCTGCTGCGGCTGCACCAGTTCGACAAGGTCGAGCTCCTGCGCTTCGAGACGCCGACGCACAGTGCGGCCGCGCTCGAGGAGCTGACCGCCCATGCGGAGCGGGTGCTGCAACTGCTCGGATTGCATTACCGCGTCCTGCTGCTGGCGGCCGGCGACCTGGGCTTCGCGAATGCGCAGACCTACGACCTGGAGGTGTGGGCGCCGGGTGTGGAGCGCTGGCTCGAGGTGTCGAGCTGCTCGCTGTACTGCGACTACCAGGCGCGCCGGGCGAACATCCGCTTCCGTCCGGAACCGAACGCGAAGCCGGAGTTCGTGCATACCCTGAACGGTTCGGGACTCGGCGTTGCGCGCACGCTCGCCGCCGTGCTCGAGACGCATCAGCAGGCCGACGGCAGCATTCTCGTGCCCCAGGCGTTGCGCGACTACATGGGCACGGACCGGATCGAGGCCTGACTCTCCGGCACGCAGTCATCGACGCGCGTGCCCCCGTCAGCTATCCTCCACACGACAAGTCGATTTACGCTGCCGGTGCGACGCGCGCCGGCGCGCGGAGCAGGGACGTGACCGAGCATCTGATATCGCTGAATCCGGAACAGCGCACGGCAGTCGAGCACTTCGAGGGGCCGATCCTCGTGCTCGCCGGGGCGGGCTCCGGCAAGACGCGCGTGCTGACGACGCGCATCGCCCACCTGATCCAGGAGCTGGGCGTCGATCCGGCGAGCATCCTGGCGGTGACGTTCACGAACAAGGCGGCGGGCGAGATGCGCGCGCGCATTCGTCGTCTGCTCGGCCGCGAGCCGGCCGGCATGTGGATGGGGACGTTTCACTCACTGGGCGCGCGACTGCTGCGCCGCCATACGCCGCTGCTCGGCTGGTCATCGAACTTCTCGATTCACGACGCGGACCAGGCATTGCGCGAGACGAAGCGCGCGATGGACCGTCTGAACGTGTCAGTGAAGCGCTGGCATCCGAAGGCGGTACACAGCGCGATCTCCGCAGCGAAGAATCAGCTCGTGCATCCGGACGAGTATCGCGCGCTGGCAGCGGATCCGTTCAGTCGCGTGGTCGCGGATATCTATCCCGTGTATGCGGCAGCGCTCAAGGAGCAGAACGCGTTCGACTTCGATGATCTGCTGGTGAAGCCGGTTACTCTGTTCGAGACGCATCAGCGCCTGCTGGAGCGCTATCGCGAGCGCTTCCAGTTCGTGCTCGTCGACGAGTACCAGGACACGAACCGTGCGCAGTACCGTTTTCTGCAGCTGCTCGCGAGCGAGCACGGCAACCTGATGGTCGTCGGCGACGACGACCAGTCGATCTACGGCTGGCGTGGCGCTGACATCCGCAACATCCTCGATTTCGAGAAGGATTTTCCCGGCGCAGCGATCGTCCGGCTCGAGCAGAACTACCGCTCGACCGGACGGATCCTCGATGCAGCGAATCGTGTCATCTCGCTGAACCTCAAGCGCAAGGGCAAGACGCTGCGCACGGCGGCGGGTGCGGGCGAGCTGCTCACACGCGTCGAGGCCGTGGACGAACGTGACGAGGCGGAGTGGATCGCCGGTGAGGTACTGACGCGGCTCGCGTCGAACGAGGCCGCAACGGCGCGCGAGTTCGTCGTGCTCTATCGTACGAACTCGCAGTCGCGTGCACTCGAGGAGACCTTCCGCCGCCACGACCTGCCATATCAGATCGTAGGCGGCACGCGCTTCTACGAACGGCGCGAGATCATGGACGTGCTCGCATACCTGAGGCTGATCTCGAATCCGCGCGATGCCGGTGCATTCGACCGGGTGGTCAACTACCCAAAACGCGGCATCGGCGAGACGAGTCAAACCCGGCTTCTGGAGTGGGCGAGTGCCCACGGTGCGTCACCGCTGGAGGCTGCGGCGCGCGCCCACGAGATCGACGCGGTTCGCGGCGGCGCGTCGACGTCCCTCGTGGCGTTTGCCGAGCGGATCGTGCGCTTCACCGCGCTTGCTCACCATCTGGGTGTCGGCGAGCTCGTCGAGAAGCTGCTGGACGAGCTGCGCGTGCACGACGCATTGCTGGACGAAGGACCGGAGGGCGAGGAACGGTGGGAGAACGTGCGCGAGCTGGTGGCCGGTGCGCACGAGTTCGACGCGCGGCGTGACGACGACGAGATGGAGGACGAGGACGTGCAGGCCGAGTCCACGCCGCTCGACATGTTTCTCCAGAAGGTGTCGCTGCTGACCGACGTCGACCGGGCGGATGCGAACGCGGACGCGGTGACGCTCATGACGCTGCACAACGCCAAGGGGCTCGAG
>CAYSGF010000230.1:0-37068 GCA_964430275.1 uncultured Gemmatimonadaceae bacterium
ACGGGTGCGGGACCCCACCCGAGGTTGCACCCGCAGTGTCCCCCCCCGCCACGCTCACGCCCACCCACACCCGTCGGTGACAAAAAAAGTCGCGCCCCGGAAAATCCAGGAACGCGAATGATCAGTGAGCAGGGGCCGTCCCGCTCACGGCGCCGCCGTCGGCGCAACCGGTACTATGGCGCTGCAGGCGGCCGTAGCCGCTGCACCGCTCAGCGCCTGCTAGAAACCTGCTGCGCGGATCGCCGCCAGTGTCTGCTCGGCCTGCTGGGTTTCCCCGGCCGGTACGAGCGGCACCAGCGAATCCTGCTCCTCGCGAGCACGCGCGATGAACAGGCTGGCCGCGACTGCGGCGACGGCGAGAACGCTGACACTCAGAGTACGAATGGTCGGCTCCCTTCAGTGACGCGTGACACCGGACCTGGGTTCGGCTGCCACGTACTCGCACGAGACATGCCCGACGCCGGCCGCATGGTCGCGGTCGACATGAATAGAACGTCTATTGTGATGCCGGTGTGACGCAGTACCTCGTCGTTTTTCGTGACGAACTCGTAACGATCGGCGTGCCACCGGCTGGCGAGTTGCGCAGGGCCGCCGCACATTCCCTGCGCACTTCTCCATTATCGGGACATCTGCAATGAAGCGTCGATTCCTGCTATGGCTTCTGTGCCTGAGCGCGGCGTTGCCGGCAAAGGCACAGCAGGCCGACCTGATCCTGACCGGCGGCGTAGTCTGGACCGGCGTGGCAGGCGCGCCGCTCGCAAGCGCGATGGCCATCGACGGTGAGCGCATCGTGCGCGTGGGCAGCGATGCCGACGTCCGTGCACTGGCCGGCGCCGCCACGCGGGAGATCGCATTGGGCGAACGTTTCGTCATGCCCGGCTTCATGGACGCGCACACGCACTTCATCTCCGGAGGCTTCCAGCTGGGCAGTGTCGACCTGCGCGACGCAGCCACGCCCGCGGAGTTCGCGCGTCGCATCGGCGCGTTTGCGGCCGCGCAGCCGGACGGACGGTGGATCACGGGCGGAGACTGGGATCACGAGATGTGGGGTGGCGCACTGCCGGAACGAGCCTGGGTCGATTCGCTGACGTCCGACCATCCCGTCGCCGTGCAGCGGCTGGACGGCCACATGATGCTGGCGAATACGCTCGCCCTCGAGATGGCGGGCATCACGCGCGACACTCCGGATCCGCCGGGCGGCACGATCGTGCGCGACTCGCTCACGGGCGAGCCGACGGGAGTGCTGAAGGACGAGGCGATGAGCCTGGTGTTCGCGATACAGCCGGCGCCGAGCAATGCCGAGCGGGACGAGGCGTTCCTGCGTGCGCAGGAGCATGCGCTCGCGCGCGGCGTGACGATGATCCACGATATGGGCTCGTCGCTGGAGGATCTGCACACGTTCCGCCGTGCGCGCGAGCGCGGCGCGATGCAGATGCGCGTCTATTCCCTGGCGCCGCTCGCCCGCTGGCGCGAGATCGGACAGCTCGTGTCGAACGACGGCCGCGGCGACGCGCGATTCCAGTGGGGCGGCCTCAAGGCGTTCGTGGACGGATCGCTCGGCTCGACGACGGCCTGGTTCTACGAGCCCTACCTCGACGAGCCGGGCACCTCCGGACTCATCACGACGGACACGGCGCAGCTGCGCCGTCAGATCATCGCTGCGGACTCGGCCGGGCTGCACGTCGTCGTGCATGCGATCGGCGATCGCGCGAACGACTGGCTGCTCGATGCGTTCGAGGATGCCGTTCAACGAAATGGGCCACGTGACCGCCGGTTCCGGATCGAGCACGCGCAGCACCTGAGCAGTGCCGCGATCAGCCGCTTCGCCGGGCTGGGCGTGCTTGCGTCGATGCAGCCGTACCACGCGATCGATGACGGCCGCTGGGCCGAGAAGCGGATCGGGGCGGAGCGCATCCAGCGTACGTATGCGTTCCGCTCGCTGCTCGATCATGATGCGCGGCTGCTCTTCGGCTCGGACTGGACCGTGGCGCCGATCGAGCCGCTGCTCGGCGTTTACGCCGCAGTCACACGGCGTACGACCGATGGCGCCAACCCGGACGGCTGGGTGCCCGCGCAGAAGATCACGGTCGAGGAAGCGCTACGCGCGTACACCGTTGCGAACGCATACGGCGCGTTCCGCGAGCACGACCTCGGCACGCTCGAGCCCGGTCGCCTGGCGGACGTCGTGGTCCTGTCGGAGAACCTGCTCGCCATCGATCCCGTCCGCATCCCGGAGGTCAAGGTGGACGCGACGATCGTGAACGGTACCGTCGTATTCGAACGGCAGTGAATCCACCCGGCCGCGCTCAGGCGAGGCGGGTGCCGAGCAGGAGAGCGACGAGCGTGACGACGAACACGGACAACAGATTGAGCCACAGGCCGGCACGCACCATCTGTCGCATCGATACGTAGCCGGTGCCGAACACGATGGCGTTCGGCGGTGTGCCGACGGGCAGCATGAAGGCGGATGAAGCGGCGAGCGCTCCTGCCGCCATGAACACGATCGGATCCTGGCCGAGACCGGTGGCAGCGGCCGCTAGCACGGGCATGCCCATCGCCGCGACGGCCGTGTTCGAGGCGAGCTCGCTCAGCAGGATGAAGAGGGTCACGGTCGCGCCGATCAGCAGCCAGAGCGGCAGCGCGTCGAGTGCCGCGACTGCGTCGCCCACAGCAGCCGTCAGCCCGGACGCATCGAATGCGCGGGCGAGTGAGAGGCCGCCGCCGAACAGGATGAGCACGCCCCACGGCAGCTCGCGCGTGTCCTCCCATACGAGCACGGGCCGGCGCTCTCCGGACGGCAGCAGGAAGAGCGCAACGGCGCCGGCGATCGCGATCGTCGCATCATCGACCCAGGGCGCAACGGATGCGATGCCCGGCAGTGTGAACGCGCCGATCTGCTTCGGATCGCGCAGCAGCCACGCCGCCGCCATGCACGCGAACACGATGGCGACGACGGTCTCCGGCCGGGTGCGCGCGCCGAGCCGCCTACGCTCGCTCGCCAGCATTTCTTCGGCGCCGGGAGGCAGGGCGCGTGAGCGGTAGAGCCCGAACACGAGCAGTGCCCAGGCCGCCGGCAGCAGCACGAGTGTGGCGGGCAATCCCACCACCAGCCATTCCGCAAAGCCGATCGAGCGGCCGGCCAGCTCGCGCGCGGACGCGGCGAACACCGCGTTCGGCGGGGTGCCGATCAGCGTGGCAATCCCGCCGATCGTTGCGGCGTACGCGATGCCCAGCATCAGCGCCGTGCCGAACGGGAACGGCGCATCCCGGTCCTCGGGTCGGAGCAGCTCGGCGAGCGCGATGCCGATCGGTACCATCATCGCAGCGGTCGCCGTGTTCGACACCCACATGCTGATGAACGCGGTCGCGAGCATGAAGCCGAGCACGAGGGTGTGCGGCTTCGTGCCGGCACGCGCCACGATCGCCAGGGCAATCCGACGATGCAGCCCCCACCGCTGCATCGCGGTTGCGACGATGAAGCCGCCCAGGAACAGGAAGACGACCGGATTCGCGTACGGCGCCGCGGAATCTGCGGCGGACAGGACGCCGAGCGTGGGGAACAGCACGAGCGGCAGGAGCGCTGTAGCGGCCAGCGGGATCGCTTCGGAGAGCCACCACACGGACATGAGCGCCGCGACCGCAGCAGTCTGCCGTGCGGCAGGCGGAATGGGCAGCGGGAGCAGGAGAACGAGGAGGAACAGGACGATCCCGGCCCACAGGCCACGTCGCGAGCCGCGGGGCACGCCGTCCGGTGCCGTGACTGTGGAGCTCACTCCTCGAGCGGCTCGCCCTCACGGTCGAACATCGGGCTCACCTCGCGCCACAGCTCCTCGACGCGACGCCTGAGCTCGCGCACCCGCTCCTCGTCATCCGGATGGTCCTGCAGGTGATAGCGCGCCGCCGATAGCGCACTGAAGGCACGCCACAGCGCCTTGGACGCGGGGTTGCGGTCGCGCGGCTGGCGCTTCTCGTCGCGCAGGCGCGAGATCACCCATTCGGAGAGCTCTTCATCCATCTGGATGACGCCGCCCTCACCCTTCGACTCCTCCTCGATGATCTTCGACAGCTTGCGCTTGAACGATTTCGGCACGCCCGCAAGGACGTACACCGTGAGATCTTCGCGTTCGAGGAGCTCCGCCGACATTCGTACCTCCGTCGATGTTTCGGATCGGCGCCGTCAGCGCTCGAGGACCATGGAAAAGCCGAGCCCGCCAGCCGCACACACCGTGATCAGTCCCAGGCCGAGGCCGCGGCGCCGCATCTCGCGCAGCAGTGTGATCGTCAGACGACCGCCCGTAGCGCCGAAGGGATGTCCGATCGCGATGCTGCCGCCCATCACATTGATGCGGCTCTCGTCGAGGATGCCGACCTTGCGGTTGCGGCCGAGCTCGCGCAGCGCGAACTCGTCGGAATCGAGCGCCTGCAGGTTCGAGAGCACCTGGGAGGCAAACGCCTCGTGCATCTCCCACAGCTCGATGTCGGCCATCGCCACGCCCGCCCGGTCGAGCGCGAGCGGCGCGGCGAACGCCGGACCCTGCAACAGCTGGCCACCCGGATTCAGCGCACTGTACGCGTAACTGCGAATGTAGCCGAGCGGTTCATAGCCGAGCGCATTCGCCTTCTCCTCGCTCATCAGCAGGACCGCCGAAGCGCCGTCCGTGAGCGGCGAGGCATTGCCGGCCGTCACCGTGCCATAGCGCCTGTCGAACACCGGCTTGAGCGAGGCGAGCTTGTCGAGCGACGTGTCGCCGCGGATGCCGTTGTCCGTCTCGGCGACGTCCTCGTACTTCGGCGGGATGAACGTCGGGACGACCTCCTCCTTCAACCGCCCATCCGCGAACCCCTGCTGCGCGAGCTGGTGCGAGCGCAGCGCCCAGCGATCCTGCGCCTCACGCGTGATGCCGTTCTCCTTCGCCATCCGCTCGGCACTCTCGCCCATCGACTCGCCCGTCGACGGCTCCGCAATCGCCGGCGTGCGCGGCATCAGGTCCTTCGGCCGGATCCCCGCCAGGGCCGCGACCCGCTTCGCGACCGTCTTCGCCTTCGACGCCGTCAGCAGCGTGTCCCGCAGGTTCTTCGAGAGCAGCATCGGGACGTCGGAGAGCACCTCGACGCCGCCCGCGACCACGACGTTCGCATGACCGAGCGTGATCTGGTCCGCCGCCGACGTGATCGCCTGGTTCGCCGAGGCACACGCACGGCTCACCGTGAAGGCCGGCTTGGTCGGTGGAATCCCGGAGGCCAGCCCGACCTCACGAGCGACGTTCGGGGCGTCGATGCTGGGTATGACTACGCCATACACCAGCTCGTCCACCTGCTCGGGCGCCAGCTCGGCGCGCGATAGCAGCTCGCGCACCGCCACGGTGCCGACCTGCGTGGGACTCATGTCCCGGAAGTATGTGCCCGCCTTGCTGAACGGCGTCCGACAGCCGTCGATAATCGCGACACGGCGCCCGTTTTCGGCCATCGACCCTCCTCGGCGGTTGGCCGTAGCTTGGGGGCGGGGACGGCCGTTTGCAAGCGCGCGGCCCGGCTTACCTGCCGTTGGTTGCCGAAGGCCACACGCGGATCCACTGATCGGAGGACAATAGCCCGCTCAGCAGGGCGCCGATCACAGCGCCGGTAACCGCAGAGGTCAGGAACAGGGTGTGCGCTTCGTCGCAGTGTCCTTCCGTACCGTAGGAACAGAACGGAACGAGGACAGCCACTGCGACCCCGGCTCCGATCCCACCTCCCCAGGCGGCACCGCGCCAGGGGCTCTTCGTGCGAAGGCGCGCGACACTGCGTATGGAGTCGGTCCGAATCTCGGCACCATCGATTCGGAGCCGTCCGCTCGCGAAGGCCGTGACCCGTCCTTGCGAGGCGTCACCGTGCAGCAGAGTCGCGCGAATGATCCAGCGCTCCTGCTGCGCGAGCTGCAGGAGCGAATCCCGTACGGCAGGTGTCTGGGCATGCAGGGTGCCGATCGGCACGGCCAGGAGCAGTAGAAGCAGTAGTATCCGCGGACGACGCTGCAACGTCCGTCGTCGCATCAGGGTCCCCAGTGGCGTGTTACGATTCACGTCCGCTGTCTCGCAGCATCGCGCCCTTCAGCGCCTCCGCCACCGCATCCCACCCCAGCAGCGCGCATTTCACCCGCACGGGAAACTTCGCGACGCCCGCAAGTGCGCGCGTGTCGCCGAGCGCGCGGTCCTTCGCCGCCTCGGCATCGCCACGCATCATGTCGGTGAAGCGACCAGCCAGCTGCGTGACCTCCTCGGACGTCTTGCCGACGAGCAGCTGCGTCATCATCGACGCCGATGCCTGCGAGATCGAGCAGCCTTCGCCGAGGAACTTCACCTCCGCGATGCGTCCGTCTTCACCCAGTCGCAGGCCGAGGTGGATCTCGTCGCCGCACGACGGATTCTTCATGTGCACGGTCGCGTCGGCATCCGCGATCGCGCCGCGGTTGCGGGGGCGTTTGTAGTGCTCGAGGATGAGCTCCTGGAAGAGGCCGCCCAGGGCGGGCGTCGAGCGGTCTATCGTCATGCTGCGTGGCTCAGGGAAAGTCGAAAGGTCAGGAGAAGATCGCCCGCGCCGTGTTCAGCCCGTCCACCAGCCGATCGATCTCGTCCGTCGTGTTGTACAGGTACAGCGACGCACGTGCGGTTGCCGGTACGCCCAGCCGCTGCATGAGCGGGTGTGCGCAGTGATGTCCGGCACGTACCGCGATGCCCTCGGCATCCAGGATCGTCGCGATGTCGTGCGGGTGCACGCCCTCGAGCGCGAAGGAGAACACGGCCGTGCGCTCCTCCGGGTTCGTCGGGCCGAACAGCGTGAGGCCCTCGACCTCTGGCAGCCGCTCGAGCGCGTAGCGCGTCAGCTCCATCTCATGAGCCCACAGGGTTTCGTGACCGATCGCATCGAGATAGTCGCACGCGGCAGCGAGGCCGACGGCGCCCGCGGCGTTCGGCGTGCCCGCCTCGAACTTGTGCGGCACTTCCGCCCAGGTGGAGCATTCCATGGTAACGGTGTCGATCATCTCGCCACCGCCCTGGTACGGCGGCATCGCGTCCAGCAGCTCGCGCCGCGCCCACAGCACGCCGATGCCCATCGGGCCGCACATCTTGTGGCCGGACAGCGCGTAGAAGTCGCAGCCGAGCGCCTGTACGTCGACGTCCAGGTGCGGTGCGGCCTGTGCGCCGTCGACGAGCACGAGCGCGCCGACGGCATGTGCCCTGTCGACGATCGTGCGCACGGGGTGGATCGTGCCGAGTGCATTCGAGACGTGGCCGACTGCAACGAGCTTCGTCCGCTCGCTCAGCAGCTCATCGAGCTGATCCAGCCGCAGGCGGCCTTCGTCGTCGATATCCACCCAGCGGATCACCGCGCCGGTGCGCTCGGCGATGATCTGCCAGGGCACGATGTTCGAGTGATGCTCGAGCAGCGTCAGCACGATCTCGTCACCGGGCGCGAGGTTCGCCGCGCCCCACGTCGATGCGACGAGGTTGATCGCCTCGGTCGCACCGCGCACCCAGATCACCTCTTCGGGCGCGGGTGCGTTGATGAACTCGGCCAGCCGCACACGCGCGTTCTCGTACGCGTCCGTGGCGCGCCGGGCAAGGTCGTAGAGACCGCGGTGGACGTTGGCATTGTCCTCGAGCAGGAACCGCGTCATCGCCTCGATGACGGCGCGCGGCTTCTGCGCGGTCGCGGCATTGTCGAGATAGGCGAGCGGATGGCCGTTCGCCGTCTGCGTCAGCAGCGGGAAGTCCGCGCGGATTCGTTCGACATCGGGAATGACAGTGGCCATGGCGGCCTCCGGATACGACGCGCGGTCGTGCACGAGCAGCGACCGCGCTAAACGGCGACCCAGATCGCGCCGTCCTCGATCTTCACTTCATACGTCTTCAACGGCTTGATGGCCGGAAGTCGCGTCACGCGGCCGGTCGCCATGTCATACTTCGCGCCGTGCCAGCCGCACACGATCTCCACCCCTTCGATCTCGCCTGCGTGCATCGGGAAATCCCGGTGTGTGCAGTTGTCGGCGAACGCGTAAATGCGGCTGTCCGCGTTCGCCAGGCAGATCTTCTTTCCGTTCAGCACCACACCCAGCAGCGTATTCGGCGGCACGTCGTCGACGGCCGCCGCGCGCACGAGCTCCGCTTCAGCCAAGCTTCTGCTCGATGGCCGCACGCAGCTCCTCGACCACACCGGGTAGTGGCAAGCGCTCGAGGACCTCGCCAAAGAAACCGAAGACCACCAGTCGCTCCGCGATGTTGCGCGGGATGCCGCGGCTCATGATGTAGAACAGCTCTTCCTCGTCGAGCTGGCCGACGGTCGCGGCATGTGAGCAGCGCACGTCGTCCGCCTCGATCTCGAGGTTGGGCAGCGACGTCGAGTTCGCGTCCCGGGACAGCAGCAGGTTGCGGTTCGTCTGGTACGCGTCGGTGCGCTGCGCCTTCGGGAACACCTTGATGATGCCGCGGAATACCGCGTGTGCGGACTCATCGAGAGCGCCCTTGTAGAGCAGGTCGCTCTGTGCATGCGGGACGCGATGGTCCTGGCGCGTGTTGTGGTCGAAGTGCTGGTCGCCGCTGCCGAAGTACAACCCGAGCATGTCACTGCGCGAGCCCGGTCCCTCGAGCGATGCGGCGAGGTCCACGCGCGCGACATCGGCGCCGAGGTTCACGACGAGCGTGTCGAGGTTCGCGTCGCGCTGCGCGATCGTGCGCTGCGTGGAGACATGCTTCACACCGCGACCCCAGCGCTGGAGCGACACGTACTGCACCTGCGCGGACGCCGACGCAATGACTTCGACGACACCGTTCACGAACGTCGTGCCCTCGAGGTCCGGCGAGGCCATCTCCTCGACGAAGCCGAAGCTGCTGCCTTCCTCGGCCACGATCAGCGTACGCGGCATGTACGCGTGACCCGGCTCGTCGATGTAGCGCGCGACACGGATCGGCGAGTCGATGCGCACGCCGCGCGGCACGTACAGGAAGATGCCGGCCGTCCACAACGCGGAGTTCAGCGCCGCGAACTTGCCGTGCTGCGGTCCGACGGCGCGGGTGCCGAGATGCTTCTCGATCAGCTCACCGTACTCATCCGCCGCCTTCGCGATGTCGAGCAGAAGCACGCCCTTCTTCGCCAGCGCCTCGGCGAGCTCGATGGAGATGATGGAAGGGCCTGCCTGCACCACGCGGGCGGACGCGTCCTTGCCATCCAGCAGGGCCTGTGCGGCATCACCGGACGTGGTGTTTGCTGCCGGATCGGCGAGACTCACCTCGTCCCAGCCGAGCTGCGAGACCGACGTGTAGCGCCACTCCTCGAGGTGCATCGTCGGCAGCGGCATCTCCTCGTATGCGCGCCACGCCTGCTGGCGCCGTGCCTTCAGCCAGTGCGGCTCGTTCGCCGCGCGCTTCTCCACGGCTTCGGCGTTGTAGGCGCCGGTCACGCCCTCCATCGCTACGACCAGATCAGCCAACGGATCCCTCCATCTCCAGCTCGATCAGACGGTTCAGCTCGACTGCGTACTCGAGCGGGAGCTGTTTCGCGATCGGCTCGATGAAGCCGCGCACGATCATCGCTGCCGCTTCCTCCTCCTTCAGGCCCCGGCTCATCAGATAGAACAGCTGCTCCTCGCCGATCTTCGAGACCGTGGCCTCGTGACCGACGCTCGCGCTCTGCTCCTCGATCTCGATGTAGGGGAACGTGTCCGTTCGTGACGTCTCGTTCAGCAGCAGCGCGTCACATTCCACGTTCGACTTCGCACCGTCGGCACCCTCGTAGATCTTGCACAGGCCGCGGTACGTCGAGCGTCCCGAGCCCTTCGAGATCGACTTCGAGATGATGCGCGACGTCGTGTGCGGTGCGGCGTGCACGACCTTGCCGCCCGTGTCCTGATGCTGCCCGTCGCCGGCATAGGCGATCGACAGGATCTCGCCGTGCGCATGGTCGCCGACCAGGTAGCACGATGGATACTTCATCGTGAGCTTCGAGCCGAGATTGCCGTCCAGCCACTCCATGTGTGCATTCTCGTGCACCATCGCCCGCTGCGTCACGAGATTGTACATGTTGTGCGACCAGTTCTGAATCGTCACGTAGCGGAAGCGTGCACCCGGCTTCACGATGATCTCGATCACACCCGAGTGGAACGACTCCGTCGTGTACGTGGGCGCCGTGCACCCCTCGATGTACTGCGCGTTCGCACCATCCTCGACGATGATCAGCGTGCGCTCGAACTGACCCATGCGCTCGGCGTTCACCCGGAAGTACGCCTGCAGCGGGATGTCGACCGTCACGCCCTTCGGGATGTACACGAAGCTGCCGCCCGACCAGCACGCGCTGTTCAACGCCGCGAACTTGTTGTCCTGCGGCGGCACGACCGTCGCGAAATGCTCGCGGAAGATGTCCGGGTACTTCTTCAGCCCGTCCTCGATTGATTCGAAGAGAATGCCCTTGTCCTCCCACTCCTTCTTCAATGAGTGGTAGACCATCTCGGACTCGTACTGCGCGCCGACACCCGCGAGCACCTTCCGCTCCGCCTCCGGGATGCCCAGCTTCTCGAACGTGTCCTTGATCTCCTGCGGGACATCATCCCACGACCGCTCCATCTGCTCCTGCGGCCGGATGTAGTAGTAGATCTCGTCCAGCGTCTCCTCGAGCGTGGACAGATCACCGCCCCACGTCGGCATCGGCTTCGAACGGTAGATCTTCAGCGCCTTCAGCCGGAACTCCAGCATCCAGTCCGGCTCGCCCTTGTGCGCGGAAATCTCGCGTACGATCTCCTCGTCCAGCCCGGGACGGCCCTTGAACACTGGCTTGTCCGCCGTGACAAAGCCGTACTTGTACTCTTCCAGCCCGAGTCCGGCGATCGTCTCATTCTCTGGCATTGTCTTGCTCCTCGCGAGAATCCTGTTCTCGCACCAACGGGCACGGGCCCAGGGCCCAGGCCCAGACCCGCAGTTCTCTCGATCCCGGCTACGCCTTCGCTACAACCGCCTCGCGGTATCCCTCGTAGCCGCGCGCCTCTAGCGCCTCGGCCAGCTCCGGCCCGCCCGACCGCGCAATCCGACCCTGCACCATCACGTGCACACGGTCCGGCTTGATGTAGTTCAGGATCCGCTGATAGTGCGTGATCACCAGGAACGACATCTCCGACCGCTCCTCGTGCAGCTTGTTCACACCGCTCGAGACGACCTTCAGCGCGTCGATGTCCAGCCCCGAATCCGTCTCGTCCAGGACCGCCAGCGCCGGCTCCAGCATCGCCAGCTGCAGAATCTCGTTGCGCTTCTTCTCGCCGCCGCTGAACCCCTCGTTCACCGACCGCTCCGCAAACGACGGATCCATCTCCAGGAGCGCCATGCGCTCAAGCAGCTGCTCCTGATAGTCGAAAATGTCCACTTCCTCATCCGGACTCGCCGCCTGCACACTCGCCCGCAGGAAATTCGCGATCGAGACGCCCGGAATCTCCACCGGATACTGGAACGCCAGGAAGATCCCAGCGCGCGCGCGCTCGTCCACTTCCAGCTCCAGCAGGTTCTCACCCTTGAACCAGACCGCGCCCTCCGTCACCTCGTAGCCCGGATGGCCACTCAGCACCTTCGACAGCGTGCTCTTCCCCGACCCGTTCGGACCCATGATCGCGTGGATCTCCCCAACGCCGATCTCCAGATCCACACCCCGCAGTATCTCCGTCCCGTCATCCGCGATGACAGCATGGAGGTTCTCGATCTTCAGCAGCGGCTCACTCATGTGCTCGTATCGTTTTCAAGAATGATTCTCGGTATCAACATCGGAACGTACCCAGCCGCCGCAGGGGTGTCAACGGGGTGGACCGGAGCGCGTTTTCAGAGGAGAAGCAGCACTTCGGGACGTGCCGACTTTATCTTCCAGAACGCATCACCGACGGAGGCATCAATGGAACGTGTCGTTCTGGTCCTGGGCGGCGGCGGCATCAAGGGGATGACGCACGTGGGCGCCTGGCGGGCGCTGCAGGAGGCGGGCGTCGTCATCCACGAGATCATCGGCACGAGCATTGGCGGGCTGGTCGGCGCGATGATCGGTGCGGGCGCGGGTCCGGAGGCGCTCACGACCCGGGCGCTCGCCCTCGAGAAGGCGGACATCGTCGCGCTGAACCGCTGGGCCGTGCTGCTGAACGGGATCCGCCAGCCCTCCGTTTTCCACGACCTTCCCTTCCGGGAGTACATTAGGCGCACCCTCCCGGTGAAGACGTTCGCCGAGCTGCACCTCCCGGTATCCATGAATGCGGTGGACCTCGGCTCCGGCGAAGCCGTGTGGTTCGGCGCGGGGGGCCGGGAGGACGTGTCCCTGGCAGATGCCGTCTACGCGACCTGCGCCCTGCCGGTGTTCTTCCCGCCCGCCGCCATTGGCGACGGCCTGTTCGTGGACGGCGGCGTCCTCGATACCCTGCCCATTCAGCGCGCCGCCGAACGCGGAGCGACTCGAATCATCGCCATCGATGCCGGCGCAGAGGGGCCGGTCGACGCCGCCGCGGTCGTCGCGCAGGGACTCGTCGGTATCCACCAGCGCGTCTTTCAGCTCATGGCGACGCTCCGCAAACGCGCGAAGCTCCACGCCTGGGCCGGCCCCCCCGTCACGCTCGTCCAGCCACGCCTCGAGCGCTGCGGCACGTTCGATTTCTCCCAGACCGCCTACTTCCTCCAGGAAGGCTACCGCGCCACCCGCGCCGCCCTCGAAGCCGACGGCCACGTCTTCGTCGAGCGCGAAGAAGCCTGATCTGGCACAGGAGACCGGCTCCGATCTCGGCGTCGACCAGAGCGAGATCCGCCGCTTCAAGCTCTACATCCAGGACGCGCAGGCGACGGCCGTCGACGTCGAGACGATCTGGACCGACCCGCCGCTGAGCACGGACGACGGCTGAGCCGCCGCGTGGCAGCGCAGCACGCCGCATCGCCGCTTCCGTCGTTCACGCACCGTCCGCTACGGTATCCACCGCCGCCCCCGTCGTATCCGGACCGGGCCCGGGCCCCGGCCCCACCTCCGACGTATCCGTACCCACCCCCGTATCCGGCGTCGCCGGCGCAGGCAGGATGCCGCCCGTCGGGCCGACGGTCTCGCCCATCGCCGTGCGATAGCGTCGGAACATCTGCCCGAGCTGCGGGCCGGACTGCACGTCGTTGCGCGACAGCGCGGTGATGAGTGCGTCCCGGCGTGACAGCAGCTCCCGCATTTCCGGCTGCATCGCCGCGGGCATGCTGTCGAGCTGTGCCTGGAGGCGGGTGAAGAAATCGCTCGCGTGCTGGCGCGCGATCTCGAAGCTGCCGCTGTGCGCCTCGATTGCGGCTGCTCCGAGGGTCGACTCGATGCGCTGCAGCTCGAGCTCGCGACTCGTGTCCTGCAGACGTTCCTCGAACCCGCCGGCGCGCATGCGCTGCCACGCGTAGCCGATGAGGAAAGCGACCAGCACGGCTGCGACCACGATGAGCCATCTGCGTACGTCCGGTTTCATGATCCACTCTCCGTTGCAATCGCGGCGACGATGCGGTCGATGCCGGCGCGCACGGGCGCGGACGGTCGTCCCGACCCGTTTGCCATGATGCTGAACAGGATATCGCGGCCGCCGTCCGTGACGAGATAGCCGCTGAGCGTTGCCACGTTCGAGATCGTGCCGGTCTTTGCGAACAGCCGGCCCTCCAGTGCAGCGAGCCGGTTCTCGAGCGTGCTGCCTTCCAGCGCGGGCTGCGCCATTCCCGCCCGGTATGCGCCGGCCCACGGCTGTGCGCGCGCATGGGCAAGGAGGCGCACGATCGCTTCCGGCGCGAGCAGGTTCTGCGCGGACAGCCCCGAGGCATCGCGCAGCGAGAACGACATGGAGTCGAGTCCTGCCTGCATGGTCAGGTACTCGCGCTCGACCTCCAGCCCGGCGTCCCAGCTGCCGGTTCCACGATAGACGACGCCGAGCGTCTTCAGGACCTGCTCCGCGATCCAGTTCTGGCTCGGCTGCAGGATCGCCGCGACGATGTCGCGCATCGGCGGCGATTCATGCGCGTACAGGAGCTGGCCTCTCTGGCGCAGCCCCCGCGCGGCCGTGGTGTCGCGCACGACTTCCAGCTCACCGACACTCACGCCTGCGCGCGCGAGCGCCTCCATCAGCGCAACACCGGCGAACTGCTCGGGTCGTGTGACCGCGAGCGTCGACGTGTCGGGCGCAGCACCGACTCCGATCTGGCCGGTCAGAAAGATCGTGTCCGTGCGCGCGAGGTAGTCGATCTGCAGCCTCGTACGCGCGTTCGCAGTATCCGTGCTCACCTTCGCCGCAACGGGCTGCCCAGCCGTGCCGATCACCCGGGCGTGCGCGGGCGCACCGACCGTATCGCCGGGCTCCAGCACGAGCACGAACGTGCCCTCTTCCACGGCGAATGCCGCGGTCGGCGGCGCATACGACCAGGGCAGGTCCCCTACTTCCCACGCGCTGTGGATGCGCTCGTCGTCGAACGCGCTCGCGTCCACCACCAGCCGCGCGACACTGCGCAGGCCACTGCGCGCGACCGACCGGGCAATCGAATCCAGACCTGCGTGGCGCCGATCATGGAAGCGCGCCGACAGCGTCGGGTCGCCCGTGCCGTGTACAACGAGCGCTGCCGCACTGTCACCGGCGAGCCCGACGCTACGCAGCTCCGTTCGGTACCGGTAGTCCGGCCCGAGCATGCCGAGTGCGACAGCCGTCACCACGAGCTTCGTGTTCGATGCCGGGATGTAATGGCGCTGCGCGTCGTGGCGGTACAGCTCTCGTCCGCTCGCCGCGTCCACCACGAGAATGCCCCAGTGCGTGCGATCGAGCGGTGGCGCGGCAATGACCGAGTCGGCAACGGCCCCGAGAGGTGGCACGCCGGGGCCGCCCCGCGTGGCAGCAGCGGGCGCGCAGGCCGCTGCAGCAAGGCACACAAGGAAAAATTGCTTCATTCCCGTCCTGATCCGAGGTGGCAGCGCGCTCGCGGGCCGCGCGCGCACGACGTTATCATCCCCGCCTCCGCAGCGGAGGGCAAGTGATGTTCGACGACAGGGACGGTGCGCACGCGCCGCGGCAGGCGGCCGGCGACATGGACGCGGACGCGTTCCGCCGCTTCGGCCACCGTCTCATCGACTGGGTCGCGGCCTACCTCGATGATCTCGAGCGGTGGCCTGTGCTCTCGCGGTCACAGCCAGGCGATCTCGTGCGCGCGCTGCCCGCGGCACCGCCCCCTGCACCCGAGCCGTTCGAGCGCGTGCTCGACGACTTCGAGCGGCTCGTTCCGGCGGCGACCACGCACTGGAATCACCCCGGCTTCTTCGCCTACTTCGGCATCACCGGCTCCGGCCCCGGCATCCTGGGCGAGCTGCTCGCCGCCGCCCTCAACGTGAACGCCATGGTCTGGCGCAGCGGTCCGGCCGCCACCGAGCTGGAGCAGGTCGCGCTCGACTGGCTCCGGCAGATGATGGGCCTGGACGAGGGCTTCATCGGCACCATCAACGACACCGCCTCGACGAGCACCCTGTACGCCCTCGCGGCAGCCCGTGAAGCTGATGCCTCACTGCGCGTGCGCGAGGACGGACTGGCTGGCCGTCCCGAGCTGCCGCGCCTGCGCATCTACTGCTCGTCCGAGGCGCACTCCAGCGTGGACAAGGCAGCCATCGCGCTCGGCATCGGCCTCTCCGGCCTGCGGCGACTCCCCACCGATGAGCGCTTCGCCATGCGGATCGATGCCCTGCGCAATGCCATCGAAGAGGACGTCGCCGCCGGCATCCGCCCGATCGCCGTCGTCGCCACCGTCGGTACCACCTCCACGACGGGCGTCGATCCCGTCCGCCGCGTCGCCGAGGTCTGCCGCGAGCACCGCCTCTGGCTCCACGTGGACGCCGCCTACGGAGGCGCCGCCGCAATCCTGCCGGAGATGCGCTACGTCCTCGATGGCTGCGAGCTCGCCGACTCCCTCGTCGTCAACCCGCACAAGTGGCTCTTCGTGCCGGTCGACTGCTCCGCTCTCTACACCCGCCGCGACGACGTCATGCGCCGCGCCTTCTCCCTGACACCCGACTACCTCGTCACCGCCGAGGACCCCGCCGCCCGCAACCTCATGGACTACGGCCTCGCCCTCGGCCGCCGGTTCCGCGCCCTCAAGCTCTGGTTCGTCCTCCGCTACTTCGGGGTCCAGGGCATCCAGGACCGGCTCCGCGAGCACCTCCGTCTGGCCCGGCTGTTCGCGGACGAGGTCGACCGGCGGCCGGGCCTGGAACGCCTTGCGCCGGTAGATTTTTCCGTCGTCGCCTTCCGGCAGGTGAAGGCCGGCGCGGACGAGGCCGCGCTGGACGCGCTGAATGAGCGGCTCCTCGAGCGGCTGAACGCGTCCGGAGAGGTTTTCCTGTCGCACAGCCGGGTTCGGGGCAGGTACGCGCTGCGCCTGGCGGTGGGGAATCTGCGGACGCAGGAACGGCACGTGAGGCGGGTCCTGGAGCTGATCGAGGCGTCCGACCGAGGGTGACGCGGCGGCAAGTCTCTTGTCCACGGGCGTTTCCGCCGTTACCGTTCGACTACTCTCCCCCATCCTGTTCTCCGGCATCCTGCCTCGGAGCGCGCCGGTGAAAGAGGGATCTGTGGGTCCGACGAAGGACACAGCACGCGCTCGCGCGGAACCGTCCGCTGGCGCTGTTCTGACTCCGTTACGGTTGGTGAGCGGAAGCAGGGCAGTCTGGTGGGTGGGACTCGTGTATGCGCTCATGCTGCTGCTTGCCGCGGGCATGCGCCTGCGTACGGGCGGGGCCGTGCTGGTCGGCGCGCTGCTGATCGCGGCTCCTCTGGGCGCAGCACTGTTCGCAGTGCGCGCGTCGCGGCCGCTGCCGCGTGGCAGTGCGCGTTCGTGGAAGCTGCTGGCCGGTGCCGGCGCGGCTGCGGCGTTCACGGCGGCTGCGCACGTCCTCTTTCCGGAGGGACTCTGGAGCGACGTCGCGGGAGCGGGTTTCCTGACGATGTTCGTGCTCGTTCTGTGTGCGCTGGCAACGCAGGTACACGGGCGTGATCGCGCGCGCGCGGGCGAGACCGCGCTCGACGCCGCGATGCTCGCGACGGCTGCCAGCGTCGTGATCCTGCACTGGGCGCCGTCGGCGGACCTCGCCGCGCGCGGTGCGCTGGCGCTCTCCTTTGCCGAACAGCTCCTCCTGAACATCGTCCCGGCGCTCGCACTGTGCGTCGCGACGCTCGGCGTGCTGGTCGCGGCGGGCGGCGGGCGCGCACGCGTTCCGGCGCTCGGCTTCGGGACTGGCGCCTCGGTGCTCGCGCTCGGGGCCGTTCCGCTGGCGCTCGGTCAGGCACTGTGTTGTGATGCCTCGTCCCCGGCGGCCCTCGCGATGATTGCGGGCTGGGGGCTGATTGCGCTCGGCGCGACGGCACAGGGAGCGCGGGATCCGGGCGATCGGGAGATTGCGCGGGGCGGGGATCGCGCCGTTGCGCTGCGCCATGTCACCCCGCCACTCGTCGCTGTGGTCATGGGCGCGATCGCGGTCGACGCACTGCTGCGCCCGCTGCCGGGCAGTGTCGGCCTGGCGGCTGGCCTGCTGGGCTCCATGCTCGCACTGCGCTCCGCCCAGCTGATGCGCTCGATGCGCACGCTGCCGGCGGAGCGGCGCGCGCTGGCACAGAGCCGGGCACTCGTGGACCTGAGCAGGGCGCTCGCGCAGACGCACGACGTGGACGAGACGCTCGTGCTGGTGAGTCGGTGGGCGTGCCGCCTGCTCGGGGCGGACGCGGCAGCCGTCGAGCTGCTGGAGGATGGCGGCGACACGCTGGTCTGCCGTGCCGGGCACGGTTTGCCGGACGAGCTGCTCGGCATGCGCTTTCCGGTGGACGGCAGCTTCACGGGCTGGGTGGTGACGCGGGCACGTCCGCGCGCGACGCCGTGTGTGGCATCGGACCCATTCGTGAGCCAGGCGAGTCTGCCCTATCTGAAGGAATCGAGCATGGCCGCCGCGCCGCTGGTCTACCGCGCGCGCATGCTGGGTGCCCTCATCTGCATTGGTCGCCAGCCGTTCACGGACGATGACCTCGAGCTGCTCGGTGCACTCGGTGACCAGGCGGCGATTGCGATCGAGAATGCGCGTCTGTTCCAGCAGGTGAAGCTGCTGTCGTTCACGGATCCGCTCACGGGTCTCGCCAACCGTCGTCAGCTCGAGCGCGACGTCGGCCGCGAGTTCGCTGCGGCGCGGCGCGGGCGTCAGCTCGTCGGCGTGATGTTCGATCTGGACGGATTCAAGGAATACAACGACGCGTACGGTCACGTTGCGGGCGATGCGGCGCTGCGCGCATTCGGCACCGTGCTCGCCGCGGAGACCCGCGCCATGAACCTGGCCGCGCGCTATGGCGGCGATGAATTCTTCGTGCTGCTCGCGGATGCGACGGCGCAGGAAGGTACGATTTTCATCGAGCGCGTGCTCGCGCGCTTCCGCGCGGTCGTGGACACGCTCGGGAACGGACGACTCGAGGCGTCGGCCGGTCTCGCGCCGTACACGGAGGACATGCGTTCGCCGGAGGCACTCATCGATGCCGCCGACCGCGCGCTCTACGAGGCGAAGGGGCTGCGGCCGCGACCCCCGCACACGCCGGTCGCCGACGGCTGAGGTTCAGACCGCGACGTTGCGCTCGAGGATGTAGCTGCTCACCTGCCCGTCCCGCCGCACCAGCTCACTCACGACATAGCCGCCCCCGAGGTACGCCTCGAACGCCGCGCGCGTGCAGGTTCGCCAGTCCCGTGCGAGCTCGGGCGCATGCAGCTTCACATCCTGGATGGATGCGGGGATGAGCAGACCCACGCGCGGTGCATCGAGAGTCAGGTCCGGATCGTCGCAGTGCGGCACCCCATCACTCATGCGCACGCGGTTGATGACGGGCAGCGCGGAGAGGTCGTGCGGTGTGGCGGCTTCGGCACCCGTTCCCTCGAGCCGCTGCGCGACGCGTTCGCTCGCCAGCGGCCATTCCACGACCAGGCGGTCCGTGCCGATGCCGACGTGCAGCGGCGAATCCGAGTCGCCGTACACGTCACGGATGTACTCGCGCGAGAGCGCGCCCAGACGCGTGAAGTTCACGTGACCGTTGCGGGACTCGAGCGGGTCGAACGTCCAGTTCGCCACCGGCACGCCGCGCTCGAGCAGCACGCGCCGCTGGGCGGCCTTGAGCTGCACGCCGAGCCCGTGGTCGCGTGCATCGGCGCGGACCGCGAGCATGTCCGACCAGTGAAGCGGCCGGCCGTCCTGATAGCCGGTCATGCCGTAGACGAAGCCGATCAGATCGTCGCGCCGGAATGCGCCCAGGAGGACACCGCCGATGCGGAGCGAGAACCAGAGGACGGCGTAGGGGACGCGCTCGCTGAAGCGTGGCCCCCACGTGGCGTCCTGGAGCGCGACGCACGCGCGCAGGTCGGCCGCGCTCGTGAGCGGGCGGATCGCTACAGCGTCTCGACCAGTCGACACAGCAGGGCCAGGCGAAAGGGCAGGTCGTCCATCACGATGTGCTCGTGGAGCGTATGTGCGCCGGCGCCGCGTGGGCCGAGGCCGTCCAGCACGGCGGCGCCGACGGCGGCCGCGATCGAGCCGTCGCTGCCGCCACCCGTGGAGCCCTCACCGAGATCGGCACTGAGCTCGGCAGCGAGCGTGCGTGCGTGCTGGTACAGCGCGACCACTCCGGGCGAGCGCACGAGCGGCGGGCGGTACTCCGTGCGCACCACGCTCACGCTGGTGCGGGCATCATACACGTGCAGCCGGTAGAGCGCGTCGTGCACGCGGTCACCTTCGGCAGGATCGGCGAGACGCACGTCGATCGCTGCCCATGCACTCGCGGGAATCACGTTCGTGGCGCTGCCCGCGCCGATCATGCCGATGTTCAGGGTGGTGCCGCGCGGGTGATCCGCAAGCGCGAACACGTCGATCATCTGACGCGCGAGCTCATGCGACGCGCTCACGCCGAGGCCCGGATCGATGCCTGCGTGCGCGGCTTCACCTTTCACCTCGAGACGATAGGTGGCTACGCCCTTGCGGCCGGTCTTCACGCCGCCATCCGGCATGCATGGCTCCGGCACGAGCACCGCGCCCGCCTCACGCGCGTGGGTCTCGATCAGTGCGCGCGAGCTGTGCGAGCCGATCTCCTCGTCACACGTGATCAGCATGCGGACAGGTCTGCGCGGCCTCTTCCCACTCTCACGAAGCAGCGTGAGTGCCTCGACGAGCAGCGCTGCACCGCCCTTCATGTCGTACACGCCGGGGCCAAACGCCCGGCCATCCTCGAGGCGCAGCGCGCCGCCACCGAAGGCGCCGACCGGGTGCACGGTATCGATGTGCGCGAGCAGCAGCAGCGGTGCCGCTTCCTCGCCACCCGGGATCTCCGCGAGGAGGTTCGTGCCGAGACCCGGCGCCGGATACGACGTGATTTCCGCGCCCGCCGCACGCAGGTCGGCAGTGACCAGGCCGGCGAGGGGGTCAAGCAGCTCCGGATGCCCGCTCGGCGTCTCGTGGCCGACGTAAGTGCCGATGCGTGCCAGCACCCGTTCGCGGGCATCGTCCCAGGAGATGCCGAGTGCGGCGGCAACCGCATCGGTATCGTGCTTCGGATCAGCCACCGTCACCACCTCCCCATCCTGCGCGTCGATAACTTTCGTCCAGCAGCTCGATCGGATGCAGCACTGGACGGTCGTCGCCGCGCAGCACCAGCCCGGCACCGATCTGCATGATACAGCCAGGATTCGGTGTCACCACCACCTGCGCACCCGTCGCTGCGATCGCGTCCAGCTTGTCGTCCACGATGCGGCCACCCAGTTCCGGATGCTGAATGCCGTACACTCCGGCACCACCGCAGCACTCCTCCGCGTCGGCCAGCTCGACCAGCTCGAGCTGCGGGATCGTCGCGAGCACATCGAGCGGTGCGCGCGTGATGCGCTGCGCATGATGCAGGTGGCAGGGCGCGTCGTACGTGACGCGCAGCGGCAGCGGCGCCCCCGTGCGAACCCCGCGCTCGACGAGGAACTCGAACAGGTCGCGCACCCGCGTGGAGAAGGTTGCCGCGCGCCCGGCCCATGCCGCATCGCGCTCGTGCTGCGTGCCGTACTCCTTCATGATCGCGCCACAGCCGGCCGCGTTCACGATCACGTAGTCCACGCCCGCCGCCTCGAACGCCTCGATGTTCGCGCGGCCGAGCATGTGCGCATGCTCGAGCTCACCGGAATGCGCGTGCAGCGCACCACAGCATACCTGCCCCGGCACCTCCACGATATCGCAGCCGTTCGCCCGCAGCACACGCTCCGTCGCCCGGTTCACCCGCGCGAACAGGCCGTGCTGCACGCACCCACGCAGGAGAGCGACGCGCGTTCGCCCGCCCCCGCGCGCATCGTCCGCCCGCGTCGCCACGCCCATCCCCGTTCCCGCGGGAACCTCACCGGCGCGCCCATGCGGATCCGCGAGCTCGTAGTTGTCCCCGGCCGGCGCATCCGGGCCCGCCGGCTGCCCCAGCGCCGTGCTCTGCACCGGGCCCGCTGATACCGAGATCCGCCCGCCCGCCACGCCCCCCGTGCCCACTGCCGCAACCGCCCCGCGCCGAAGCGCACCCCACGGCCGGGTCGCAGCCAGCATGGCCAGACCGGTGCGCGCCGTGCCCAGCCGGCGCGGCAGCAGCCGCGCGACCGCACCCGCAAACCCGCCGGCCCGCAGCACCCGCCCGATCATCGAGGACATCACCGCGACCGGCCGCCGGCTGAACCCGATCAGCAGGGCCTTCGTCAACGGGCCGATGCCGCGCTCTTCCGCGATCACCGCGCGCGCGTGCTCGAGCAGAAAGCCGTACTCGACGCCCGAGGGGCACACCGTCTCGCACGCCCGGCACCCCAGACATTGATCGATGTGCCGAGCGAACGCATCCGCGTCCGCGTCCAGCCGACCCTCCGCGACCGCACGCATCAGCACCAGCCGCCCGCGCGGCGAGTCCGCCTCGTTGCCCAGGCGAGTGTACGTCGGACACGCATTCAGGCAGAACCCGCAGTGCACGCACGCGAGCAGGCGCTCCTCCTCCGCCCGCAACGCCGCCAGCGCACCGCCTTCGACTTCCCTCACTCGGACCGTCCGCTCACGTCCACCTGCCCGGTGCCAGAATGCCCGCAGGATCCATCACCCGCTTCAACTCCCGCTCCAGCCGGCGCGTCACCTCGTCCACCGCACCGCGGATCGGGACCCGCGCCTGGAGCGCGGGACCCGCACCCTCCAGCAGGACCGAGCCACCATCCGCTTCCGCGGCTGCACGCAGATCGATCAGCGCCTCCGCCACAGTATCGCCCGGATCCTGCCCCGGCCACAGCCGCACGATCCCATCCGTCGCGTGCGCGGCCAGCTGCCACTCTCCTATCTCGTTGCCGGACGCCGAGATAAACGCCTCGCAGTGCGCCAGCGTCGGACCCAGCCGCGCCGGCAGGCCGGCCACCCTGATGACCGGCCGCGCCGCGGTCTCGGCCCTGTCGAGCGCCTGCCAGAACGCCGTGTCGACCTCGTCAAGTGCAAGTCCAGCAACGAGTCCGCGCAATCTGCGGAGCGCGTCGGCGAGCTCTTCCGGGCCGCCGCGCAGCCGCAGCACCAGGGCCCAGGCCGGCGGCAGGCCGAGGCGCGCGGCGGTGCGGGGCGCGAGCAGCTCCGCCGCCGCAGGCTGGACAGTCGCAAGTCCGGCAACGAGTTGCACGAGCTGCGAGGCGTCGCCGGTGACGACCCACGAGCGGTCGCCGGCCGGCAGCGCGCGCAGGCGCAGCCAGAGACCGGTGATGACGCCGAGCGTGCCGCGGCTGCCGGTGAGCAGCCGGACGACGTCGTAGCCGGCGACGTTCTTGACGACCCGTCCGCCGAAGCGGATCAGGCGCCCGTCGCCGGTGGCGACGACGAGGCCGAGGACGTGATCGCGCGGGGTGGCAGCGGATGCGCGCAGCGGTCCGGCGGCGGCAAGGCTGATGGTCGCGCCGAGGGTCGAGCCGGCGGCATGCGGCGGGTCGAGAGCGAGCTCCTGCCGGTCCGTGCGGAGCCGGTCGCGGAGTGCGTCCAGCGGCACACCGGGGTCGACATCGGCGACGAGGTCGGCGGGCTCACTGGCGATGCGCGTGCCCAGGCGGCGTGTGGACAGGATTACGTCCGCGGCGGTTTCCGGGGCGCGCCCGTGGTCGAGCCAGGTTCCTGCGCCGGCCGGCTCCACGCTCCAGCCTTCTGAGCTGCAGAGGGCGAGAACGGCGGCGACGGCGTCTGCGCTGTCCGGTGAGACGAGCGCGTGCGCTGCCCGTGCGTGCACCGTCCAGCCCGCGGGCGCGGGCGCTTCGACGGCGCCGCTGCCGGCCGCACGGCGCAGCGCGTCGATCACGCTGCGGGCTCCGACACGCGCGTCGTCACGGGACCGACCCACTCCCGGCAGACGCGCACGGGCAGAATCTTCGTGGGGTTCGCGAGGCCGGTCGGATCGAATACGCGGCGGATGGCGCACATGCACTCGAGCGCCGCGTCGTCGAAGATGAGCTCCATATAGGCGCGCTTGTCGATGCCGACGCCGTGCTCGCCGGTGATCGTGCCACCGACGTCGACGCACGCCTGCATCATTGCCTTCGAAGCGTGCTCGACGCGCTCGACGAGGGCGGCGTCGCGGCGATCGAAGACGATCGTCGGATGGAGATTCCCGTCGCCCGCGTGGAACGTATTGCAGAGGGTGAGATCGTACTCGGCCGCGATGCGGTAGCAGGCCGCGAGTGCTTCCGGCAGGCGGCTGCGCGGCACGACGGCATCCTGCACGAGGACGTCGGGCGCGATCCGGCCCATCGCGCCGAACGCCTTCTTGCGGGCATGCCAGAGCTTCTGCCGCTCCGCCTCGTCGTGCGCGATCCGCACCTCGCGGGCCTGGTGCGTACGGCAGATCACCAGTGCGCGCTCGACGTCCGCCTCGACTGCGGCGCGCGCGCCGTCGAACTCGATCACGAGCGCGCCCGCGACGTCCGTCGGCGTGCCGGCCGCATAGATGCTCGCCTCCACGGCGATGATCGCCTGGCGATCGACCATCTCGAGCGCGGCCGGCAGCAGCCCCTCGGCGATGATGGCGCTCACCGTCCGCGTCGCGTCGTCGATCTCGTCGAACAGGGCCAGCAGCGTCCGCACGCTCTCGGGCGCCGGCTCCAGGTTCACCTCGATCTCCGTCGCGACACCGAACGTGCCCTCGCTGCCGACGAACAGGCCGAGCAGGTCGTAGCCACCCGACTCGCGGCCCGCACCGCCGAGCCGGACGACCTCGCCCGTCGGCAGCACGACGGTCGCACCCAGAATGTGGTTCATCGTGACGCCGTACTTCAGGCAGTGCGGTCCACCGGCGTTCTCCGCAACGTTGCCACCGATCGTGCACGCCGTCTGCGAGCTCGGGTCCGGTGCGTAGTAGAGCCCGTGCGGCGCCGCCCGGCGTGTCAGCTCCACATTCACGACCCCGGGCTGCACCACCGCCCGGCGATTCGCCGCGTCGATCTCGAGCACCTCGTCCATGCGCGCGGTCGAGAGCAGCACCGCGCCCCGCAGCGCCAGCGCGCCACCGGACAAGCCGGTACCTGCGCCACGCGCGACCCACGGGACCCCGGCCGCGTGTAGCACGCGCACCACCGCGGCGACCTGCTCCGTGCTCCGCGGCGCCACCACCGCGCACGGCCGCTCGCGGTACGCAGTCAGCCCGTCGGACTCGTAGACCAGCAGTGCGCCCGGGTCGAGGATCAGCCCCTCGTCATCCTCGACGATCGCGCGCAGCTGCCCGATGACGTCAGCCCGCAGCTCCACGCGACCCGCCGAAACCGCGTCCTCGCCGCCCACCGGGCGCGCCAGCCCGCCTCCGCCCGCGCGCGTCATCCGGCCGTCCCCTCTTCGCGCAGGTATGCGACGTACGCATCGATCGCCGCCCGCGCGAAGTCCTGCAGTCCCTCCGGCACGTCCGCGCCGTACACCGCCCCAACGAGTGCGTCCCGCCCCGCCACACCACTGCCAAGTGCTTGTCGGACTTGATCGAGACGGTGCATCCGGTGCGCGCGGTACCGCTCGATCGCGGCCGCCGGATCGCGCACCTCCGGCCCGTGGGCCGGATAGAGCACGGCCGCATGCAACGCGTCGAGCCGGTCGAGCGAGGCGAGGTAGTCGGTCAGGTTCCCCTCCGGGGGCGCGACGAGCGCCGTGTCGAGGCCGCCCATCATGAGGTCCCCCACGAAGATAGCAGACTCCTCGGGCCAGTGCAGGGCAATGTGATCGGGCGTGTGGCCGGGCGTCGCGACGGCGTGCAGCGCGCCGGCATCCGTCGGGATCGCGTCGCCGTCGGCGAGCGTGCTCGCGGCCATGCTGCGGGGCACCCCGCCGAGCAGGCGGCCGAGCGCAGCGGCGCCTTCGGCATGGTCGGGATGCTGGTGTGTGAGCAGGATCGTGGCGGGTGCCTCCTCGACCGCGGCCGCGACCCGCCGGAGGTGGTCGGCGTCGTCCGGCCCGGGATCGATGATCGCCACGCGGCGCCGGCCGACGAGAAAGGTGCGCGTCCCGTCGAGCGTCATGGCGGATGCATTCGGGGCGAGCAGCGTGCGCAGCATCACTCGGAAGCGAGGATCACCCGCGCCGGACGCGGCGGCGAGCCGGGAGCGTGCGGCGAGCGGCGGTGGCACCGCCCGCCGTCGGGTCAGCGTCGCTCGGCGACGAAGACTTCCGCGAGCTTCTCGGAGATCAGCTCGAGACTCTCCTGGGCGCCCTTCGGGAAGGCGTCCTTCTGGCGGCTGTCGATATCGACCTGGCCGAAGATGTCGTCGCCGGCACGGATCAGCACCACGAGCTCGGACTTCGTGCGCGGGCTGCACGCCAGGTAGTTGTCGATCGCCGTGACGTCCGGGACGTTCTGGTTCGCCTTCTCGGCGACGGCAGTCCCGCACACGCCGGTCCCGACCGGGATCTTGGCGTGCTCCGTCCCCTGGCCCATGTAGTTGTGCAGCCAGAGCTCGTTCTCTTCCGGATTGAAGAGGTAGACGCCGACGAAGTTGTAGCTGGACTCCGACGCCTTGATCTGCTTGACCGTCTCGCGCAGGATTGCGTCCGAGAGGTAGCCCTCGTCGCGCATCTCCTGGATCTTCTTCACCATCTGTCCTGCATCGACCATCCCGACCTCTGTGTTGCGGGCCCGCGGTGCGCGGGCCGGATTGCACGGCGCCTCGTGTCTTCATACCGGCCGCGCGCCGCAGCGCGTCCGGCGACCTGTCAGTCTTCCTGCTCCAGCTCCAGCAGCACGGCGCGCACCGGCGCGCTGTCCGCCTCCGTCAGGCGGAGCGGCAGCGCCACGAGCGTGTAGCGGCCGGCGGGCACGGTGCTCAGCACCACGTTCTCGACGATCGCGGCGTTGCCCGCCGCGAGCAGCCGGTGCGACTCCAGCGTCTTCGAGTCCACCGGGTCCACGGACGGCGACTCCGTCGCCACCAGCCTCACGCCGGCATCCGCGAGCCGCCACGCGAGGGCCGGTGCAATCGCGGGGAACGGCTCCGGGAACCTGCCCGGCACGACCTCCTCGAAGCAGCGGAACAGGAGCCGCTCCTCGGCACGCGCATCGATGCCGTCGAGCAGGTCCGCGTCGAGCGCGTCGCGGCCGCGCGCATCGATCACGCGCGCCCGGCCGATCAGCTGCTCGAGCGGCACGTCCGCCGGTGTGCCGCCGCCGTCCTCGAAGTGCAGCGGCCCGTCCAGGTGCGTGCCCGCGTGGACGGTCAGGCAGAGGGCGGCCACGTTCACGCTGTCGCCACGCTCGCGCCGCATGGTCCACGCCATCTCGACCTCCCGATCACCCGGCCAGACGGCCGTCGCTGTGTCGAGCGGCTGTGTGATGTCGTGGATCCTGCGGATCCGTGCGCCGTCGGAGCCGAGGAACATAACCGTCAGCGCGGCACGAAGTCCACGTCACCGGCGAGGTCGGCGCAGAACGCGGCGATCAGGCGGGCCGCAGCGTCCAGGTCCTTGCGGCTGACGAGTTCATTCGGCGAATGCATGTACCGGTTCGGTACCGAGATGATGCCGGTCGGCACGCCCGCGCGCGACAGGTAGATCGCGTCCGCATCGGTTGACGTGTAGCGGGGCGAGGCGGAGATCGTGTAGGGGATCCGGGCGCGCTCGGCCGCCGCAACGAGGCGCTCGAAGACGACCGGGTGGGCCGCGGAACCGCGCGTCAGCACCGGCCCGCCGCCAATCTTGTGGTCGCCCAGCTCCTTTTTCTCCATGTCCGGCGCGTCGGTCGCGAACGTGACGTCCACGACGAGCGCAACGTGCGGCTCGAGCGTGTAGGCGCTCGTGCGCGCACCGCCGCCGCTGTAGCCGATCTCCTCCTGGGCCGTCGCGACCGCGGCCACCTGTGCCGCCGGCCGATCTGCCGAGAGCAGCCGCAATGCCTCGAGCACGATGTAGGCGCCGATGCGGTTGTCGATCGAGCGGCTCACGATGAGATCCTCGCCCAGCTCGATGAGCCGGCTGTCGATAACGCCCGGATCGCCGACGCGGACGCCCCGCTCCAGCACGCGCTCCCGCTTGCCCGCACCGATGTCGATCCACAGGTCCGAAACCTTGGACGCCTTCTCGCGGTCATCCCCCTTGATCAGGTGAATCGGCTTCTTGCCGACGACACCGTGGACGGGGCCGTTCCGGGTGAGCAGGACGATCCGCTGTGCGACGAGCACCTGCGGATCCCAGCCCCCGATCCCCTCGAAATACAGGTAGCCGTCCTCGTCGACGTGCGTGATCATGATGCCGATCTCGTCGATGTGACCGGCAAGCATGACGCGCGGATTCCCGGCGGGGTTCAGGAGCGCCACGGAGTTGCCGCTCACGTCCGCGCGCACCTCGTCGGCGAACGCGGCCGCTTCCTCCCGCCAGACGGCAGCGGCTGCGGCCTCGAAGCCGGACGGCGCGGGTGTATCGAGCAGACGTTTCAGGAAATCGAATGGATCGCTTGGCACGGGAACGGCTCTCCTGGGGCTGAAAGGGCGCGCAAGGATACAGGCTCGCCCGGAACTGCCGCAACACACCCCGGCGCACCGAGGGCGGGACCCTGCCGCGCCGCTCCTGCGGGCACGAGCTGCGGCACCGGAGCGCGGGCCACTCCCGGCCGGCGGCCGGACACCCGCGCCGCGCACGTTGCCTTTCCCCTGCCGCTGCAATAACTTACGCCCCATGCAGGAAACTTATTTTCGCCGCGGACTCGGTCTCAAGAAGGAGATCGAGCCCGTGCTCGCTGCCGAGTACCATAGCGCGCTGGTCGAAGAGATCCGCGGGCAGGGCTTCCGTGCCTCCTTCGGCGAGCTCACCATCCGCCTCGCCCAGGACTTCGGCTTCTGCTACGGCGTCGATCGCGCTGTCGACTATGCCTACCAGGCCACCCACAAGTTCCCCGACAAGCGGATCTTCCTGGTCGGCGAGATCATCCACAACCCGCACGTGAACACGCGCCTGCGTGAGTCCGGCGTCACCTTCCTCTACCCGACCCCGGAAGGCGTCTTCGACTTCTCCGCGGTGCAGACCGATGACGTGGTCATCCTGCCGGCGTTCGGCGTGGCACTGCACGACTTCAAGACCCTGCGGGAGATCGGCTGCGTGCTCGTCGATACGACCTGCGGCTCCGTGCTGAACGTCTGGAAGCGGGTGGAGTCCTACGCGCGCGACGCCTTTACGGCTCTCATCCACGGGAAGTACTTCCACGAGGAGACGCGCGCCACGGCCTCGCAGGTGAACACGCACCCGAACGGCAAGTACATCGTCGTGCGGGACATGAACGAGGCGCGCCTGGTCTGCGACTACATCGAGCAGAACGAGCGCGCCCTGGCGCGCGAGACCTTTCAGTACCACTTCCGCGACAAGGCATCTCCCGGCTTCGACCCGGACGTGGACCTGGAGCGGGTCGGCGTCGCCAACCAGACGACGATGCTGGCGACGGAGTCGCTCGCGATCGCCGCCGAGGTCGGCCGCAGCCTGAGCGCCCGTCATGGCGAGGACGCGCTGTCGGCTCACTTCCGCTCGTTCGACACGATCTGTTCCGCCACGCAGGAGCGGCAGGACGCGATCATCGGGATGATGCAGGACCCGCCGGATCTTATGGTGGTGATCGGGGGGTACAACTCATCGAACACGAATCACCTCGCGCACCTGTGCCGCGAGTATACGACCACCTACCACATCGCGGACGCGACGTGCATCGACGCGGAGAGCGGCACGATCCGGCACAAGCCGGAGCTGGCCGCGGATGCGTCGGAGGTGGAGGTCGCCGGGTGGCTCCCGGCGGGGGCACTGACGATCGGTCTCACGGCGGGTGCATCGACTCCGAACGTGAAGATCGGCGAGACGATCGAGCGGATCCTGGCGACGCGGGGCGTGGCGTCGCCGGCGGTCGGATGAAATCAGCCGGGAATCAAGCATGAACCGAGTGAAGATGGCTCTCGAGGGTCTACTGGCGCCGGCGTCCCGCTGGGCGTGGCGCTGCGCCCTCATCGCGGCCGCGGCGGCAGTGATGCCGGGCGCGACGAGCGCCCAGGCCCCGTTCGAGGTATCGAGCGCGAGCGGCGCGCGTCCCGTTGCGCTGGAGGTGCCGGCGAATGCGGAGTCGCGCCGGATCCTGAGCGCTGCGGATGCGGACCGGGGCATGAAGGTGCTCGTATCCACCGAGCAGCGGCACCTGTGGCTGGTAAGCGGGCGGGATACGCTGATGAGCGTGCCGGTCGCGGTCGGCATGGCCCGCAGCTTCGAGTTCCGGGACCGGCAGTTCTGGTTCGAGACGCCCCGCGGCAAGCGGAAAGTGTTGCGCAAGCAGGAGAATCCGCTCTGGAACGTCCCCGTCTGGCACTACCTGGAGCGGGCGAAGCACCAGGGGCTCGACGTCCATGAGCTGAAGAAGGAAGACAAGATCGAGCTGGCCGACGGCAGCTTCATCCTGACGATCGGCAACAACGTCGGCCGGCTGAATCAGTTCGGTAACTTCTGGCCGTTCACGCCGGGCAACGAGATCATCTTCGACGGCACCGTCTATGTGCCGCCGGTGGGCACGAACCAGCGGCTGGTGCCGGATGCGCTCGGCCCCTACAAGCTGGACACGGGCGACGGCTACCTGATCCACGGGACGCACATCTACAACGAGGACTCCGTCGGTGAGGCAGTGAGTCACGGCTGCGTCCGGATGAGCAATGCCGACCTCGCGCGCTTCTACGAGCGGGTCGCAGTGGGCACGCCGGTCTACATCTTCTGAGCTGAGCTTCGGTTCGTGATGGCGACGGCCGCCGCGCGCACTCCGCGCCGGCGGCCGTCTTCGTTGCAGGGCCGGGACCGCACTGCGCCGCTCTGCTGCAACGGAATCCTGCGTTCCCGGCACGTTTGCGGGGCGTGAATGCTGGCACCCCGCATGCATGGAGAGGGGATCGAACGAGCAGCAATCCCCGGAGGGAAGCACGTATGTCGGACGTCCGACTGAAGAAGGTGGGCCTGAGCGCCACACTCGTGGTGGCGGTGGTGATCGGAGCGGCCCTGCGCACCGGCCCGGAGCACTCCATATCCGCACCCCCCGCGGATCCGCCGACCACGGCAGCATACTTCGCCACGCTGCCCGCCGCGGCGCGATTCGACGCGCCGATGCCGAAGGCCCCGATCTCGCTCACCGAGGCGGAACCGCCTGCCGTGCCGGCCGCCGAGCACATGGCAGGGACGGATGACCCGGCCGCACAGACGCCCGGCGTGGAGGCTGAAGAGCGATCCACACCGTTCAGCCGCGCATACGACGAGGAGCCCACCTCCCGCATCGTCGTGTCGATCGACAAGCGGTGGCTGTGGCTGATCGCAGGCGGCGATACGCTGCTCAGCGCACCGGTTGCCGTGGGCATGAACCAGGGCTTCGAGTTCGCCGGCAAGCAGTTCTACTTCTCGACGCCGCGCGGCACCCGCAAGGTGCTGCGCAAGGAAGCGGATCCCGTCTGGACAGTGCCGGAGTGGCACTACTACGAGCGCGCACGCCACCAGGACCTCGAGGTCGTCCACCTCACGCGCGACTCGCGCGTGGACCTGAGCGACGGCACCGTGCTCGTCGTGCGCGGCGACGAGGTCGGCCGGATCAATCACTTCGGCAACTTCTGGCCGTTCACGCCCGGCAACGAGATCATCTTCGACGGCAAGGTGTTCGTGCCGCCGCTCCACACGCAGCAGCGACGCGTGCCGGATGCGCTCGGGCCGTACAAGCTCGACATGGGCAACGGCTACCTGATCCACGGGACACACATCTACAACGCCGAGTCCGTCGGCCGCGCCGTCAGCCACGGCTGCGTGCGCATGAGCAACGAGGACCTCGAGCGGCTGTACTGGATGGTCGAGCCGGGGACTACGGTGGTGATACGGTAGAATCCGGAGTTCGGAATCCGGAATTCGGAATCCGGAGCACGGAACTCGGAGTCTCGGAATGCGGAGTGCGGAATCGGGATTGCGGGATGAGGAGTGGTGGCTGGTTGACCGCGCGTGAACACGTCTCTATTCTGGCGCATCCAGCGTCATGAACCGGCGGGCTGCCTCGGATGGCGGGCCGCCGGTTCCGTTTGTGACGCGTTCAACGGACAATCCTTCAGCCTGAGCGGACATGGCTACGACACCTGCGATCGAGTCGCGGGGCTATTCACACCCCGAGGTGCTGGTGAGCACGGACTGGGTTGCCGAGCACATGGGCGATCCGGGCGTGCGTCTCATGGAATCCAACGAGGACGTGCTGCTGTACGAGGTCGGTCACATTCCGGGCGCCGTGAAGATCGACTGGATCGCGGACCTGAATGACCCGTCCACGCGCGACTATATCGACGCGAAGCGGCTGCAGGCGCTGCTGCGCGCGTACGGCGTGAACGGCGATACGACGATCGTGCTGTACGGCGACAAGAACAACTGGTGGGCGACGTACGCCTTCTGGGTGTTCCGGCTGTTCGGCATCGAGAACCTGAAGATCATGGACGGCGGTCGTGCGAAGTGGGAGCAGGAGGGGCGCGAGCTGGTGACGGACGCACCGTCGCACGCACCGGGCACCATCACGGTCCGCGAGCGGCAGGACGAGCCGATCCGCGCGTTCCGCACGGACGTCGAGCAGCACATCCAGCGTCGGGGCAAGCTGATCGACGTGCGCTCGCCGGAGGAGTACCGGGGCGAGCGGCTGCACATGCCGGAGTACCCGAACGAGGGCGCGATGCGCGGCGGACATATCCCGGGGGCGAAGAACGTGCCGTGGGGCCGTGCGATCGATCAGGACAGCCACACGTTCAAGAGCGCGGACGAGCTGCGTGCGATCTACCGCGAGGAGTGCGGCATCGCGCCGGAGGACGACGTCGTCGCGTACTGCCGCATCGGCGAGCGCAGCTCACACACCTGGTTCGTGCTCCGCTACCTGCTCGGCCAGGAGAACGTGCGCAACTACGACGGCTCGTGGACGGAGTGGGGCAACCTCGTGCGCGCACCGATCGAGCGCTGACGCATGGATCGCCAGACGCGCATTGCGCTGCTCGTCGATCACTACAAGAAGCCGCGCCACCGCGGCACCCTCGAGGACGCGGACGTGAGCATGCCGGGCGGCAATCCCGGCTGTGGCGACGTCGTCACGATGCACGTGCGTGCCGCATCCGATGAAGACCGGATCGACGCCGTGCGCTTCGAGGGTGAGGGCTGCACGATCAGCCAGGCGGCCGCATCGATCCTCACCGACCGCGCGAACCGGAAGCATTACACGTTCGACGAAATCGCGGCGATGTCCTACGAGCAGATGATCGACCTGCTCGGCAGCGACATCGTCGGCTCGCGCCCGCGCTGTGCGACGCTCGCACTTGGCACCCTCAAGGCGGCGGTGAAGCGGATCGAGATGGATCGCCGCCTGCGTGCCGCGGGGCACAGTGATGCCGAGATCGCGGAGATGCGCGCGGCGCTCGCGCAGCAGGCGAGCGGCGGGCTCGTGTTCGGCGAGGCGGCGGTGGAGTCGGTGCGTGCGGAGGACGCGCGCGCCGAACACCCGGATGGTGACATCCTGTGACGCGGGAGACGCACTAGATGCCGCTCGACTTTGCACGCGCTGCCGATCTGTTCTGCGGCACCGAGGACGAGCTCGCGATGGCGCTGCACATCGATCTCGGCGACCTGCGTCACTTCCGCACGAACCCGCAGCGCGCGCCGAAGGCGCTGCTCGCGAGCATCGGCAGGGCGCTCGTCGAGCGAGGCAACGGCATGAAACGCGTCGGGGAAATGCTGATGGAGGAAGGGTCCGGCTGAGCTGACGCGGCTCGCTCCGTGCTGGCGTGGCAGCCGAGCGGCCCGCGGGCGGAAAGGGAACGGCCGCGGCGCACCGATTGACGGGGCCGCGGCCGTTTGCTATGGAGCAGAAGCGCGGCTCAGGCCTCGTGATGGTTGTGCCGGCCCATCCTGCCCAGCGCCAGGCCGAGCGGCAGCACGAGCGCTGCTGCACCGACCGCTGCGACGCGCGGTGCCCACGCGTGCTTCATGTCCCAGCGCATCTTTGCGAGCCGCACCCGCTTCACCGGGTGCGCCGCGGCAAACGTGGCCCGCGGTGCCTTCGAGTAGGCGTATGCCTTGAGAAGCTTGCCAACCATGTATGCCTCCAGTGCTGCGGTTTCCGTGTTCGCGGCGCCTGCCGCCGTCCGACTCTCGTAAAGGGCAAGATGCGTGCGCGGAAAATGGCCTGCTCTAGGGCAGGATCCCGTCGAACACCTCCTCGACTTCCTCGATCGTCATCCCCGGCAGGATCAGCGGCGAGTAGAGGATCGCCAGCATGTCGCGGTCGATGTCGCTGAACTCCGTCTGCAGGCTGGAGCCGCGGTAGAAGATGCTTTCGGGGATGCGCCAGGAGTCACGCAGCAGGCCGAACGCCTGGGCCAGCTCTTCGCGGATGATGTGGCTGCGGCGGTTGCCCGTCGCTGCAGCGTCGATCACGACCGTCGCGCTGGTGAGCACGAAGTCGAGGTTCCACAGCCCCACCGTGGCGCCCTCCACGCCGGTCGGCACGTCGAGGATGTCGTCGAAGTCGCCGCGCGGCACGAAGAACACGCGGATGTCGCCATTGTTCGGCACGACGAACCCGTCCACGCCCGTGATCACGCGGATCTCGTTCAGCACCGTGTTCACGGCGATCAGGTCGTCGGTGGTCGCATCGATCAGCTCGACGGACGGTGCGAACGCCCATTTCCGGATCCGCTCCGTCGACGTGCCGAACTCGTTGCCGAACGCCAGGTCCTCGAAGAAGTCGGCGCTCAGCGTCCCGGACGCGTCGAGCGTGTCGCGGCCGAACGAGCCGCCCGTGCCCGGCCCGGTGACGACTCCACTGGAGAACAGGTTGTCGCCGCCGCAGGCAGCGGCCAGGGCGAGCGTGCTGCAGAGGGTGAGGCTTCGGACGGCGCGGTGTAGCTGCATGGTGACCTCCATCTCGGCTGGCCGGCGCAGGTTGCACCTTCCGTACCGGTGGCGGCCTGGCTCACTGCGGCAGTGTTGGCTCCGGACCGTCCAGCACCACTTCCATCTCGATCTCCGGCGCCCACAGCGACCCCGGCCGCCGCTGGAAGCCGACCTTCTCGTAGCTGCGCACGGCCGCGCGGTTCGACGGCTCCACGGACAGCCACACCGCGCGATGCCCGCTGCGCCGGGCGAGGTCGAGCGCCACCTGGTTCGCGGCGGTGCCGATGCCGCGGTTGCGGATGGACTGGTGCAGGAAATTCGCGAGCTCGACGGCGTCGCCATCCATCGGGATGAGCATGACGTGGCCGCACAGCCTGCCATCGACCTCGACGGCCAGGTGCTCGCCGGTGCCGAGCACGCGGCCCAGCCAGCGACGCACCTCGGGCGGCGAGCGCGGCGGCAGTCCCTGCGCCGCGCGCTTCGGCTCGAACCCCTCGTACATCGCTTCGAGCGCCCCCCGGTCCGCCGGCTGCAGCGTGCGAATCGTGAAGGGCGCGCCCGTCGTATCCGTGAGCACGATCGGCAGCTCCACGCGGCTCCCTGCTAGAACCCGAGTCCCCATCCCGTCAGCAGCGGCAGTACCGTGCGACGCACGGCCGTGAGCGTCCGCGCGTTCGCCTCCGTCGCGGCCGCGCGCCGCGGCGACGGCGCAAACGCGTCGTCCGCGTCGCGCAGCGTGAGCGGCACCTCGCTGCCGCCCTCCAGCCGCAGCATCCGCTGGTACTCCTCCGGTATGACGTCCGGTGCGTCGATTCCGTTCAATGCCGCCCACACGAGCGTCCACGCGCGCGGCACCACCGTGTACACTGCGTAGCCGCCGCCGCCCGTCGCGATCAGCCGGCCACCGCAGTGCTCGTCCGCCAGCTCGCACACGAGCCGCGTCATCCGCTCGAACAGCCCGGTCGTGCAGCGCAGGTGCGTGAGCGGGTCGAGCACGTGGCCGTCGCAGCCGCACTGCAGCACGATCACGTCCGGGCGGAACGCCTTCGCGACGTCCGGCACGAGCCCCGTGAACGCCGCCTCCCACGACGCGTCCTCCGTGTGCGCGTCGAGCGGCACGTTCACGCTGTAGCCGTGGCCGTCGCCGCTGCCCGTCTCGTCGACGAAGCCGGTGCCGGGAAACAGGTACGCACCACTCTCGTGGTAGGACAGCGTGAGCACGTCCGGGTCATCGTAGAAGATCCACTGCACGCCGTCGCCGTGGTGCGCGTCGTAATCGATGTACAGCACGCGCGCGTGGTGCTGCTCCTGGATCCATCGGATCGCGACGGCGAGGTCATTGTAGACGCAGAAGCCGGCGGCTTCGGCACGGCGCGCGTGGTGCAGCCCGCCCGCAATGCTGAACGCGCGCCGCGCGCGTCCGCTCATCACCAGCTCCGCTGCCGTCAGCGTGGCGCCGACGACGTGCGCCGCCATCTCGTGCATGCCCGGCACGATCGGCACGTCCTCGGAGCCGAGCCCGAAGCGCTGCGCCGCCGCGAACGTCTCGCCCGCGGACACGCGCTTCACCGCGTCGATCAGCTCGGGCGCGTGCGCACGCAGCAGATCGTCGTCGCCCGCAACACGCGGCGCGACGACCTGGTCGGCGCCGAGCAGGCCGAGCCGCCGGATGAGCTCGATCGTCAGCTCCAGCCGGCGCGGATTCATGGGGTGCGTCTCGTTGAATCGGAACGACGCGAGCGCGTCGTCCCAGATCAGCGCGGTGTCCAACCGCCGGCTACTCCTGGTAGGTGTAGGGCGTGACGATGCCGCGCGACGGCGCGTGCTGATCCGTCGGGTCCACCGGCCCGTACTCCTCGATCTCGAGCGACGGCCAGCCGATCGTGTAGCCGAGACGGCGCAGCGCCTCGATGATCTGTGTGGGGTTCAGCGTCTGCAGGTGCATGATCGCAATCGAGAACTCGTCCTTCGTCGGCGCGAGCACGAGCCCCGTGATGTTCACGCGGTGCTCGATGCCGATCACGCGCACCACCCGCGCCAGCTCGCCCGGCCGGTTCTCCAGGCGCACCTCGATGCGCGACGACGCCTGGTTCACGCCGAACAGGTCCACGAACGCCTGGAGGACGTCGCCCTCCGTCAGGATGCCGACCAGGCCGTCACCGATGACCACCGGCAGGCAGCCGATCCTGTGCGTGTAGAGGAGCTTGCCCGCCTCCTCGATCGGCATGTCCGGATGCACCGTGACGAGCTCGCGCGTCATCAGCTCGTTCACCGTGCGCGAGCGCAGCGCCTCCTGCAGCTCGTCGTGCTCGTCCGCCCAGATCGGCGGGATCGCCAGCCGGATGTCCCGGTCCGTCACCAGCCCCACCAGCCGCTCGCCCTGCACGACCGGCAGGTGGCGGATCCGGTGCTTGCGCGAAAGCGCCAGCGCGTCGGCAATCGTCGTGTCCGGCGCAACGGTGATGAGACGCTGCGCCATGCGGCTGCGTACCAGCATAGCGGCACCCGGGGGAACGGGGAACGGAGGTGTGGCTGATCCCTGCGAAGGTAACCGACGGCGGAAATGCGGGTCAAGCGGGCGGGGCAGAGTCCGTGAGGTGTGACGCCATGCACGCTTAACTCGTTACGAGA
>CAYSGF010000231.1:0-10559 GCA_964430275.1 uncultured Gemmatimonadaceae bacterium
GGGATGGTGCTGGCGAAGCCGGGCTCGATCAAGCCGCACACGAAGTTCAAGGCGGAGGTGTACGTGCTGACGAAGGAGGAGGGCGGGCGTCATACGCCGTTCTTCAACGGGTATCGGCCGCAGTTCTACTTCCGCACGACGGACGTGACGGGGAGCGCGCAGCTGCCGGAGGGAGTGGAGATGGTGATGCCGGGGGACAACGTGACGATGGAGGTCACGCTGATCAGCCCGATCGCCATGGAGACGGAGCTGCGCTTCGCAATCCGCGAGGGCGGCCGCACGGTCGGTGCAGGCGTCGTCACGGAGGTGGTGGAGTAATGGCAACCGGCAAGATCCGGATCCGGCTGAAGGCGTTCGATCACGCCGTGATCGACCAGACCGCGTCGGACATCGTCCGCACCGCCGAGAAGACGGGCGCACGCGTGAGCGGCCCCATCCCTCTGCCCACGCGGATCCAGCGCTGGACCGTGCTGCGCTCGCCGCACGTCGACAAGAAGAGTCGCGAGCAGTTCGAGCTGAAGACGCACAAGCGCGTCATCGACATCATCGACTCGCGGCCACAGACGATCGATGCGCTGACGAAGCTGGATCTGCCGGCGGGTGTGGATGTGGAGATCAAGGTGGACTGAATCCGGAATCCGGAGTTCGGAATTCGGAGTTCGGAATTCGGAGTTCGGAATTCGGAGTTCGGAATTCGGAGTTCGGAGTTCGGAGTTCGGAGTTCGGAGTTCGGAGTTCGGAGTTCGGAGTTCGGAGTTCGGAGTTCGGGAGTTCGGGATCGGGTGGGGGTACGGGGGGCGGTCGGCATGAAATCGAGTTCGGCTACGGGTACGAGGTAGCTCAATGGCGGGAATCATTGGACGCAAGCTGGGCATGACCCAGGTCTTCAGCGACACGGGTGCGGCAGTGCCGGTCACCGTGGTCGAGGCGGGTCCGTGCCCGGTGCTGCAGGTACGCACGCCGGACGAGGCGGGCTACGGCGCGCTGCAGCTCGGCTGGGGCGAGCGCAAGGCGCATCGCACGCCGCGCGCGGAGCTGGGCCACGCGAAGAAGGCGGGTCTGGAGTACGCGCCGTCGACGCTGCGCGAGTTCCGTGTCGATGCGACGGACGGCTACGAGGTCGGCCAGACGCTGACGGTCGAGCAGTTCACGGCGGGCGACAAGGTCAAGGTCACGGGGGACACGAAGGGGCGCGGCTTCCAGGGCGTGGTCAAGCGCCACGGCTTCCGCGGCCGCCCGGCCTCGCACGGCCACCCGAAGAAGCGCAATCCCGGCTCGATCGGGCCGGGCACGAACCCGTCGCGCGTGATCAAGGGCAAGAAGATGCCGGGCCACATGGGCGCGGCACAGAAGACGGTGCTCAATCTGCGTGTCGAGCAGATCGACACGGAGCGCAACCTGATCTACATCCGCGGTGCGGTACCGGGTGCGCGCAACAGCCTGGTCTTCATCCGCAAGATGTGACCGGGAGAACGAGAATGGCTTCCATGTTCAAGGCTCCGGCCTTCAAGGCCGATGGCGCAAAAAAGAGCGCGAAGCGCGACCTGCCCGAGGAGCTCTTCGACGGCACGGTGCACGAGGCGGCGATGTGGCAGGTCGTGAAGGCGTACCTGGCAAATCAGCGCCAGGGCACGGCCAGCACGAAGACGCGCGCGCAGGTCTCCGGCGGCAACAGCAAGCCGTGGCGGCAGAAGGGTACCGGCCGTGCGCGCCAGGGCTCGACGCGCTCGCCGCACTGGCGCGGCGGCGGCAGCGTCTTCGGTCCGCGGCGCGAGCGCAACTTCCGCCAGGACGTTCCGAAGCAGGTGCGCTGGCTGGCGCGCAAGAGCGCCTACAACGTGCGTGCCCAGGACGCGCGCGTCTTCGTGATCGATGCGCTGAGCCTCGATGCGCCGAAGACGAAGGCGATCGTGTCGCTGCTCGATGCCTGTGGTGCGGAGGGCAACGTGCTGGTGCTGACGGACGGGAACAAGACGAACGTGCACCGTTCCGCGCGCAACCTGCCGGGTGTGCTGGTGCGGCCGTTCGGCGAGGAGTCCGCGTACGACGTGCTGTGGGCGGACACGCTGCTGATCGAGGCGCCGGCACTGGAGCGCTCGGCGGAGGTGGCCCATGCGTGATGCGCGCCAGATCGTGATTCGCCCGGTCGTGACGGAAGCGTCGGCGATGCTGCAGGAGACCGACCGCACGTACACGTTCATCGTGGCGAAGGACGCGAACAAGATCGAGATCAAGCAGGCCGTGCAGTCGCTGTTCGGTGTGAAGGTGGACGGCGTGCGCACGGCGGTCTATCGCGGCAAGTGGCGTCGTGTGGGCAAGAGCGAGGGCCGCAAGGCTGCGTTCAAGAAGGCGATCGTGAAGCTGGCCGAAGGTGACGCGATCGACGTCTACGAGGGGATCTGAGATGCCGGCGAAGAAGTTCAAGCCGATCACGCCCGGAACGCGGTTCCGCACGGTATCGGCATTCGATGAGATTACGCGCGCGGAGCCGGAGAAGTCGCTGCTCGAGCCGATCAAGAAGAGCGGTGGCCGCAACCACCACGGCCGGATCACGTCGCGGCGGCGTGGCGGTGGTGCGAAGCGGCAGTACCGGAAGATCGACTTCAAGCGCGACAAGCGCGGCGTTGCGGGTGTGGTCGCGCACATCGAGTACGACCCGAACCGCACGGCGAACATCGCGCTGATCCAGTACGAGGACGGCGAGAAGCGCTACATCCTGCACCCGCGCGGTCTCGCGCAGGGGGACCGGATCGTGAGCGGCCCGGGTTCCGATATCCGGACCGGCAACTCGCTGCCGCTCGCCGAGGTGCCGCTCGGTACGGTCGTACACAACGTCGAGCTGAAGCCGGGCAAGGGCGGGCAGATCGTGCGGTCCGCGGGGGTCGGCGCGCAGGTCGTCGCGAAGGAAGGCGACTACGTCACGCTGCGCATGCCCTCGACGGAAGTGCGCCTGATCCGCAAGGAGTGCAGCGCGACGATCGGCCAGATCGGCAATGTCGACCACGAGCTGCAGTCGGTCGGCAAGGCGGGCGCGATGCGCTGGCGCGGGCGTCGTCCGAAGGTACGCGGCGTCGCGATGAACCCGGTCGACCATCCGCTGGGTGGTGGTGAAGGCAAGACGTCGGGCGGTCGACCGCCGGTCTCGCCGTGGGGCAAGCCGGAAGGCGTGAAGACACGCAAGAAGAAGAAGCAGTCGAACAAGCACATCGTGCGCGGCCGCAAGCGCGGCAAGGCCACCAAGTAACCGCGGGTACCGATGAGTCGCTCGATCAAGAAGGGGCCGTACATCGACGCCAGGCTTCTCGAGAAGGTTCAGATCATGAACTCGAAGAACGAGAAGAAGGTGATCAAGACGTGGGCGCGCGCGTCCACCATTTCGCCCGACTTCGTGGGCCACACGGTTGCCGTGCACAACGGCAACAAGTTCGTGCCGGTCTACGTGTCGGAGAACATGGTCGGGCACAAGCTCGGCGAGTTCGCGCCGACGCGTCTGTTCCGTGGCCACGGCGGCAAGCTCGCGGACAAGAAGACGAAGGCGAGGTAGGCGCGATCATGGAAGCCAGAGCCATCAGCAAGTACAACCGGCAGAGCGCGCGCAAGATGCGGCTGGTCGTGGACCTGATCCGCGGCAAGCACGTGGGCGAGGCGCAGGCACTGCTGCAGTTCTCGAAGAAGAAGGCCGCGGAGTGCGTCGACAAGACGCTGCGCTCGGCGATCGCGAATGCGCGCTCGAAGGCGGACGTGGCGGGCGAGTACGTCGACGTCGACGAGCTGTTCGTCAAGGAAGCCTACGTAAACATGGGCCCGCCGCTGAAGCGGTGGCGCGCGGCGGCGATGGGGCGGGCGGCGCCGATCCGGCGTCCGACCAGCCATGTCGTCATCGTCGTCGACACGAAGGAGTAGGCATGGGACAGAAGACCCATCCGCGCGGGTTCCGCCTGGGCATCGTCAAGCCGTGGAAGTCACGCTGGTACGCGGATCGCAACTTCAGCGCACTGCTGAAGGAGGACGAGACGATCCGCAAGTACATGCACCAGCGGCTGAGTCATGCGGCGATTGCGCAGGTCGAGATCGACCGCAAGCCGCAGAAGATCGTCGTCACGGTGCACACGGCGCGGCCGGGCGTCGTCATCGGCAAGCAGGGCGCCGAGGTCGACAAGCTGCGTGACGAGCTGGCGCATCTGACGAAGAGCGAGGTGTCGATCAACGTCGAGGAGGTCAAGCGGCCGGAGCTCGACGCACAGCTCGTGGCGGACAACATCGCGCACCAGCTGCAGCAGCGCATCTCGTTCCGGCGCGCCATGAAGCGCGCGGTCCAGAGCGCCATGCGCTCGGGCGCGGAGGGGATCCGCGTGAAGGTCGGCGGCCGGCTGGGCGGCGCGGAGATCGCGCGCGTCGAGGGTTACCACGAAGGGCGCGTCCCGCTGCACACGCTGCGTGCGGACATCGACTACGCGCATGGCACAGCGAAGACCACGTACGGCACGATCGGGGTGAAGGTGTGGATCTTCAAGGGCGAGGTGGTCGAGGACCGCCGCGGCCGCACCTACTCGACCGGGTCCTGAGCAGGGATAGAGACGATGCTGGCACCAAAGCGGGTAAAGTTCCGCAAGCAGATGAAGGGCCGGATGCGCGGGCAGGCGACGCGCGGCAACTACGTCGCGTTCGGCGACTATGGTCTGCAGGCGGTCGAGCCGGGGTGGGTGACGAACCGGCAGATCGAGGCGGCGCGTGTCGCCATGACGCGGCACATCAAGCGCGGCGGCAAGGTCTGGATCCGGATCTTCCCGGACAAGCCGGTGACGAAGAAGCCGGCGGAGACGCGCATGGGCAAGGGCAAGGGCAATCCGGAGCTGTGGGTGGCGGTGGTGAAGCCCGGCCGGATCATGTTCGAGCTCGAGGGTGTGCCGGAGGACATCGCGGTGAAGGCGTTCGCGCTGGCCGCCGCGAAGCTGCCGGTGAAGTCGAAGCTGGTCGTGCGTGAGCGCGCGGTCGAGGGAGGTGCGGAGTGAACGCGACGGAATTGCGGGATCTCTCGGTGGAGGAGATCCAGGGCCGGATGGCCGATGCTCGTGAGGAGCTGTTCCGGCTGCGTTTCCGGAGTGCGACGCAGCAGCTCGAGAACCCGAGCCTGATCAAGTCGCTACGGCGGGACGTCGCGCGCATGCGCACGATTCTGCGCGAGCGGGAGCTGAACAATGGCTGAGACGCAGGAACGGAGCGAGGAGCGGAGTCGGCGCAAGACGCGCGTCGGCAAGGTCGTCTCCGACAAGATGACGAAGACGGTGATCGTGGCGGTGGAGCGGCGCGTATCGCACCCGCTGTACGGCAAGCAGGTGGTGCGCACGTCGAAGTACTACGCGCACGACGAGCAGGACAGTGCGCATGCTGGCGACACGGTGCGCATCATGGAGACGCGGCCGCTCTCGAAGCAGAAGCGCTGGCGCGTGGTCGAGATCATCGAGCAGGCGAAGTGAGGCGACGATGATCCAGCAGGAATCGATACTGAAGATCGCGGACAACTCGGGCGCCAAGGAGGCGCTGTGCATCCGCGTGCTCGGCGGCTCGGGCCGTCGCTACGCCTCGATCGGCGATATCATCATCGTCGCGATCAAGGATGCACTGCCGAACGGCACCGTGAAGAAGGGCGAGGTTGCGCGCGCCGTGGTCGTGCGCACCGCCAAGGAAGTGCGCCGCCGCGACGGCAGCTACATCCGTTTCGACGACAATGCCGCCGTCATCATCAATGACGCCGGCGAGCCGCGCGCGACGCGCATCTTCGGGCCGGTCGGCCGCGAGCTGCGCGAGAAGCGGTTCATGAAGATCGTATCGCTGGCGCCGGAGGTGATCTGATGGCCATCAAGAAGCGGCGCGGGCCGGCACCGGTCCGCCAGAAGATGCGGGTGCGCAAGGGCGACCGCGTGAAGGTGATCCGCGGGAACCATGCGGGTGTGGAGGGTACCGTGCTGCGCGTGCTGCCGAAGGCGAACCGCGTGGTCGTCGAGGGCGTGAACCTGCGCAAGCGGCACCAGCGTCCGTCGCAGGCGAATCCGGAGGGCGGCATCGTCACGTTCGAGGCGCCCGTGCACGCGAGCAATGTCATGCTGATCGACCCGAGCTCGGGCGAGCCGACGCGGGTGCGCAGCCAGCGTGACAAGGATGGAACGAAGGAGCGGATCTCCGTGAAGAGCGGGAATGCGATTCCGCGGCCGGGAGCCTGAGGGACACCGAGATGAAGCCGAGACTGCAGGACTATTACGAGACGCGCGTGCGCGCGAAGCTGAGCGAGGAGCTCGGCTTCGAGAACCGCTTCGAGGTGCCCGGTCTGGAGAAGATCGTGGTGAACGTCGGGCTGGGCGAGGCGCCGAAGAACCAGAAGCTGCTGGAGTCGATCATCAAGGAGCTCGAGCTGATCACCGGGCAGAAGCCGGTGACGACGCGCGCGCGCAAGGCGATCTCGAACTTCGGGCTGCGCGAGGGCATGCCGATCGGTGCGATGGTGACACTGCGCGCCGCACGCATGTGGGAGTTCCTGGATCGCCTCGTCAATGTGGCGATCCCGCGGATTCGCGACTTCCGCGGCGTGCCGTCACGCTCCTTCGACGGGCGCGGCAACTATACGCTCGGCGTGAAGGAGCAGCTGATCTTCCCGGAGATCGACTACGACAAGGTGCAGAAGTCCCACGGGATGGACATCGTGTTCGTCACGACGACGGACAAGGACAACGAAGCGTATGCGCTGCTGCGCGAGCTGGGCATGCCGTTCCGCGGCGAGACGCCCGTGCTCGTGAGCGGCGAGGCCGCCTGAGAGATCGCTGAGACGAGGAACGCATGGCACGCAAAGCTCTGATCGAGCGCCTGAAGAAGAAGCAGAAGTTCGAGGTGCGCCGTCGCAACCGCTGCAACCGGTGCGGCCGGCCGCGCGCGTTCCTGCGCAAGTTCGGCCTGTGCCGGATCTGCTTCCGGGAGATGAGTCTGAAGGGTGAGGTACCGGGGGTTCGGAAGGCGAGCTGGTAATAGCACGGATCAGGGCCAGGACGAGCGCGAGCGCTCGCGGTGAGGGTTGGCCGCACTGCGCTGGACCTCGTCCCTAGCGCTAGCGCTCGTCCTCGCGCGACACGGTGACACGAGGCGGGCGAGCAGGGCAGCAACACGACGGGCGGGGTTCGCCCGCGACAATCATCAATCCTACAAGTCCGGCAACGCCGGATACTATAGGAGGCCGGTCACCATGATGACCGATCCGATCGCCGACATGCTGACACGGATCCGGAACGCTTCGCAGGCGAAGCACCGGCGTGTCGACCTGCCGGTATCCAAGCTGAAGACCGAGATCGCGCGGATCCTGAAGGACAATCATTTCATCCAGGACTACAAGGTGCTGGATGACGGGCATCACGGCGTGCTGCGGCTCTACCTGCGCTACTTCGAGGATCGTTCGGTGATCCGGAACGTGGAGCGGGTGTCGAAGCCGGGGCGGCGTGTGTACAAGGGTGCGACGGACCTGCGACCGATCCGCAACGGACTCGGCATCGCGATCGTGTCGACGTCGCAGGGTCTCATGACGGACCGGCAGGCGCGCCAGCAGAAGATCGGTGGCGAAGTCATGGCCCGGGTCTGGTAGGGGGCGGCATGTCACGGATTGGAAAGAAGCCGGTGCCGATCCCGGCGAACGTGCAGGTGAGTGTGGACGGGTCGACGATCCGCGTGAAGGGCCCGAAGGGGGAGCTCGCGCGCACCGTGCGGCCGGAAGTGTCGCTGAAGATCGAGGACAGCACGCTGCTCGTGGAGCGTTCGTCGGAGGAGAAGAAGGATCGGGCCTTTCACGGGCTGACGCGCGCGCTCGTCGCGAACATGGTGACGGGGGTGACGGAGGGGTACCGGAAGTCGCTCGAGATCATCGGCGTCGGCTATCGCGCCGAGAAGAAGGGGAACGCACTGGTGCTGACGGTCGGCTACTCGCACCAGGTGACGTACCCGGAGCCGAAGGGGATCTCGATCACGACGGCGAGCCCGACGGTGGTCGTCGTGGAAGGGATCGACAAGCAGCAGGTCGGACAGGTGGCAGCGGAAATTCGCGCGGTTCGCCCCCCGGAGCCGTACAAGGGCAAGGGCATCCGGTATCAGGGTGAGCAGGTCCGGCGCAAGGCCGGCAAGACCGGCGCCAAGTAGCCGGAGGGATGAGCAATGGCACTGAGGACGAAGTCGAAGGATCGCGAGGCGCTGCGGCGGAAGCGGCACCGGCGTGTACGGCGGCGGCTGGCGGGGACGCAGGTGCGCCCGCGGCTGGTCGTGCACCGGTCGCTGAAGAACGTGCAGGGACACCTGGCGGATGACGTACAGGGCACGATGCTGCTGGGCGTCTCGACGCTGGCGCCGGAGCTGAAGGCAGTGCGCGAGGAGGAGGGCACGACGAAGCTCGCCCTCGCGAAGGCTGCCGGGAAGCTGCTCGCCGAGAAGGCGAAGGCAGCGGGCATCACGAAGGTCGTATTCGACCGTGGCGGCTATCTGTATCACGGCCGCATCGCAGCGTTCGCCGAGGGAGCCCGCGAGGGCGGCCTCGAGTTCTGAGGGTAGAGCGAGATGGCTGACAATCAGCGGGGCAGACAGGGTGGCAGCGGTCGTGGACGCGGCACGGGCGGTGGCCCGCCGGGACGCGGCGGGCCGGGCGGTGGTGGTCCGGGCCGGGGCCGCAGTGGCGGCGATCGGCCGGGCGGTGACCGTGGTGGTCGCGGCGGCCGTGGCGAGAGCGACTTCGCCGAGAGCGTGATCTTCGTGAACCGCGTCGCCAAGGTCGTCAAGGGCGGCCGGCGCTTCAGCTTCACGGCGCTCGTCGCCGTGGGCGACAAGGCGGGCCATGTCGGCATTGCGCTCGGCAAGGCGAACGAGGTCGCGGAAGCGATCCGCAAGGGGCTGGAACAGGCGAAGCGGCAGATGATCGAGGTGCCGCTCGTGAACGGCACGCTGCCGCACGAGGCCCTCGGTGAGCATGGCGCCGCGCGCGTGATGCTGAAGCCGGCGAGCGAAGGTACCGGCGTGATCGCCGGCGGCGCCGTGCGCGCCGTGCTCGAGGCGGCGGGCGTCCATAACGTGCTGACGAAGAGCCTCGGGTCGAACAACCCGATCAATGTCGCGCGTGCGACGATGGAAGGGCTCGAGCAGCTGGTGACGCCGGAGCGGGTCGCGCGCGAGCGCGGCATCTCCGTGGCGGAGCTGGGGGTGGCCCATGGCGGCTAGGAAGAAGGCGGCAGAGGTGCCGACGCAGCTGCGCATCACGCAGGTGCGCAGCGGCATCGGGCGCCCGGGCCTGCATCGCAGGACGCTCGCGGCGCTCGGCCTGAAGCATCAGGCGACGGTCGTACACGAAGACAATCCGGCGATCCGCGGCATGCTCGAACAGGTGCGCCATCTGGTGCGCGTGGAGGAAGTCGCAGGTGAGGAGTCATGACGGATCTGAGCAATCTCGGCCGGCCCGAGGGCGCGCACCGCAGCAGCAAGCGGCTGGGGCGCGGTCCGGGCTCGGGCAAGGGCAAGACGTCCGGCAAGGGACACAAGGGGCAGAAGGCGCGCACCGGCCATCACGGGATTCCGTCCTGGTTCGAGGGTGGCCAGATGCCGCTGCAGCGTCGTGTCCCGAAGCGCGGCTTCAACAACAAGAACTTCCGCACGTTCTTCGAGATCGTAAACATCGGCGATCTCGCGCGCATCGAGAGCGATGAGATCACGCCCGAAGCGCTGCACGAGACGCGGCTCGTCGATCTCGGCAAGGGGCGCAGGATCAAGCTGCTCGCGAACGGCGAGATCGAGCGCAAGGTGACCGTGCGCGTGCATGCGGCGAGTGCCGCGGCGAAGGCGAAGATCGAGGCGGCCGGCGGAACGCTCGAGCTGCTGGAGAGCTGAGGCAATGGCGAATCCGGTCGCAAGCATGTGGCGCATCCCCGAGCTGAAGAGCAAGCTGATCTTCACGCTCGGGGTGCTCCTGCTCTACCGCGTCGGTGCGCACATCACGACGCCGGGCATCAACTACGAAGCACTGCAGCTGCAGTTCGGCGCGCTGCAGGGCACACTGCTCGGCGTCTACGACATGTTCGTGGGCGGTGCGCTCTCGCGCGCGACCGTCTTCGCGCTCGGGATCATGCCGTATATCTCGGCCAGCATCATGTTCCAGCTGCTGGCCGCGGTGTTCCCGACGATCGAGAAGATGCAGAAGGAAGGGGAGGACGGGCGCAAGAAGCTGACGCAGTGGACGCGTTACGCGACGATCGCGCTCGCCCTCATGCAGGCCTACGGCTACGCGATCTTCCTCCAGAGCCTGGGCGGCGGCGTGGTCGTGAACCCGGGCTTCGGCTTCATCTTCACGACGTCGCTGATCATGACGTTCGGCGCCGTCTTCGTCATGTGGTTGGGCGAGCAGATCACCGAGCGCGGCATCGGCAACGGCATGTCGCTGCTGATCTTCTTCTCGATCATCGAGGGCTTCCCGGGCGCCACGATGACGATGTTCGAGTCGCTCAGCACGGGCGTCATCTCGTGGTTCGGTGCGATCGTGCTCGTCGTCG
>CAYSGF010000232.1:0-7187 GCA_964430275.1 uncultured Gemmatimonadaceae bacterium
CGAGCAGCCCGGTATCCGCGCGCCCCGCGCGCTCGGCCGCCTCGTCCACGCAGTCCGTGATGGTGCGCTCGACGGCGGAGAAGATTGCGCTCGAGGTCGCCACCGCGTCGCGCTCCATGAGATAGCTGAACGTGCGGGCCATGCCGCAGTTCGCGAGCACGTCGGGGAGCACGGCGAAGCGGCGGTCGGCGTTGCGGGCGACGCGCGTCGCGCCGAGCGTCGCCTCGCGGAACGGCTGGTTTGCGCCGCACGCGATCGTGCGCACGCCCGCATGCTCGAGGCGATCGAGGAGTGGGGGTGTCAGCGATTCCGAGATTGCCGCGCACACGAACACATCCGCCGGCGTATCGTGGAAGGTCGTACAGTCTGCGTTCGGCGTCGTGCGCGTGTCCTCGGCGGGCAGCAGCTTGTGCTCGCGTCGTGCGATGAGCGCCTCGCAGGCCGCGGCGTCGAGGCCGTCGCCATCGATGAGCGTGCGGCGCGCGTCGCGGACCGCGACGATGCTGGCACCGGCGCGCGCGAGGTACAGTCCGCACGCCGCACCGACATTGCCGAAGCCTTCGAGCGCGACGCGCACGCCGTCCATGCTGCGTCCCTGCGTCTCGTGCCAGCGGCGTACTGCGGTGGCAACGCCGAAGCCCGTGGCCAGGTCTGCGACGGTCATGGGACGGTCGTGGTCGGGCGGCACGTCCTCGACGACGGCCGACACGCCGCGCTCGAGGCGCTCGTGGATGCGCGCGTACTCGGCCGGATCGGGCTTCAGGTGCCCGCGCACGACACCGTCCTGCGGGTGGCCGAGGCCGATGCGCGTGAACGCCGGGATCACGTCGAGCACTTCATCGACGTTCAGGTCGCCGCCGGTGCCGTAGCGGTCGCGCAGCATGGGCGCGAGTGCGCGGTACCAGCGCTCGAGTACGTCGGCGCGGCGCGCGTCGAGCGGGTCGAAGTCGATGCCGCCCTTCGCCCCGCCGATCGGCGGCCCGGAGATCGAGAACTTCAGCTCCATTGCCTTGGCGAGGTAGGTGACCTCGCGGGCGCCGAGGCCGAGACGCATGCGCGTGCCGCCGCCGGCCGCGCCGCCGCGCAGCGAGTTCACGACGAGCCAGGCGCGCGCGCCGGTCTCGCGATCGTTCCAGGTGAAGGTCAGCTCGGGCGGTGTGCGCAGGTAGGCGGTGTAGCGTTTCCAGGGGGAGACGTGCGATGTGCGGGCGACGGCGGGATGCACCGTCGCCCGCCGATACGCGCCGTCTGCGCCTCCGCCATGCGCCGGCCGGGTGCTGCTCATCACGCCGCCGGGCGCACGGGGATCGGTTCCACGAACACGTCCATGACGCCGCCGCACACGGCCGGGCTCCACGAAACGATCTCGTCCATCAGCTCGATGTGGATCATGCGTGGCACACCGTGCTCGACGACGTCGCGCGCGGCCGCGATCACGTCCGCTTCGCCACACCCGCCGCCGATCGTGCCGACCAGGCCGCCCGCCGGATCGATCAGCATGCGGCTGCCGGCATGGCGCGGCACGCTCCCGCGCGTCCGCACGACGGTCGCGAGCGCGACACCGCGGCCTGCCCGCGCAGCGCGTAGTGCCGCCTCGTATACACCTGCATCATGCATCGATCTCTCCTTCAGGCGCGAGCAGCCGCTCCAGCACCCGCTCGCGCGCACCCAGCGTAAGCGCCAGATCGGCGCCGTGACGCACGGCAATGATCTCGGCGGCAATGCTCACGGCGATCTCCGCCGGCGACTCCGCGCCGATGTCGAGGCCGATCGGCGCGTGCACTGCCGCGAGCTGCGCGTGCGTCACGCCCGCCGCGACAAGTGCCTCGAACGCCGCCCGCACACGACGACGACTGCCGATCATGCCGATATAGCGCGGCTGCCGGGGCAGCGCCAGCAGGCGCCGCAGGCAGTCGAAGTCCCAGCGGTGCCCGCGCGTGACCAGCGCGACGTACGTGCGCTCGTCGATGCGCTCCCCGGCGAACGGGTCGCGCGCGAAATCCGCACGGCGCACACTGATCTGCGGCGTGAAGCGCTCCTCCGTCGCGAACTCCTCGCGGTCATCGAGCACGAGCACGCGAAACCCCAGCTCGACACCGAGCTGCGCGAGCGGCACCGCAATGTGGCCCGCGCCGACGACGAGCAGCCGCTCCGGCGCGCGATGTGCCTCCAGGAACAGCGTCGTCTCGCCCGCCGCCGACGTCACAGTCTCGAGTGCGACGCCGCCGCGCGCGAGCAGCGCGCCCGCCAGCTCCGCCGCCCGATCGTCCAGCGACGCATCCCCCAGCGTGCCCTGCAGCACGCCGTCCTCACGCAGCAGCAGCCGCTCCCCCGGCGCGCCCGCTCCCCCGATGTTCGTCGCCACGACGACCGCCGGCCCCCCATCCAGCGCGCGCGCAATCGCCTCCAGCGCCTCCGTGATCGCGAGCGGCGCGCGCATCACTGACCACCCGCCGCCCGAGCATCACTCCCCCCACCCGCCTCGTCACCCGCCGTTTCCCCACCCCCACGCTCACCCCCACCGCCACCCGCAGTCGACGTTTCTCCGGCTCCCCCGATCAACCGCGTGTACTCTTCCTGCGTATCGATGTCGACCAGGATCCCCGCGTCGGTGACCGTCAGCAGCTCGATCTGGTGCCCGTGCGCGATGATCACGCCGCTCAACCCCTCCGGGTCGCGCGACCCGAGCACCGCATCGTAGAACGGCCGCCGCAGGAGCACCGGATGCCCACCGACGCCGTTGTACATCGGCAGCACGACCGGTTTCGTGGAGCGCAGCGCGGCATTCGTCAGTGTCTGCACGGTGGGCGCGGTCACGAGTGGACAGTCGACGGGCAGCACGGCAGCGGCGACGGAGTCCTCCGGCAGGGCACGCAGGCCGAGCTGCACAGAATCGAGCTGCTCGGAGCGCGGATCGGCATTCACAACAACTGTCGCGCCGGCGGCCGCGACTGCCTCCTGCAGCGCCGGATCCTCGTTCGTGACCACGTACACGTGCCGGCAGCCGCCGTCGCGCAGCACCCGCACCGCGTGATCGAGAAACGTCTCGCCCGCCACTTCCAGAAACGCCTTCGGCCGGCCCATGCGCTGTGCGGCACCCGCCGCCAGCACCAGCCCGTCCGGCCGGATCCCTTCCGTCATGGGCTGCGCCGCGCGCCGCCCGCCATACGCCGTCTGCTCATCCGCTGTTCGTTCCGCTCCACTCGTGGCACAGTGCCGACATCGCTGCCCACCTGATCGTACCCTCCCCGCCGCGCGCGTACAACCGCGCGCGTTGCCGCCGCTTCCCGCGTCAGGTTACGTTGCAGAGAGGAGACCGCATGCGTGAAATCATCGAACTCGACGTCAACGGCGACCATCTCGAGGCCGCCGTGCCCACTCATTACACCCTTCTCGAGGCCCTGCGCTACGTCTTCGGCCTGACCGGCTCGAAGCAGGGCTGCGACAAGGGCGACTGCGGCGCGTGTACCGTCCTCCTCGACGGCGAGCCCGTCCTCGCCTGCATCACCCCCGTCTTCGAGGCGCTCGGCCGCAGCATCGTCACCGTCGAAGGACTCGCCGGCACCGGCCAGCTCCACCCGCTCCAGGACGCCTTCGAAGTCACCGGCGGCGCCCAGTGCGGCTTCTGCACCCCAGGCATCCTCATGAGCGCATGGGGCCTGCTCCAGCGCAACCCGGCCCCCTCCCGCCACGAGATCAAGGAAGCCCTCGCCGGCAACCTCTGCCGATGCACCGGCTACACGAAGATCTACGACGCCGTCGAGCTCGCGGCGGCCCGCATCCGCCAGGGTACCTGACCCCGGACATGCAGGAAAATGCTTGACTTCACGCCATTTTCACGGCATTCTGCCGTGCTTTTCGGATGCCATCCCCGGGGTCTCAGGAGAAACGAACATGCGTAGCGTCGTCGTGGCTGCCCTCGTCGGGGCAGTGGTCGTCGTGCCGGTTGGTGCGGAAGCGCAGATGGGTGCACTGAGGAAGCTGAAGAACAAGGCGGAGCAGAAGGTGGAGCAGCGCGTGGAGCAGCGGGTGGACGCCGCAATGGAGAGCGCGCTGAACAGTGTCGAATGTCAGGCGACGGACCAGGCGTGCGTGGATGCGGCGGCGGCGGAGGGGAAGCAGCCGGTGGATGCGCAGGGGAACACGCTGTCGACGAAGAAGCCGGGTGAAGGCGCGTGGACGAACTACGACTTCAAGCCGGGCGAGCGGGTGCTGTTCGCGGACGATCTACGCGGGGACAATGTCGGCGATTTCCCGCGTCGCATGGAGTTTCGCAGTGGTCAGGTCGAGATCGTCGAGTGGAACGGCGGCCGGTGGCTGAGCAGCAGCAACCAGGGCACCTTCCTCATTCCGCTGCCGGAGGTTCTGCCGGAGCGTTACACGCTGGAGTTCGACCTGACGGGTGGCGGCAATGCCATGACGATCCGGGTCGGCGGCGAGGGAATGGAGCGTGACAACCGCATCGAGATCAATGCGCACAATGGCTGGCTGCGAGCGGAGCCGATCCAGGCCGAGGGTCCGCTGGGACTGGACACGAACGAAGCACAGGTGCACATCGCGATTGCGGTGGACGGCGATCACGTGAAGATGTATGCGAACGAGAAGCGGGTGTTCAACGCGCCGAACGCGGACATCGGCCGGTCGAACCGGATCGAGTTCAATCTGAACGGCTGGGACGAGGAGCGCCCGCGCATGATCGCGAACATCCGGGTGGGTGCGGGTGGCCGCGAGCTGTACGACGCACTGTCGGCCGAAGGCCGGGTCGCGACGCAGGGCATCCTGTTCGACACGGGTGCGGACCGGATCCGGCCGGAGTCGACGCCGACGCTGAAGGAGATCGGCGAGATGCTGCAGCAGCACGCGGATCTCAGCCTGCTGATCGAGGGTCATACTGATAATGTCGGCAGTGCGGACGCGAACCAGGCGTTGAGCGAGAAGCGTGCTGCGGCCGTGCGCCAGTACCTGATCGAGAAGTTCGGCATCGATGCTGCGCGGCTGACGGCGCAGGGCTTCGGCGCGAGCAAGCCGGCGGGTTCGAACGACTCGCCCGAGGGGCGGCAGCAGAACCGACGCGTGGAGCTGGTGAAGCAGTAAACCGGGAGGCGGCATGAGACCGGAGGACCTGCGCGCGAAGCAGGCGGCGAGTGCCGCTGACGAGGCGCAGCTCCGTGCCCTGCTCGAGCGGATGGCGGCGCATGCTGCGGACGAGGACGTCCGTACGCATGCGACGTCGCCCGCGGGCGTGCGGCGCGGGCCTCCGGCCGCCGTCATCGGCGCGCGCATGCGCAAGGTCGACGGCGCAGGAAAGGTGACCGGCGCGACCGTCTACACGGACGACATGGTCCTGCCGGGCATGCTGCACGCGAAGATCCTCCGCTCACCCCATCCGCACGCACGCATCGTCTCGATCGACACGAGTGCGGCCGAGGCGCTGCCCGGCGTGCACGCAGTCATCACCGGCCGCGACATGCCGACCACCTACGGCATCATCCCCTGGACTCGCGACGAGTCCGCACTCTGCGTGGACCGCGTCCGCTACATCGGTGACGGCGTCGCAGCGGTCGCGGCGGTCGACGAGGAAACGGCGAATGTCGCGCTGCGGGCGATCCTCGTCGAGTACGAGCTGCTCGAGCCGATCCTCGTGCCCGAGGACGCGCTCGAGCCGGGTGCACCGCAGATCCACGACGCGGGCAAGCCCGGGCGCAATGGCAACATCACGAAGATGGTGCACCTCGAGTTCGGCGCGGTGGACGAGGCGCTGGCGGCGGCGGACGTCGTGATCGAGGGCGACTACTTCTTCGAGGGCAGCTCGCACACGCCGATCGAGCCGCACTGCGCGATCGGCTGGTACGATCCCACCGGCAAGCTGACCGTCTGGAGCGCGACGCAGGTGCCGCACTACCTGCACCGCGAGCTGGCGCGCGTGCTCGAGCTGGACGTCGCGCGCATCCGCGTGGTGCAGCCGGCGGTCGGCGGCGCATTCGGCGGCAAGAGCGAGCCGTTCGATCTCGAGTTCGTCGTCGCGAAACTGTCCATGAAGTGCGGCCGCCCGGTCAAGCTGTTGTACACGCGCGAGGAAGTGTTCTACGCGCACCGCGGGCGGCATCCCATGAAGATGCACTACCGTCTCGGCGCCTCGAACGACGGCCGCATCGACGCGGTGGACGGCAGGCTGCTGCTCGATGGCGGCGCGTACGCGTCCTTCGGCCTCGTCACGGCCTATTATTCGGGTCAGCTGCTGACCGCGCCGTACACGTTCGGCACGTACCGGTTCGATGCGACGCGCGTCTACACGAACAAGCCGGCATGCGGCCCGAAGCGCGGGCACGGCTCCGTGCAGCCGCGCTTCGCGTTCGAGGTCCAGCTCGACAAGCTCGCCGAGAAGATCGGCTTGGACCCGATCGAGCTGCGGCGCCGCAACTTCATCGGCGAGCACACGCGCACGATCAACGAGCTGCGCGTGACGTCGAACGGCTTCCTGCAGTGTCTCGAGGCGGTCGAGCGCGCGAGCGACTGGCAGCACAAGCACCGGCGCATGCCGTTCGGCCGCGGCGTCGGCGTTGCCGGCTCCTGCTACATCTCCGGCACGAACTACCCGATCTACCCGAATGACATGCCGCAGGCGGCCGTGCAGATGCAGATCGAGCGCTCCGGCCGTGTCACCATCCTCACGGGCGCGTCCGAGATCGGCCAGGGCAGCAACTCCATGGTCGCATACGTCGCGGCGGAGGAGCTGGGTGTGCCGCTCGAGTACGTGCGCGTCTATGCGACCGATACCGACCTCACGCCCGTAGACCTCGGCGCGTACAGCTCGCGCGAGACGTTCATGGTCGGGAACGCCGCGCTCGACGCCGCGACGCAGCTGCGCAAGCTCGTCGCGTCCGCGGTCGCACAGGAGTGGGACGTACCCGCCGCGCAGGTGCTGCTCGCCGGCGGCTGGGCGCTCGACACCGGCTCGGTCGCGACCGCCGCCCACGCAGCGGCAGCCGCGGACGGCGGCGCGAGCCGGAACGGCGACGGGCTGCGTCGCATGCCGATCTCCGAGGCGTTCAACATCGCCGAAGCCAGGCACGGCACGCTCGCGGCGGTCGGCCACTACAACACGCCCAAGGACGTGCACGGCGCCTACCGCGGCGGCACCATCGGCGCATCACCCGCCTACTCGTTCACTGCGCACGTCGCGGAGG
>CAYSGF010000233.1:0-3717 GCA_964430275.1 uncultured Gemmatimonadaceae bacterium
TGCGAGCGTGTCGAGCGAGGAACGGTGCTTCCATGCGACGCGCGCGAGCAACGCCTCCGCGAGCTCGACCCGCTCGAGATCGCCGCCCGTACCAGCAAGGAAGGGACGGAGCCAGTCACCTGCAGTCGCTGCGAGCGCGTCGTCGGCGGTGTCCGGCCAGGCACGGTCGTCATGCGTGTGGAGAAACCTCAGGCGCGCGCGCAGCTCGTTGTGTGCATCCGTCCAGGGCAGCGCCTCGATGCCGCCCACGCGGATCGCATCCAGCACTGCTCGTGCGACGTCCGCGTCATCGGCGCCGCGGCGGACGGCGTCGCGCAGCACGATGGCGCCGAGTCGCTGCACCTCGCGGACGCGTACCCGCGTGTCCTCGAGAGCGACGACGCGCTGCGTCACGAGATCCGCCTCGAACGCTGCGAGGACTTCCGCCTGCGTGAGAGATGCGCCGAGCAGCACACGACTGTCGGCGCCTCTGCCCTCGGCCGACGCAGCAACGATCCAGTCCGACGCCGCCAGCGCCGAGTGAGGCGGTACCCGCGCGCCCCGGCCGTTGCGCAGCACGAATGCACCACGGCTCTCGCGGGCGCGACCCACGCGGTCCGGGTACGCGTGGGCGAGCAGCGCACCGACCGACATGCGCCCGAAGCGTTCAGCGAGCGCAGCTCCAGCAGATGCCGAGGACGGATGCGACGTCGCCTGCGTGCTCGGCGCGCCGCGTTCGTTGTTCATCCCGCCCAGTGCGCTGCGTACGCGCCCGGTCAGATCGCGAGCGGAGCGGCGCACGCGCGCGACTCCGGTGCGATCGACGTCTGCTCCGATCACGCGTCGCCCGTGCAGCGCCTCGATGCGCAGCAGCAGGTCAGGGTCCGCCGCCTCGCCCGCGCCCCGCAGGATATCGCGCTCGTCGATGAGCGCGGCGATCTCGCATGCCGTGACCAGTTCGTCGTGCTGCGCTGCGACGAGCAGCATGTGGCCGAGTCGCGGGTGCAGCGGCAGCCGTCCGATGGCTCGACCGTGCGAGGTGATCATGCCGGCTGTGTCGAGCGCGCCGAGCTCGCGGAGCAGCTCCGTCGCGTGGGCGAGCGCGCCCGCGGGCGGCGGGTCGAGCCACTGCAGTTCTGCGACGTCGCCCACACCCCATGCGGCGAGGTCGAGGACGAGGGGGGCGAGGTCGGTCTCGAGGATCTCGGGCACGCCGCGCGGCAGCAGCGACGCATCCTCGGCGCGCGTCCACAGGCGGTAGCACACGCCGGGGGCCGTGCGTCCGGCCCGGCCGCGCCGCTGGTCCGCGGATGCGCGCGTCACGCGCACGGTCTCGAGGCGCGTCATGCCGATGCGCGCCGAGAGGCGCGGAACACGCATCCAGCCGGCGTCGACGACAATGCGCACGCCTTCGATCGTGAGTGACGTCTCCGCGATCGCGCTTGCGAGGACGACCTTCCGGATGCCAGCCGGTGCCGGCGCGAGCGCGGCGTCCTGGTCGACCTGGGAGAGCGCGCCGTGCAGCCGGTGCAGGCGCACGGATGGAGGCAGCTCGTCGAGCAGCGCGAACACACGGCTGATCTCGGCGGCGCCGGGGAGGAAGACGAGGACGTCGCCTTCATCCGCTGCGAGCGCGCGCCGGATGGTCCGCGCGACGACGGGCTCGTAGTGACCGGTAACGGGCTCGTCCAGGAAGTGTGTCTCGACCGGGTGGCTGCGTCCCTCACTCTGCACGATGCGCGCATCACCGAGCAGCGCCGCAATCGGTGCGGCGTCGAGTGTCGCGGACATGATGACGACGCGCAGGTCTTCCCGATCGAGTGCGCGCGCCTGCAGTGCCATCGCCAGTCCGGCATCCGCATGGATGCTGCGCTCGTGGAACTCGTCGAAGAGCACGGCGCCGACGCCCGTGAGCGCAGGGTCATCGATCAGCATGCGGGTGAGCACACCCTCCGTGACCACCTCGATGCGCGTCCTGCGCGAGACCTTCGTCTCGTGCCGGATGCGGTAGCCGACCGTCGCTCCGACCGCCTCCCCGAGCAGGCGCGCCATGTGCGTCGCGGCGCCGCGCGCCGCCAGCCGACGCGGCTCGAGCATGACGAGGCGGCTGTCGCCGAGCCAGCGCGCGCCGAGCAGGGCGAGCGGCACGCGCGTCGTCTTCCCCGCGCCGGGCGGTGCGACGAGCACCGCCGACGGGCTGCTCTCCAGGGTAGACAGCAGTTGCGGCAGGATACTGTCGATCGGCAGGCCGCTCACCGCGCGTACGCCTCCAGCCAGGGCGAGTGGCGGTGCAGCGCCAGCCGCAGACCGCGCTTGAGCACCCGCTCCTCCGCCCGTGCCCAGCCGCGCGTGTGTTCGTCGGAAATACGGACGAGTGCGTCGCCGTGCAGCCGCACCACGCGCATGCGCTCACGCGCGAAGAGCGCGTCCAGGCCCGTCGGCGTGAAACCGTGACGGTAGGGGAAGGCGAGCAGGTTGTTCCACGCGAGCAGCGCCCACGCGATGGCGCGCAGCGGCGGCGTCACGTGCACCAGCGCACGATAGAAGGCACCGTTCGGCACGCGCACGACGATGATCCCGCCGCTCGCGAGTCGGCTGTGCGCGCCTGCCAGGGATGCCGCGGGGTCGTCGAGCTGCTCGAACACGTTCCAGAACACGACGGCATCATAGCGACGGGACGGGTCCAGGTCCGCGATCCCCCCCGGATACACACGCATGCCCCGCGCGCGCGCGAACGCGACTGCCCGCGGATTCACGTCCACACCCTCCGCACGCCACCCGGCACCTGCTGCGGCCTCCAGGAAGCCGCCCACGTAGCTGCCGACTTCCAGGACCGTCCCGGTCCGCCCGAGCGTCGCGCTCAGCCGCTCGGCCTGCGCCGTATACGTCGCACGCTGCATCTCGAGAAGACCTGCGAGGGTCGCCTCGTCGATCGCCTCATCGGCATAGACGTCACGCAGCGTTTCCGGGTCCTCGCGCGGATTGCGCGCAAGCGTGCCGCAACCGCTGCACGCCGCGATCGCGAGCGGCTGGCGTTGCGAGAACGCGCTCCGGTCCAGGAGTCGTTCGGGCGGGGTGCCGCCGTGTACGCGTCGCGTGTGGAACAGCCAGAGCGCCTCCGCCTGGCGCTGCACGTCGGCCTCGTCCGCCACGACTTCGAGGTCGCTGCAGCCGCATGCCGGACACGCATGCAGGATCTCGTAGGTAACCGTCAACGCTGAATCGGCGCGGTCACCAGCTGGATGATCGACCACTGACCATCGAGTCCGATGCGCCAGACGCGCAGCCAGTTGCCGGTCGGCTCCTCCAGCAAGGGCAGCTCACCGTCCGTGTACTCGCCATACGTGTAGCCGAAGGCGCCGTCCAGCGAGATCCCGTCACCCAGTCGGTGGAAGGCCACGGGCGCATTCGGCAGCGCACGCGCAACCTGCGCACCGCCCTCCACGATCTCGCCGCCGTTGTTGTGACGGGCATCGAGCGAGAGCACCGGTGCGAGCGCACGCCGCACACTGCGCCGCTGCGCGGCCGCTGCGACCAGGTCGTCGAGCCGCAGCATCTGCGCCTGCCGGTCGGCAGGGTCACCGGCCGGCGCCGGATCCCGCGTCGGGACCTCGACGCTGCCCGTGGCCACTGCCGGCGTCGTCGGCGTCGGCGTGCCCAGGTCCAGCACGACCTGCCAGACACCCTCCTCGTTGCGCCGCCAGATCGAGAAGTACCAGCCGCCACCCGCCGCCGCGC
>CAYSGF010000234.1:0-8938 GCA_964430275.1 uncultured Gemmatimonadaceae bacterium
GAGGGCTTGACCGCATCCTTGAGCGCCTTGCCCGGACGGAACGACGCAGACACCGTCGGTCCGATCCGGATCTCCGTGCCGGTGCGCGGGTTGCGACCCGTGCGCGCCTTGCGCTCACGGGTTTCGAACGTACCGAAGCCCGAGATCTGGACACGGTCTCCGCGCTTCAGCGCATCCGGGATGAGACCGGAGTCGGGGTCGAACAGCGAGTCGATCGCGCGCGTCGCGTCCGCCTTGCTCATCCCGGTCCGATTCGAGAGCTCCTGCACCAGATCCGACTTGTTCATTGGATCGCTCCTGGAAAATAGATCGCTCGAGGCAGCAGGGAACAAAAAAAGCCGCGGCACTTCGGTCTGCAGCGGCGACGCTGAGCGAGCAGGACGTCCGAGCCGCTCTTGCGCGGTCCAAGTCACACGAGCAACTTGCGGCACACTCTCGCCGGAAGCAGCGATGCGCGCAGCATGCGCGGGCGTGCCTTTGGCGGCCACCTGCCGTCGTTGCCGAGATACGTTAGATCGCCCATCCGGCAACGTCAAGGGAACCAAGGGCGTGCTAGCAACGTGACGGCCTCAACGACGAGTGTACCGGGTACCGACCCCTGGCGCCAGCGGGAACTGCACATCACGCGCGAGATTGCGCAGGCGTTCCTCCAGGCATCCCACCCCCTCGAAGTCTATCGCATCGCCCTCGCCCGGGTGACGGCGCTGGTCGATGCCAGCTTCTCGTCCGTCTTTCTGCGCGATCCGTCCGACCCGGGCCTGCTGAAGCTGGAGTGTGCGCAGAACTGGCCGCAGGCCTCTGCACGCTTTCTGAGCCAGATGCGCATCCGCGAGGGACGCGGACCGACCGGGCGCGCGGTCTCGGAGCGGCGCGCGGTCGCGAGCGCGAACGTCTTCGACGACCATCAGCTGCGCGAATGGTGGGAGCCCGCCCGCGAGCTCGGCTTCAGCGCACTCGTCGCATTGCCGCTGGAGACCGGCGACGGTGTGATCGGTGCACTCAGCTTCTATTTTGCGGCACCCCATCAGTTCCATGCCGAAGAGCTGCACCTGCTACAGCTGCTAGCGGACGAGCTGGCAGCGAGTGCGCAGCGTGCCCAGGCGCTCGAGGAAGTGCGTCGTGACAACACGGCGCTACGCCGTGAAGTCGCCGCGCTGCGTGCCCGCATCGGTGAAGCGGAGGAATCGAAGCGGTTGAAGGACGAGTTCGTCTCGAACATGAGCCACGAGCTGCGCACGCCGCTCAACTCGATTCTCGGCTATGCGTACCTGTTGACGGAAGGGCAGACGGGCCGACTCTCGGACGCGCAGCTCAACGCCGTGCAGAAGATCAACGCATCCGCGAACATGCTGCTGCACCTGATCAACGATCTGCTCGATCTGTCGGAGCTGAAGCTGGGACGTGCGGAGATCGTGCTGGCACCGGACGATGCAGTCCGCATTGCACGGCGTGCAGCGGACGTCGTGGGTGTCGCCGCGAGTGGCGTCACGTTCTCGATCGACGCGAGTGCGGAGGAAGTACCGGTCACGACGGATGGCGAAAAGGCCGCGAAGGTGCTCGAGAACCTGATCAGCAATGCCTTCAAGTTCACCACTGCGGGGCACGTGACAGTGCACATCCGCACGGTCCAGGTGAGCGGCAGGAAGATGGTGGAATGGACCGTGGCCGACACCGGCATCGGCATTTCGCCAGACAAGCTGGAGGCGATCTTCGACGAGTTCCGGCAGGTGGACGGCTCATCGACCCGGCTGTACGGCGGTACGGGTCTGGGACTCGCACTGTCCCGCCGGATCGCCGATCTGCTCGGCGGCCGTATCATCGTCGAGAGTGAGCCGAGTGTCGGCTCGCAGTTCACGCTGCAGCTTCCGGCGCGCGCACACTGAGCGCCTGCTAGTTTCCCTGCCCTCGCGCCGCGGGCATGCTGCGCGGCTTCGTCATCGCCGCAGGTGACAGGATCTCTTCCAGCTCCTCCTGACTGAGCCAGCCCTTTGCGAGCACCAGCTCGTACACGCCACGGTCGGTTTCCAGCGCCTCGCGGGCGAGCGCGGTGGCGCGCTCGTAACCGATGTACGGCACGAGTGCGGTCACGACGCCGATGCTCCGCTCCAGCATGGACCGGATGTGCTCGCGATTCGCCGTGATACCGCGGACACAGCGCTCACGGAGCACGATGCAGCTCTGCGTCAGCATGTCCACCGACTGGAACAGGTTGAAGGCGATCACCGGCTCGAAGACGTTGAGCTGCAGTTGACCCGCCTCGGCCGCAAGCGTGATCGTCAGGTCATTGCCGATCACCTGGAAGCACGCCTGGTTCACGACCTCCGGGATGACCGGGTTGACCTTGCCGGGCATGATACTCGAGCCCGGCTGCATGGGCGGCAGGGCGATCTCGGCAAGGCCCGCGCGAGGCCCACTCGAGAGCAGACGCAGGTCATTGCAGATCTTCGACAGCTTCATCGCGACGCGCTTGAGTGCGCTCGACACGAGGACGAACGCGCCGGTATCCTGGGTCGCTTCGACGAGGTCCGGACTCGTCACGAGATCCAGCCCGGATGCCGCCGACAGGGTACGTCGCACGGTTTCCGCATAACGCGGGTCCGTATTTATGCCGGTACCGATGGCGGTAGCGCCCATGTTGATCTCGAGCATGTGGCCCGCCGCCTCACGCAGCCGGTCGATGTCCTCGCCCATGGTAACGCCGAAGGCGCGAAACTCCTGACCGAGCGTCATGGGAACTGCGTCCTGGAGCTGCGTGCGGCCCATCTTCACGATGTCACTGAACTCGTTCGCCTTGGCCAGGAACGCGTCACGCAGGCCGGCGACCGCCGCCATCAGCTCCTGCAGTGACCAGTACGTCGCAATCCGGAGTGCCGTCGGGTACACGTCATTCGTCGATTGCGACAGATTCACATGGTTGTTGGGGTGCAGGATGTCGTATTCGCCGCGGCGCCGGCCGAGCAGGTCGAGCGCACGGTTCGCAATCACCTCATTGGCGTTCATGTTCGTCGACGTGCCAGCGCCGCCCTGGATCACGTCGACAACGAACTCGTTGTGCAGGTTGCCGGCGCGGATCTCGCGACAGGCACGACGAATCGCATCGCTCAGGTCGGGGCTCAGGAGTCCCAGCTCTTCATTGGCGGCTGCGGCTCCCTCCTTCACGGTGGCGAGTGCTTTCACCAGGTTGGGGTACTGCGCGATCGGAATTCCGGTCATCGGGAAGTTCTCGACCGCGCGCAGTGTCTGCACACCGAAATAGTGCGCGTCGGGGACGTCGCGTTCACCGAGCAGATCCTTCTCGCGCCGCAGCTCGCCGGAGATGTAGCTCTCGCCTCGACCAGCCAGTCGCACATTCGCGAGGCGCAGCCGGCTCGCAATGATCTGCGCAGCGACCGTGATCAGCTTGCCGTACAGCGCCGGACGCTCCGCGGCGATCCGAGCCACGGCTTCGCGCGGGATCTCGACGACTTCCGCCGGCTCGAGGACGAGACCCGATGTGGAATGCGGATAGTCATCGAGCAGACTGCCTTCACCGAAGGACTCACCCGGCCCGAGCACGTACAGTACCTGAGGCTGCGCAGTCGGCCCTTTCTGGATCTGGATGCGACCCTTGAGTACGACGCCGAACGCGCGCCGGGGCTGGCTCTCGTGGAAGACGAATGCTCCCGGGAGATAGCCGATCACGCGGGCCTCGGCCGCAACCCGTGCGAGCTCCTCGGGTGACAGCTTGCGTGCGAGCGCGTGGTGCCGCAGCGCCCGCAGGATGGTGGTATTCATGAGCTTGCTTCCGGCCTCGCGAACGTGAGACCGCAAGGTAGTCGTAGATACACGAGTTTGCGAGATGGCGGAGTACCGCGGGCGGGGCGTGCGTCGCGAAGGGCGGATGCGTTCTCGTTCGTAGTACATGAAGAGAATCGCTCCGCAACACCCCTCCGTTTCCTCCGTACGTCGCCGTTTGCTCCGTGTCGAAGACGTGAACCATCGGTCGCGCAGCCCGCGAACCAGCCCCACGGCTCACCGTGCAGAACGCAGTGTGCCTCGACCTAGTCGGGGGCACCGAGTGCAGGGCGCCAGGCGCGCAGGCGGGCGATTCCGAAGGCGAGCCATACGGCGGTCCAGACCGTCAGGTGCAACGCGCTGTGCAGTGCTTTTGTCGGGTCCGCCGATACGCGGTTCGCCAGGGACGCGGCTTCCACGAGCGGCAGCACGAGCGCGTGGGTGATCGCACGCCCCGTAGCGGGGAGCAGCATGGCCAGCAGCGGCTCGAGCATACCGGCGAATGCAAGCAGGACGAGGACATCGCCGCCGCGCGTCGAACCTGCTGCGGCCATGCCGAACAGCAACACACCGGCGATCAGGGCAATGATGCCGCTCCCCACGCCGAGCTGAAGGAGCCATGCGGCGTCGAACGCGCCGTGCAGCACGCTGCCGACGGCAACGCCGAGCATGCTCCAGACGCAGACGGCCAGCAGGAGGCCGAGGTCGATCATCCAGCGCAGGAGAAGCAGGTCGTCGATCCGCAGACCCTTCTGGAACAGCCACACTGCCGCCGGCGGGACGCGTGCACTGTCGCGCATCAGCATTGCGGCCAGGCCGATCGACAGCAGGATCGCGAGCGTTTCGGCTCCATCCTCCCAGGCGGGGAACATGATCGCGGCACGCTGAAGCGGGAGCAGGTAGAGCAGCGGCAGGAGTGCGATCGCCAGGAGGCCCATGCGTCCCGGGTATTCACGGACGCGGCAGGCGAGCTGCCAGCGCAGGAGTGTCTGCATCATGCGCTGCTTCCGGGTGCGAGGCGAGCAGCGAACGCTTCGAACGAGCCGTACTCCGCGAGCAGCTCCGCTCGTGTGTGCACGCCCGCGATGCGACCACGCTGCATGAGCACGACGCGATCGGCGACGCGCTCAAGCTCGTCCAGATTGTGCGACGAAACGAGAACGCTCACGCCCGGGCGGCGCAGCGAGTGAAGGATATCGCGCAGATCGCGGAGTGCGAGCGGATCGAGTCCGTTCGTCGGCTCGTCGAGCAGCAGCAGACCGGCACCACCCACCAGCGCAGCGGCGACCTCCACGCGTCGGCGTTGCCCCTGGGAGAGATCGCGGAGTCGTCGTCCCGCGAACGCATCCGTACCGAATCGTTCATACGAATCCGAACCGCACAGCTGCGCGAGGCCGGACAGGAACTCGTGCACCCGGAGGTAGCCATCGAAGCGGGCAGACTCGGCGATGTAGCCGACGCGGCATCTCATGCGGTACTCCGATGGCGTCATGCTGTCGATCCGCACGGTGCCGGCGGTCGGTCGGATCGCGCCGAGGAGGATGCCGAGCAGTGTCGACTTCCCGGCGCCGTTCAAGCCGACGACGCCCATGATGCCGTGGCCGATCTCGAGCTCGACATCGTCGAGTGCGACGACCCCGTTGCCGTACACGTGCCGCACTCTCCTGCACCTGATCAGAGGCATGGCTCAGCTGCCGAGTGGGTGCATCGTGAGCACGATCCGGTTCGGTTCGTCCGTCACCAGGACGATGCCGTCGGACGTCAGAAACACCGGTGCCCGCAGCGGACCGGCGGATGTGCGGCCGAGCGGCTCGCCCCGCGCCGTGAACGCCTCCACGAACAGGTCATCGTGCATCGGGTTCGTACCCGTGATGATGCGCCCGTCGCGCAGCACGGCGAGCGCCTGCAACGATGGCAGCGTATCGGGCAGTGCGAGGGATGCGCCGATGACTACCCCAATTCGGCCCATGCGCTCGGTGTAGCGTGCGCGCAGCGAGTCGGGTGTCGTCCAGAGCGGTGCGTCGGTGCGGAGGCGCCGGGTGCCGGCGCCGATCCAGTGCAACGCATGGGTCGTCGGGTCGGCGAGCACGATGTCCTCCGTCGTTGTCGCGATGCGGGGTTGTGTGAACAGGGACGCGCCGGCGCGCGCGCGCAGCAGCGCGACGGCGCTGTCTGCGACGGACAGGCGCAGCACCACCCACCGCGTGCGCGCCGCACGGACCTCCTGTGCGATCACGACAGGCTGCCCGCTCTGATCGACGGCGAGGTCCTGGGGCACGAGCGGTCGCGTGGGTGGTCCGATGGGAAAGCGCTCCAGCAGCCGTCCGTCCCGGGTCCAGCGCGAGACGTCGCGTCGACTCGTATCGAGCACGTACACACCGTCGTCCGTTACGCGGATGCGATGGCCGCGTTCGATCGCATCGGGTGCACCGGCCGGCTGCAGGCCGAACGGACCACGCACGCGCCGGCCAACGACGATACGCCATCCACGCGGTGCGAGCACGAAGGCGCTATCGCCAGCGGTCGTGACGTCGACGACGTTGTCGAGGTGTGTGCCGGTCATGATGCCGATCGTGCGCGGTGCGCCCGCCAGCGACGAGTCCGGGTCGAGGAGCCGGCCGGAGGAAGGCGGCGGTACGGCACCGCCTTCGCTCCTGCGCACGTGCACGCTCACCGCGGCGAGCACGATGCTCACCGACACGAGTGTGACCAGGACCCAGCGTGCAACGTGCATCGTGACCTCAGGTCTGGTTGGCGCAGGCCGCCAGCAGGGCCGAGCAGAACACGCCCAGCGCCCAGCGCTCGAACCAGTTCGTGTCTTCCATCGCGTCGGCGCAGTCGTCGATCGTCTCGCGCAGACACTGCCTGATCTGCGCGGACGCGGGCTGTGCGACGGACGCCGCCGAGAGCGACAACAGCGACACGGCGACGAGCCTGCGGAACTTCTGCATGCGGCACCTCCGGGAATGCGGGTCCGGCGGACCCGACGTTCTGATCCTGGCGGGCCGGAATGAAGGCGCGCACCGTGCCGCAGCGCGCGTCACCACCGCATTGCAGCCGCATGCGCCTGCCGCGTCATGCGTTAGGTAAACGGGCCTGTCGTCGAGGGCCATAGCAGAATCGGCCATCACGTGGTCCACTGCTGATCGTGATCGGTCAGCTCGGGCGCTGCAGCGATCTCGCGGTCCGTGATGCCGTACGCGGCCATCCGTGCGCGCAGCGTGTTGCGGGCAATGCCGAGCGCGTGCGCCGCACGTGTGCGATTGCCGCCCGCGCGTCGCAGTGTGGCAAGCAAACGGCTGCGCGCATCGTCGAGTGGTGCTTTCGGCCGGCCGAGCACGGCATCGGGGAAGTCGCGCAGCTCGATGGTGCGGCCGCGCGCGCCCAGCACGGCGGCTTCGACGGCGTGTGCGAGCTGGCGGACGTTACCGGGCCACGGGTGGCTGCGGAGCAGCGCCTTTGCGGCGGGTGCGAAGCCCTGGAGGTGGAGGCCGTAGCGGGCGGTGCAGGAGGCGAGGGCGCGCTCGGCGAGCAGCTCGGCGTCGCCTTCGCGCTCACGCAGTGGCGGCAGTTGAAAGCCGAGCACGAGGAGGCGGTGGTAGAGGTCGCGCCGGAAGCGGCGCTGGTCGACCGCATGCTCCAGGTCGACGCCGGTCGCGGCAATGATGCGGCAGTCCACGCGTACGGGACGCTCGCCGCCGACGCGTCGGAACTCCCGATCTTCGAGTGCTGTCAGCAGCTTCGCCTGCAATGACAGCGGAAGCTCACCGATCTCGTCGAGGAACAGCGTCCCGCCGTGGGCCTGCTCGAACAGGCCGCGGTGGGCCTGTTGCGCGCCGGTAAATGCCCCGCGCGTGTGCCCGAAGAACTCACTTTCGAAGAGACCTTCCGGAACGCCGGCGCAGTTGACGGCCACGAAGGCAGCAAGCCGACGCGCGGAGGCCTGGTGGATGGCGCGTGCCAGGATGCCCTTGCCCGTACCACTTTCGCCGGTGAGCAGGACGGTGGCATCGACGGACGCGGCGCGGGCGCCGAAGCTGCGGATGGCGTCTGCCGCGGCGCTGTGGCCGAGCACCGCGCCAAAGGGACCGTTGGCGGCTTCTGCTGCGTTCATCGCAGCGAGGGTGCGGAGCACGGCGGGGCGCTGCCATGGGCGTACGGGCGAGCCGCGCGGTGTTTGGTGGCGTAAACGAGAGGGGCAGACATACATTGGGCGGTCCTCCGTCCGGCGAACCGGACCGCAAAGCCTGCTGCCGTCCGTTGCGGACGGCGCCCCTGCAGCCTCTACCGGATGACCCAAATGGGGAGAGACGATTCCGTTTTCGAGCAGCCGTCGGCGGGAACCGTCACGCATGACGAGCCCCCGCCGGGCGTGGAGGAGCTCACCAGCGATCGCAGCTTCTTCGGCCATCCGAGCGGGCTCTCGACGCTGTTCTTCACGGAGCTGTGGGAGCGGTTCTCGTACTATGGCATCCGACCGCTCCTGATCCTGTTCATGACCGCCGCGGTGTTCAGCGGCGGTTTCGCGTTCGAGCGGGACGTCGCGGCGGCGATCGTCGGGATCTATGGTGCGTCGGTGTACCTGGCGTCTCTGCCGGGCGGCTGGATCGCCGACCGGTGGCTGGGGCTGCAACGGTCGATCTGGTATGGCGGCATCCTGATCGCCGCGGGGCACATTTCGATCGGGTTGTCGGCGGTGTTCGCGCAGTCCGTGTTCTTCATCGGGCTCATACTGATCGTGCTCGGCACAGGCCTGCTGAAGCCGAACATCTCCGCGATCGTCGGTGACCTCTACCCGGAGGGCGGGTCACGCCGGGACGCCGGTTTCTCGATCTTCTACATGGGCATCAACGTCGGCGCACTTGCGGCGCCGTTGATCGCCGGTGCCCTCGGTGAGCGGGTCGGCTGGCACTGGGGCTTCGGATCGGCGGGTGCCGGGATGATCATCGGTCTCATCGTGTACAAGCTGCGAGCGCCGAAAACGCTGGGACCGATCGGTCTCGAGCCGGCGGCGGACCCGCCCGAGCAGCGGCGCGTGAAGATGATCAGTCTGGGTGGGCTCGGCGTGATCGCGCTGCTGGTGCTCCTGACGATGGCGGGCATCATCACGATCGATCCCGTGGCCGTCGCGGGCAGCATGACGATGGTGATCCTGGGCGCTGCC
>CAYSGF010000235.1:0-3573 GCA_964430275.1 uncultured Gemmatimonadaceae bacterium
CAACTACGAGCTCACCTTTCGGGCCCGCGACGGCAAGCTCACCGTGGTGTCCTACAACGCGACCACCTTCCACGATCGCAACCGGAGCCTTCAGGGCGTGTTCGCTGCCGCGCGCGACGTGACGGAGCTGAAACGCTTCGAGCAGACGCTGCAGCACAAGAACATCGAGCTGGAAGACGCGAGCCGGATGAAGTCCGAGTTCCTCGCCAACATGTCGCACGAGCTGAGGACGCCGCTCAACGCCATTATCGGCTTCTCCGAACTCATGAAGGACGGCCTGGTCGGCCCGCTGTCGGAGCAGCAGGACCGCTTCGTCGGCGACATCTTCAGCAGTGGCCAGCACCTGCTCTCGCTCATCAACGACATCCTGGACCTGTCGAAGGTGGAGGCGGGCAAGATGGAGCTGGACCTGGAACCGGTCCCGATCGCGATGCTGTTCGGCAACAGCCTTTCGATCATCCGGGAAAAGGCGGCGGAGCGGCGCATCCGGCTCGAGCTGGACGCCGATGCAGAGCTGGGCGCGATCCAGGCCGATGCACGGAAGGTGAAGCAGATCCTGTACAACCTGTTGTCGAATGCAGTGAAATTCAGCAACGACGGCGGGCGCGTGGTGCTGCGTGCCCATCGTGTCGGCGTGGACGACGTCGGGCAGCGTGTGGGCAGTTGGCCGGGCCGAAGCTTCGGGTCGCCGGACATCGACGTCGAGGAGTTCCTCCGGATCAGCGTCAGTGATGAGGGTGTGGGCATCTCCGAGCGGGGGCTCGAACGGCTCTTCCAGCCGTTCACGCAGATCGACAGCGGGCTGGCGCGCAAGTTCGAGGGCACGGGTCTCGGACTGGCGATGGTGAAGCTGCTCGCAGAGCTGCACGGCGGTACGGTCGCGATGGAGAGCGCGGAGGGACAGGGCTCCGTGTTCACGGTGTGGCTGCCGATGCGCAAGCCGGGCAGTCAGTCGGTGCGTGCGCGTCCCGCCGAGCCGGCATCCGACGACTTTGTGTCGGGCACGCGCACGGCGCTCGTCGTCGAGGACGACATGAAGTCCGCCGAGCTCATCCGGGCCCAGCTCGAGGGCGAGGGCTTCACGGTGGTGCATGCCCTGACAGCGGAAGAGGCGCTCGTGCTTGCGCGTCAACAGCCGCTGTCGCTCATCACCCTCGACATCATGCTGCCGGACATGGACGGCTGGGAGTTCCTGGCACTCCTGAAGGAGGACGAGGACCTGCGGCGTATCCCGGTGGTGATCGTCTCCATCGTCGGGGATGCCACGAAGGGGTTCGCACTGGGTGCGGCGGCCGTCATGCAGAAGCCGGTCTCGCGCCAGCAGCTGGCGGACGCGCTGGCGGACCTCGGCATGGTGCCTCTGCCGGACGGGAAGTCGCTCAGCATCCTGATCGTCGACGACGACCCGGTCTCCATCGAGCTGATTGCCGAGGGTGTCCTGGGCGTCGCTGACACGGTGCTGCGCGCGACCGGCGGCCGCGCAGCCATCGAGATCGCGCGCCGGGAGTTGCCCGACGCCATCATCCTCGACCTTCTGATGCCGGACGTGAACGGGTTCGATGTCGTGGTCGCGCTCAATGAGCGGCCCGAGACCGCCCGCATTCCGATCCTCATCATCACGGCCATGCAGGTGAACGCTGCGGATCGGGCCAGGCTGAACGGGTATGTCACGGCGATCATGAACAAGGGCGACGTCGGCCCGGGCCAGCTCACCGACGAAGTTCGCCGGGCGACGGCGCAGCGCGCGCAGGTGGCATGATGGCGCGCGTGCTCGTCGTCGAGGACAATGTGAGCAACATGAAGCTGGCGACGTTCCTGCTCGAGTCCGTCGGGCACACCGTGCTCGCGGCGACGGATGCGGAGGCAGGCATTGCGACGGCGCGGGCGGAGCAGCCAGATCTCGTGCTCATGGATATTCAGCTGCCGGGCATGGACGGGCTGCATGCGACGGCGCTGCTCAAGGCGGACGAGGATACGCGCGCCATCCCGGTCATCGCGCTCACCGCGCTGGCGATGAAGGGGGACGCCGAGCGCATCCACGCAGCCGGCTGCGACGGCTACATCGCGAAGCCGATGGCGTACCGGGGATTTCTGGCCACCATCGAGCGCTTCCTGCCCCGGTCGACGCAGTAACGGGTACCGCACTGCACGGTCGATCCGGTCCGCCTCAGGGATGCGCGTGCGCGTCGCCCGCGGCGGCATCGCCCATCGGCATGTGGCGATGCATTGCGGTCATCGCGTCGAGCACACCGTAGCTGCCCATACGCATCGGCTCGCCGCCGAGGAAGACACGAAAGCCGGCCGAGAGTCCCCAGAACGTGCGTGTGCCGAAGAGCTGCTGCGGGTCGATGCCGCCGTTCTCCGCGCTCGCGCGGTGGTACTGTACCTCGACGAAGGGCCGTGCGCTGACCGGGTAGCCGCTCAGCGCGTACCCGTAGCCGAGGGTGTTGATGAGCCAGCGTGTCGATCCGACGGCGTGGGCATCGTGGTCGTAGCGGAAGAAGGCGTCCGTGCCGGGTGCGCCGGCGCGTTCGTATTCGGGGCGCGTCGCGTACTCGACGCGGTAGTACGGTTGATGACGGCCGATCCCCAGGCGTGTTTCGCCGAGCACGGAGAAGTAGCCGCCCTCGTTCTCCTGTCGGCTGAGCGAAGCCTCCACCAGCCCGTACACGGAGCCGCGCTCGTGCCGGAGCGCCGCGTTGTAGAGGTTCGTGGTTTCCGCTTCGTCGCCATGGACCTCGCGCACGCGGCCGATGGACGCGGACAGCTCCCACGCCGGCATCATTCCCATCGAGCCGCCGAATCGGCGCGCCATGCGCGCGGACCAGGAGTCTCCGAAGCTCTCGATGTTCGAAACATCGTACGGACCCTCCGGCTCGGCTCCCCCGAAGACGCCGGCTTCCAGGCTCCAGCCACGGTACAGGTAGACGCCGTTCACCGTCCAGCGCTCGAGAATCTGGGACAGGTGATGATTCGTCGGGTACTTCGCCGCCGGCCGCGCCATTGGATCGTCCGTGCCGTACGGCGCGAAGCCCTTCCCTGCCGAGATCGACAGCGCAGCGCCTCCCGCCTGCCAGATGTTCACGCTCAGCATGAGCTCGTGCAGCAGCGTGTGCGGGTGGCGCCGGTCGATGAAGCCCTCGCCCCAACCGCCGAAGGTCAGCTCACCATCCGGCTGCGTGAGTCCCTCGAAGTTGAGTGTGGTGCGCAGCGTCACACGGGAGCCCGGGCTCTCGACGTTGACCATGAGTGCAGGCTGGGTGAGGTACGCGGCGGTTTCGTGGAGCGGCGTCCCGTCATCGCCGCCTGGCGACGTGGTCACGATGGGAAACGCCTGCGCCATGCCGACGACCGCCCATCCGCCACCGAGCGGCTGCATCCACATCGACGGCGTGGTGTCCTGCTGCGATGCGGCAGCAGCATGCCCCGTATGCGCGGCAGTCGACTGCGCGGATGCCACGTGTGCACTGCTCATGATGCCCCCGAGGAGGAGCATGCCCAGGGTAGAACGATACATTCGAGCGTCTCCCGATATGGCTGTGATGATCCGGCCGGATGTCGGCAGGAGCGATG
>CAYSGF010000236.1:0-2617 GCA_964430275.1 uncultured Gemmatimonadaceae bacterium
GCGATTCCGAAGTTCGGTGCGACGCGTGAGAAGGCCTACGAGAAGGCCATGATGTCGGACCTGCGGAACCTGCAGGGTCAGCAGGAGCTGTACTACTCGGATCCGGCGAACGGCTACGAGTACGCTGGTGACGTTGCGGACCTCCCCGACTTCGCTGAGTCGGCGGGCGTGACGGTCACGATCGACGCAACGAGCGCGACTGGCTGGAGCGCGTCGGCTCTTCACGAGGCGATTCCCGACACGGAATGTGCCATCGCAGTTGGTGATGAGGCCCTGGTTGCCGCACCGGCAACGCAGCTGGGTGTAGTCGAGTGCCTGACGTCGTAAGGCTGACGGCAGTCTGATGATGCAAAGGGCGGCGGCAGTCAAGCCGCCGCCCTTTTGCCTTCAATAGCGAAAGTGTGAGAGTGCGACGATGCACAACAAACGGAGCGGATTCACGCTGATCGAGCTGCTGATCGTCGTCGTGATCATAGGACTGCTGGCAACGATCGCGACCTCGTTCTTCTGGGATGCAAAGGATCGCGCGCTGCTCTCGACGATGCAGAGCGATCTGCGAGCCCTGGCAGCGCATCAGGAAGAGCACTACCCGATCGGGATGACGTATGCCGGAGATGTGACGGAGCTGGATGCGTATGCCGGCAGCCCGGGCGTAGTCATCAGCATCACGTACGGCGCCAATGACGGATGGGCAGCACAAGCGACTCATCCTTCCTATGCCGGCCACACCTGCGGTCTCTTCATCGGAGACGCACCCGCAGCCAACGCAGCGCCCGCCACGATACCGGGTACCGTAGCCTGCGACTGAGCGCAGACCGAAAAAAAGTTTGCGCTCAGTCCAGGTCTCCCCTACGTTCCACCCCCGTTCCACCCGTCGTTCCACAGCTACCCCACGTATGAAGCAGATCCCGACGCTCCGGCGAGAGCTGATCAGTGCATTTGCGCTCGTGTTCGCGAGTGCGCTGGGCATGGCGCTCGTGGGGCTGATCTTTCTGCTGCCGCGCTTTCAGACGCCGCGGCATGCGCTGCTCTTCATCATCGTCTTGCTGGCGCTGGATCTGGTGATCTTTGCGCTGTTTGGCCGGTGGGTGCTCCAGCGCAGCCTGTTCCGGCCGATGGAGAAGGTGATCGAGGACGTGGAGGCGATCTCGGCGGGCGATCATGACCGGCGGCTGGCGCGCGGTGGCACGCAGGAGCTGGCCCGTCTGGGCGCGGCGGTGAACCGGATGACGGAGCGGCTGGTAGCGGACCAGCACGAGCTGGCGGCGAACATCCGCTCCCTCGACGAAACGAACCGGATGCTGACCGAGGCGCGCGACGCGATGGTCCACCAGGAGAAGATGGCCTCGGTTGGCAGGCTGGGTGCGGGGATCGCGCACGAGGTCGGCAATCCGCTGGGCGCGGTGATCGGCTATCTCGGGCTGATCGGCCGGCGCGCGGACGAGCCATCGCGGGAGCTGGTCGCGGCGGCCGAGCGCGAGGCGCGCCGGATCGACCGGATCGTGCGCAGCCTGCTCGATTTCGCGCGTCCGAGCGAGACGGACATGACGGACTTCGACGTGAACGTGGTCCTCCGCGAGACCCTCGATCTCGTCTCCACGCAGGGTCGCTTCGAGCAGGTGCGGCTCGACGTCGAGCTCGCGCCGGCATTGCCCTCCGTGTCCGGGAACCCGCATCATCTCCAGCAGGTTCTCGTGAACCTGCTGGTGAACGCGATCGATGCCATGGAAGCGACGCCCGAGCCGTGCATCACGATCCGGACGCTCGCGCGCGCGTCGCACAGGCTGGAGCGGGTGCCGGCGCGTCGTAAGGATGACCCGCCGGGGATCGACTACTCGCACCGGCGTCGCCTGTTCGCGACGCGCAGGCCGCGCGAGGATCCGTACACGGCGACCGGCTGGCTGGTCGAGCTCGTCGTCGCCGACAACGGGCCGGGTATTGCGCAGGAGCTGCGCGAGCAGATCTTCGAGCCGTTCATGACGACGAAGGAGCCGGGGAAGGGCACGGGTCTGGGCCTCGCGGTGTCCGCCCGCCTGATCGAGACGATGGGCGGTGCGGTGCGCGTGGAAGAGAGCACGAGCGGTGGCGCGCAGTTCGTCGTACTGCTCCCCGCACTGACTACTGAGCCAGCGAACGTATGAACGTCCTGATCATCGACGACGAGCCGGGTCTGCGGCACACGGTCTCCCTCATCCTCACGGAGGAGGGTTACGAAGCGACGACCGCGAGTGACGGCGAGGAGGGTCTGGCGAAGGCGCTCGAGCTGAAGCCCGACATCATCCTGTGCGACGTCCGCATGCCGCGCCTGAACGGCCTCGAGTTCCTGGAGCGCTACAAGGCGCAGAACGGCGAGGCGATGGTCATCGTGATGACCGCGTACGGCGGGATGGATCTCGCGATCCAGGCGATGAAGAAGGGCGCCTACGACTACATCCCGAAGCCTTTCGGAGCTGACGAGGTGTTGTTGACGGTGAAGAAGGCCGAGGAGCGCGAATCGCTGCGGCGTGAAGTCTCGCGTCTGCGCGAGGAAGTCTCGATCGAGAAGCGCTACCGCGAGATCATTGCGAAGTCGCCCGCGATGACGAACGCGCTCGAGGTGGCAGCGAAGGTTGCGCGC
>CAYSGF010000237.1:0-27705 GCA_964430275.1 uncultured Gemmatimonadaceae bacterium
TGAGGGGATACGAATTGGTGAATTGGTGAATTGGTGAATTGGTGAATTGGTGAATTGGTGAATTCGTTCGCGGCTTCGACACGGCCGCGAACGAACTCGCACCTGCGTCGCCCGGCCGGCTGCATTGTGCGGCAGATTCGATGCCTGACGAGCGATTCACCAATTCACCAATTCCCGAATTCAGGTTGTGATGTTCCCCCGCTGCGGCAGCTGGATCACCTCGAGGTCGTGCTCGCTGAGCAGGCGGTTCAGCTCGGCCAGGTCAGTAGCGATGATGACGTTCAGCGCGTTCAGCTCGCCGTCGAGCTGCGTCGAGAGGCTGGTGAACACTTCGTACATCTGGTCCGTGGGACGATACTCGCCGCGTTCGATCATGCCGAGCAGGGATGCCAGCTTGTTGTTCAGCATGATCGGATAGTTGAGCGGATCCTGATTGCTCTGGTTCCGGACCTGGTAGATGTTGTCCTCGACGTCGGCGATCTTCGTTTTCACGCGCTCACCGACCTGCTCGATCTGTGCGACGTCCGTCTTTTCGAGGCGGTCGTCGACCTGCGCCTTCACGTCGCGGCTCAGGATGACGGCTTCGTTTGCCTCACTCACCCGGCGCAGGACCTCCTGGGCGAGCTCGTGTCGTTCGCGCAGGTCCTCGACGGTCACCTCACCGGCGAGGCGCGGATCGAGGCGCACCTCGAAGGGCTGCATCTGGGTTTCGCCATTCGCGGTGAGCCGCACGCGGTACGTGCCCGGCACCGCGACCGGTCCGCGGTTGCCGGCCGCCCACATGATCATGCCTTCGAAATCCGTGAAGCCCGGATAGCGCAGGTCCCACACGAAGCGGTTGAGCCCGGCCTTCGTCGCGGGCTTGGCACTGCCGCCACCGAAGCGGCCGCGCTGCGGATCGCTTGCCGCCGTGTCGCTCGATGCACCGGTGAAGGTGCGGATGACCTGGCCCTGCTCGTCCAGGATCTCGACGGTCACGCTATCCGCGGGCTGGCCGAGGTAGTAGTAGATCGTCGCGCCCTGGTCCACCGTGCGCTCTGCGCTCTGCGGCGGGAACAGGGCGACGCGCCCGACCTGGCCATTGTTGCGGGCCATCGCGCGCAGCGGACCTACGTCGTACATGATGTAGAAGGAGCGGCCATGCGTCGCGATGGCGATGTCATCGTGGGTCGATGCGATGTCGGACACCTGCACGATCGGCATGTCGCGCTGGAGGGAACGCCAGCTCGTGCCATTGTCGAACGACACCCACACCCGCTTCTCCGTCCCCAGGTACAGTAGCCCCGGCTGCACGACGTCCTCGCGGATCGTGAGCGCGAAGTCCCCCTCGGGGATCCCGTTCGTCACGCTCGTCCAGGTCTGCCCGTAGTCCTCCGTCCTGTACGCGTACGGCATGTAATCGCCCAGCAGCATGCGATGACCGGCGACGTACGCGCGTCCCGGGACATGCGGCGACACCTCGACCGTGAAGATCTTGGTGAACTCCGGCAGATCGGGTGGTGTGACGTCATGCCAGCTCGCGCCACCGTTGCGCGTGACCTGCACGATGCCGTCATCCGTGCCGGCCCAGAGCACATTCGCGTCGTGCGGTGAGGTGGCGAGCGCGAATACGGTCGGATAGGTCTCGACGCCGGTCTGGTCCTTCGTGATCGGCCCGCCCGACGCCTCCATGGTGGTCGGCTCGGCACGTGTGAGGTCAGGGCTGATCTGCTCCCAGCTCTGCCCCTCGTTCGTGCTCTTCCAGACGTGCTGCGACGTCGTGTAGAGCGTCTTTGGGCCGGTTCGCGAGAACACGATCGGGAACGTCCACTGCACGCGTTCCTTCAGGTCCCGCGCCGACCAGCCCATGGGGTTCTCGGGCCAGACGTTGACCGGCCGTTCCTGACCGGTGAGATAGTCGAAGCGATCGAGGGCGCCGCCGTAGCAGCCGGCATAGAAGATGTTCGTGAGCTCCGGGTCGTTCGAAACGTAGCCGCTCTCGCAGCCGCCCGGCGCATAGAAGAAGTCCTCCGTTGCCGCCAGGTGGTTCCACCCCTTCGACGGCACGCACACCGTGCTGTTGTCCTGCTGTCCGCCGCAGATGTGATAGGGCTCATGCGCGGTCAGGCCGATGCGGTAGAGCTGCGCGGTCGGATAGTCCTGATCCGTCCACGTGTCGCCGCCGTTGAAGCTGACGTTGCCGCCACCATCATTGGCATTGATCATCCGCTCGTTGTCGTTGCTGGCGATCCACAGATCATGGTTGTCGCCGTGCGGCACGCGGATCTGCGTGTCGAAGGTCGCGCCGGCATCATCGGAGCGGTAGAAGCCGGTATTGACCACGTACACGCGATCGGCCTCTTCCGTGTCGGCATAGATACGCGTGTAGTAGAATGCGCGCTGCCGCAGCTTCCGCTCGGTATTCGTCAGCTGCCATGTCGCGCCGCCGTCATCGGAGCGGAACACGCCGCCGCTGTCCGCCTCGATGAGGGCGTACACGCGGTTCGGGTCGACGGGCGACACGGACACACCGATCTTGCCGATCACCTGGTCGGCAGGTGGCAGCCCCGGATTGCGTGTCAGCTCCGTCCACGTGCTGCCGCCGTCCGTGCTCTTGAACAGGCCGCTGCCCGGACCGCCACTGGTCATCGCCCACGGCTTGCGGTGCGCATCCCAGAGCGCTGCGAAGATCACGTTCGGATTCTGCTGATCGATCGAGATGTCGACGGCACCCGTCTGCGCGTTCCGGTAGAGAACCTTCTCCCACGTGGTGCCCCCATCACGCGACCGATACAGGCCACGCTCCTCGTTCTCCATGCCGTACTCGCCGAACCCGCCTGCGAACACGATGTCGCAGTCCGTCGGATGCACGCGCACGCGTGAGAAGTTGCGCGTCTCGCGCAGGCCGATGTGCTCCCACGTCTCGCCCGCGTCCGTCGTCTTGTACAGCCCATCACCTGCCTGGATGTTGCCGCGCAGCTGGGTCTCGCCTGTGCCGATGTAGACGATGTCCGGATTCGTCTGACACACGGCGATCGAGCCGACGGACGCCGAGTTGATCTTGCCGTCCGTGACCGGCTCCCAGGTGGTGCCGCCATCCGTCGTCTTCCAGAGACCACCGCCCGTCGCACCGAAGTAGTACTCGAGCGGCCGCGAATCGCTGCCACCGACGGCGATGGAGCGACCGCCGCGGTCGGGTCCCACATTACGCCATTCGAGTGCTGCGAACGGATCGGCGTCCTGCTGTGCGGCGAGGCCGGCCGGCAGGGCCAGCATCGAGAGGCACAGCAGGGCGAGCGTGCGCCCTCCTGCACGCGCTTCACTGCTCATTGCAATATCCTCCTGGTGGGTTTGGCAACACACGGTCAGCGGGCGAACGGGAGCCGGAGCGGCAGGACGAGGAACGGCGTCCCGCCGCCGTTGTCGTCGCCGTCGCCGCCGGCGCCACTGAGCGCACTGATCGCGAGAATGACGAGGCCGGTCGCGGCCGCGGCTGCGACGGCCGTGCGGCCGACCGAGAGCCGGCGTTCCTCGATCGCCGCGACGTGCTCGCGCGGGATGCGCAGCGTATCGATCGAGGTCGAGAAGGCCGTGCGGCCTGGCAGGTCTGAACGCCATGTAGAGAATACGAATCCCGCGGAGTCCTCCCGGACGAAGCTGCCGTCGAGTGCATCACGGTTGCGCCCGAAATTCTGGGCCAGCCACACCGTACCGCCTGGCGTCAGCCGCGCCCGCACCGGCTCGCCCGGCACGGGTGGCGCACCTGCCGCCGAATAGGCGTAGCAGCCACCGAGCTGGGCGGTCAGGAGGAGCCCCGCGAGAATTCGTACGATCATGCGGTTATGAGCACGTTCCGTTGAAGTAGCAGTTCGCCAGCCGCTCCTCGTCGCTGATCGGGAACACCGTACCCGGCGCGGTCGCCGCTTCCGATGCGGACAGCCACTCGGCGACCTGGATGTCGAAGCGGTAGAGGTCCGCAAGCCGCCGCATCGGCTGCTGGAACAGGTTCACGAGCCGCGTGTGGATGAGCATGTCTTCCGGCGTGATCGCATGCACGTTCGGGTCGTAGTCGCTCAGCCCGCTCTCGAGTGCACGCAGCGCATTGATCTGCGAGACGAATCCGGGCGTGTCGCCCTGCTGCAGTGCCGACTCCGCCAGGATCAGGCGCATCTCGCGCACGCCGATCACCGTCTGCGGCGGATACTCGACGCCCTCGATGAACTCGTAGACGAAGCGGCGCAGTGCCGGATCGGGGACATTGTCGATCGGGTCGTTGTAGACGATGCCCTCCTGGTCGCACCCGCTGTTGAAGGGCGAGCAGATTTTCTTCGCCGATGCGTCCGGCAGGCCGTACAGCGCACCGACGATCAGCTCGTTGCGGTCGTTGATCCACGAGCCGGCAACATTGGCCGTCGTCGTCGAGCTGAACTCGAAGAGGAACCGCCAGTCGGGTGGTGCGAGCTGGATCAGCTGGGTCGCGGCAGCATCCGCGGCGGCCACACTGATCAGCGGGTTGGCTGGCGTGGTGCCACCTGCCAGCAGGTGCCAGAGCGCCTCGGCGTAGTGTGCGCGCGCCGTGAGGGCGATGGCGGCGAGACGCAGGTCCTGGTCGCCTGCCGCATTCGCGATCGCTTCCGTCTGCGCGAAGCGCGCGATCGCATCCGCATACAGCGTGTGCATGTTCGCTTCGCCGATCGGCGGTCCGGTCTCGCGCTTGTCGGAGAACGCGAAGTTCTCGTAGCTGTCGGCGATCAGGAGGTAGTTGATGCCGGAATACAGTGCAGCGCGCGCCAGCAGGATGCGATTCGGCAGCGTGCCCTCGGTATCGAACTGCGTGGTCAGCCGATACGCCTCGTCCGCGAGCCAGCGTGCGGTCGCGAGGTCGTTGAAGCCTTCCTTCGTGAAGTCGTTCGCGGTGTTGCCGAGGGCGCCTCGCTCCATTTCGCCCGCCGCGTCCCACGAGCCGACCCAGTCGTACTCGTCGGTGAGTGTGACGTGCGCGCGCGCCACCGTGGTGTACGCCTCCGCCGTCTCGGAGAGTGCACCGTTCACGATCGCGGCGACCGAGCCCGCCTCCTGCAGGTCGTCCTGACCCACGTTGTTCGGGTTGTCGACCTCGAGCAGCGAGTCACACCCCGCCGCTGCGACGATCGTCAGGGCGAGCGCGAGCACACGCGCGCGCCGTACGTTCGTGCGGACCTTCGCGGTTGCGTTCATGTTCGCCTCCTCAGAAGCCGACGCGGGCGGACAGCGAGAAGCGGCGCGGAACACCCGGCCGCCATCCGTCAATGCCGTAGACGTACTGGTTGACGCCGTCCTGGTTGGCGGCCAGCACGTTGTTTTCCGGATCGATGCCCGTGTAACCGGTCCACAGGGACAGGTTGCGGGCGGACGCCGTCACCGAGAGGTGCGCGAAGCCGGCGCGCTCGATCCAGCTGGTCGGCACGTTGTAGGTCAGGCTGAGCTCGCGCCAGCGGACGTAGTCGCCATCCTCGACAGCGTTCATGCCCGCGTACGGAGCGAGTCCGCCGCCGTAGTTCTCGACGTATTCCTTCGCGGCGTCGAGCCGCGCCTGCGGGGTGCTTGCCGGGTTCAGGAGCACGGCCTCGAGGCGTGCCACCTCGAGCGTGTTGCGGCCGAGCAGTGCATGATTGAAGCGGAACTCATGCGAGAGATTGTGCACCTTGAAGTTGCCCGTCTTCACCTCGAACAGCGTGTTCAGGCGGAAGTTCTGCAGGAACCCGATCTCCGCGCCGAACGAGCCTGTCCAGTCCGGGTACGGCTTGCCGAGGAAGTGATCGACGAGGTCGCCGTCGCCATCCTCGTCCACGACGGCCACGCGGAATGCGTCGGCCGCCCGCGGCTGGGAGAAGAACGCGAGGAGATCGGCCTGGGACTCCGCGTTGTGATCACCGCCAATGTCGATCGGGTACGGGTCGCTCGCGCGAATCGCTCCGAAGAAGGACCCGGGTGCGTAGCCTTCCTTGATCCAGGTGAGGTAGCGGAAGTACTCGACCTTGAGGTCGGGTGCGCCGCCCATGTCGGTCACCTTGCGCGACAGGTAGGCAGCATTCGCGAACAGGTTCAGCGAGAAGTTGCTGCTCGTGAAGGCAGCGCCATTCACGCCGATCTCGATCCCGTGCGCTTTCATCTCGCCGATGTTGTCGAGCTGCGTGGCGAGGAAGCCGCCGGACGGCGCGAACTGGCGGTTCACCAGCACGTCCGTGGTCAGCCGGTTCCAATATGTCGCCTGAATGCCCAGCCGGTTGTCGAGCAGGCCGACCTCGCCGCCCAGCTCCCATTCCGTCGAGACTTCCGGCTTCAGGTCCTCGTTCCCGAGGTTGTCGGGCGAGACGCCGGGACCGTCGGTCGACGGCAAGGGGCTGAACGTGGTGAACTTGTCGAAAGCACCCGGCTGCAGGCCGGACTTGCCGATGGCGCCGCGCAGGCGCAGCGTCGCGATGCCGGGCAGGGAGAACCCGGGCATGTCGGACGGAATGAAAGAGATCGACGCTTTCGGATAGAGCGCGCCGCCGGCGCTCTCGCCGAATGCGGAGTGCTTGTCATAGCGCGCGCCGACGGTGGTGAACAGCCAGTCGCGGAAGCCGACCTGCTCCTGTGCGTAGACGCCCGCGTTGACCGTCTTGAGCACGAACTCCTCGACGCTCTGGTTCACGCCCGCGCCCGTCACCTCGAGGCCGGGGGCAGGGAACTGTTCGCCCGTGTTGTCGGAGCGGTGGCGGTCGCTGATCAGGAGCTGCGTGCCCACCACGAACGCGGACGACCACGTGTCGTTCAGGTCCGTGTTCCAGCTGCCCTTCGCGTCCAGTGTCAGGTCACGGCGCTGGATGTCGCGAACGAGTCGCTGACCCTGCGGGTTCGTGCTCGACACGCCGCTCACGTTCCAGTCGTACGGCCGGAAGGACTCGTACAGGGTGTTCGTGACGTCCAGGCCGAACGTGGTCTCGAGTGCAATGTCCGTTGTCGGCGTGTACGTCGTCGTCAGGCCACCGCCGAACCTGCGAATGCTCTCCTCGGTATGGATGTTCATCGTTTCCGGAATCGTCGAGAAGGCGAACGCGCCCGTCGGGTTGCCTGCCGGGAAGCCCTCGGCCGGACCGCGCGCCAGCTCGGGCTTCGACATGATTGCCAGCGAGAAGGCGCCGTTCGTGTTGTTGCCGTTGGACGGAATCGAGTGGAAGCCGTCGATGTAGTTCGTCGTCAGCCGCATCCGCAGGTTCTCCCACGGATGTACCGACAGCGTCGCGTTCGCCTGCTTCTTCTCGTCGATGTCCTGCTCGGCTTCGAACGGCGCCGGCACGAAGTCCTCGCCGCCGTACGGCCCGTCCTCCTTCGCCCACCGACCCGACACGAAGTAGCTGACCACATCCGATCCTCCGCTGACCGACAGGGCATGACTCTGCGAGAGCCCGGTCTCGAAGATGAACGGCGTCAGCGGCGTCTCGAACGCTTCGAAGGTCTGGATCGGTCGCCCGTAGTATTCGGTCAGCCGGGTCGCCTCGGCGTCCGTGCGCGCGAAGCCCGCCAGCGGCAGGTAGCGCGATTCGGGCTGCTTGGCGATGCCCCACTCCGTCTGCAGCTCCCAGCGCGGTGCCCCCATCTGCCCGCTCTTCGTGAAGATCTGGATGACGCCGTTGGACGCTTCCGTACCGTACAGCGTCGCGGCCGCGGCGCCCTTCAGCACCTCGATGCGCGCAATCGCCTCGGGATTGATGTCATTCAGGCGTGAGGCCGCACCCGCGCCGCCCTCGCCGCCCTCCGAGTTCATGCGCACGCCGTCGACGTAGATGATCGGCTGGTTCGCCTGGGAGAGCGATGCGCCGCCGCGAATCAGGATGTTCGCGCCTTCACCCGCCATGCCGCCGGTCTGCTGCACGACGACGCCCGGCTCGCGACCCTGCAGCACCTCCGCCATGCTCGCAGTCGGTGCGTCCTCGATCCGGTCCATGTTGATCGTTGCGACCGTGTTGCCGAGCCGCTTCTTCTCGACCGCCTGGCCCGCGCCCGTCACGACCACCTCATCGAGCGTGATCGCCGACTCGCTCAGCTCGAAGTTCAGCATGGCGGTCTGCTCACCCGTGATCGTGATCGACTGCTCCGCGGTGCCCCAGCCGATCAGCTGCACGCGTACCGTATGCTCGCCCGGCGTTACGTTGAGCAGGAGGTAGGTGCCGGTCGCGTTCGTCAGCGTGCCGATGCCGGTCCCCGGAATGAAGACCTGCGCACCCGCCAGCGGCCTTCCGAGTTCCGACGTCACCAGGCCCGAGATCCGGGCATTCTCCTGTGCCGCCGCAAACAGCGGGACGGCCAGCAGCACCAGCAACGTGAATGAGATACGGGTGAATCGGGCGTGCATTCTCACCTCCGGATCGGGATCCCGTGGATAGAATCCAGCAACTGGAGCACGCGCAGAACCGCGTCCCAGGTACGGCCGATCTGAGTGCGCCGAATGCGGGCCGGCGTCGGTCCGCGAGTGGTCAAGGGAACGGCAGTCCGACTGGTGTCGTCGGGTACTGCAACCGCGGGATTGCGCGCCCGCGTATGCGAAGAAACGGCGTGGATGCCGTCGCTATTCGGATGTGACTGGATTACGGGCAGTGTATCCGCAGAATGCGTCAACTGTCAAGAACGTGAGGCGCTCGCGGCGCGGGAGGGAGCGCGCGCGGCGGTCGTCCCATAGCCGGCCGCTTCACCTTCGGAACAACATCTTCTACCACAGAGCCCACGGAGCGCACGGAGACCGGCGGACGCCAGCAACGCCGGCACCCCAACAAAAAAATCCGTTCTCTGTGGCCTCTGCTGGCTCCGTGGTTGATGCTGTTGTTCAAGGATGGTTGAATCCGCCGCGGAACCCTATGCAAGGGACAACCGCTGCAAAGGACAGCCGCTGCAAGGACAGCCGCGGTCAGGGACGAACGCCCGTTGCTCCTCCCTACCGGCACAGAACTCGCGCCGCAGCGCACGAGGATTCACTCGCAGGGAAGGGGCGGACGTGCACACCGAGCATCTACAGAACGTGCGGGCCGGCACCGTGCTCGGCGGCTGGCTCGTCGCCGTAGCGGTATCGTCACTGCTCGCGTTCGTCTTCGTGGCTTCCGGCTTCTTCGACAGCCCGCGCGGAGACACCCTGTGGGCGAGCGTTGCCGTCGTGCTCGGGTTCTGGGCGGGCGGTTTCTACGCCGGCATGCGCGCGATGCAGGCGGCCATCCTCCACGGCATCGCGATCGGGCTCACGTCCATCGTCGCCTGGTTCGTACTGAACGCGCTCGCAGCGCTGTTCTTCCGCGGCTTCGGCTGGGAGGCGCTCACGCCCGCACTCGCCGTCGGCCTGCTGGTCGCGCAGATCGCCGCCGCCGTCGTCGGCGCCCTCATGGGCTACAACGTGGCAACGCGCGGGAAGGCCAGCCTCGAGGAGCACCCGCCCGAGCCCGCCAGCCGCACCTGATATCGCGTTGATCCGACTCCGGGGAGCCGCTAGCTTCGTCGCGGGGCCGGTAGCTCAGCGGTAGAGCAGGGGCCTTTTAAGCCCAGGGTCGTGGGTTCGATCCCCACCCGGCCCATGCTGCGTGTGCGGAAGGCGGCGCGGACAGGGTCCGCGGCCGCCTTCCCTGCATTCGAGCCGCCACGTCAGCCCGACCTGGCGACGTGCGACCGCGCCGTCTCGATGACCTCCAGCACCGCAGCGCCATCGGCCGGATCCACGGGCGGCGGCGCGCCATCCCGGATGCACGCGAGCACATCGCGGTAGAACGCCTGCCAGCAGCCTGGCTCCGTGCGCACCGGCCGTGTGTCGCCCGCAGAGCCGATCGTCCCCCACATCTCCGCCGGCTCTTCACCCCAGCCGTCACCAGGCCGCTCCCCCGCCCGCAGCTTCGCCTCCTGCACGTCCAGGCCGTGCTTCACATACGCGGCTTCGCTGCCGAGAACGCGCAGGCGCGGACCGGCGTGCGCCGCCAGCTCGCTCATCCATAAATGTGAGCGCACACCCGAATGGTGGCGCAGCGCGACGAACGTGTCCTCGTCCACCTCCGCACCCGGCCGCCGCCGCTCGAGCTCGGCGTACACCTCCTCCACCGGCCCGAAGAGCTGCAGCGCCTGGTCGATCAGGTGGGCGCCCAGGTCGTACAGCAAACCGCCCGCCTCCTCCGGCTCGCCACGCCGCCGCCACCCCGGCTTCGCCGCCGGCCGCCACCGCTCGAAGCGCGACTCGAATCGCTGCACCACGCCGAGCGCACCCTCGACCAGAAGGCGCCGAAGCGTCAGGTAGTCGCCGTCCCAGCGACGGTTCTGGAACACCGTCAGCAGCAGCGCGCGCTCGCGCGCACGCGCGATCAGGCCGCGGGCGTCCGCCGCGCTCGTCGCCAGCGGCTTGTCCACGACCACGCCGACACCCGCCTCCAGCGCGGTCGCGGCCAGGCGCGCATGCGTCCGGTTCGGCGTCGCGACCACTACGATGTCCGTCGCCGCCGCATCCAGCATCGCCGCCGCGGTCTCATAAAGGGCGACCCCGGGCACCTCCGCCCGTGCCGCCGCGCCCCGCTCCGGACTGCCCGTCACGACCGCGCTCACCCGCAGCCCGGAAACCGCACCAATCAGCGGCGCATGAAAGAAGCGGCCCGCCAGGCCGTACCCGATCAGCCCGACCCGGACCTCGTCCTGCTCTGCCGTTCCACGCATCAACCACCTCCCGCGTCACAATATTCTTGCGTCGCGCGTTGGAACATTGTAAACGTTTCCATTGGCCGGCGGACGACTGGCTCACCCGGGGCACGCACCGGCGCAGGGACGAAACGGCGGTGGTCAGAGCGGAGCCCGGTGCGGCCGAGCACGGATGCCGTCGGCGAGACGCGGGCGGCGCGGCGGCGTGACAGTGGTGCAGTCGGGCAGTGGTGAAGTTGGGCAGGGCTGACGCCAGGGAGAGCTCCGATATGCGAGTGACGATCCGCGATGTGGCACGCGAGGCGAACGTCTCGATTGCCACGGTGTCGCGGGTGCTGAACGAGAGTGGTCCGGTGCGGGCGTCGACGCGCGAGCGGGTAGCGGCGGTAGCTGCGCGGCTGCGCTACACGCCGAGCAGTGCGGCGCGGAGCCTGATCACGCGGCAGACGAAGACGCTCGGCGTGCTGCTTCCGGACCTGTACGGGGAGTTCTTCTCGGAGCTGATTCGCGGGATCGACCGTGCGGCGCGGGAGTCGGGCTATCACATGCTGGTCTCGATGTCGCACAACGAGCGTGCGGAGCTGGAAGCGGCGCTGCAGGTGATGCGGGGGCGCGTTGACGGGCTGATCGTGATGGCGCCGGAGCGAGGGGTGGACGAGCTGGCGGCGGCGCTGACGAGGCCGCTGCCGTCGGTGCTGCTGAACCAGCCGTCGAACGGCTCTTACCATGACAGGATCACGATCGACAACGAGGGTGGTGCGCGTGCGCTGATCGCCTACCTGATTGGTCAGGGGCACCGCCGCATCGGCCTGATCGGCGGCCCATCCTCGAACTCGGACGCGCAGGGTCGGCGGCGGGGATACCGCGCCGCGCTGGCGGCTGCGGGGATCCCGGCGGCGGCGGAGCTGCAGGTCACGAGCGACTTCACGGAGGCGGGTGGGGTTGCCGCGGCAGTGGAGCTGCTGGGTCTGCCCGAGCGGCCGACCGCGGTGTTTGCAGCGAACGATGCGATGGCGGTCGGTGCGCTGAATGCGTTCATCGACGCCGGGCTGTCGATTCCGGGCGACATCTCGCTGGCGGGATTCGACGACATTCCGATGGCGCGCTACCTCCACCCGTCGCTGACATCGGTGCGGGTTCCCATTCAGGAGCTCGGCTATCGTGCGACGGAGCGGGTGGTGCATCTGCTGCGCAAGACCGGCGACGAGGCGTCGTGGGATGTCGTGCTGCCGACGGAGCTGATCGTACGCGGCTCGTGCGCGGAGCGTAGCGCCAGCGGACGGGAGCAGCTTCATGCGTGAGCCTCGCTGGACGGCCTTTCTTGCGTGCGCGCTTGCACTCGGTGGCTGTGCGACGCCGAATCCGATGCCGTCCGCGTATCCGTCCGACACACCGCCCTCCGCCGTCACCTCCGCTTCGATTCCGACCGATTCCCGCCGCGAGCAGTTCGTCGATTCGATTCTCGCGCTCATGACACTGGAGGAGAAGCTCGGCCAGCTGAACCAGCCGGGCGGGCCCGGACCGGCAACGGGACCGGCGCAGCGGGCGGGCAGCGAGGCGGACGTACGTGCGGGTCGCATCGGCTCCTACCTCGGCGGGCAGGGCGCGGTACGGGGACGGGAGCTGCAGCGGATCGCGGTCGAGGAATCACGGCTGGGCATCCCACTGCTCTTCGCACACGACGTGATCCACGGCTACCGCACGATCTTTCCGGTGCCGCTCGGGGAGGCGGCGAGCTTCGATCCCGCCGCCGTCGAGCGGGCGTCGCGCATCGCGGCGATCGAAGCGTCGGCGGACGGGATCATGTGGACGTACGCGCCCATGGTGGACATCGCGCGCGAGCCGCGCTGGGGGCGCATCGTCGAGGGTGCGGGTGAGGATCCGTACCTCGGGTCGCAGATGGCGGCGGCGCGCGTGCGCGGCTTCCAGGGCGAGGACCTCGCGGCGGACAACACGCTGCTGGCGACGGCGAAACATTTCGTCGGCTACGGCGCTGCGGAAGGCGGTCGCGACTACAACGTGGGCGAGATCTCCGAGCGTACGCTGCGCGAGATCTACCTGCCGCCCTTCCGCGCGGCCATCGAGGCGGGCGCGGGTTCGGTGATGGGCGCGTTCAACGAGGTCGCCGGTGTGCCGATGCACGCGCACGAGGGGCTGATCGACGGCCTGCTGCGCGCGGAGTGGGGCTGGGACGGCGTACTGATCAGCGACTATACGGGGGTGATGGAGCTGCTGCACCATGGGGTGGCAGTGGACAGCGCGCATGCCGGCGTTCTGGCGGTCGAAGCCGGCGTGGACATCGACATGGTCAGCCGCATCTACGTCCGGCATCTGCCGGCGATGGTGCGGCAGGGGCGGCTCGCCGAGAGTGACGTGGACGACGCCGTTCGTCGCGTGCTGCGTGCGAAGTACGACCTCGGCCTCTTCGAGAACCCCTACCAGTACACGGATTCCGCGCGCCTCGCATCCTCGACCATGCGTCCCGAGTTCATCCGCGCAGCACGCGACCTCGCCCGCAAGTCGATCGTGCTGCTGAAGAACGATCTCATTGCCGGTGCGCCGCTGCTGCCACTGCGCAAGGATGCAGGCACGATCGCCGTGATCGGTGCGCTCGCCACGGACCGCCGTTCCGTGCTCGGCGGCTGGGCGGCTGCCGGCCGCGCCGAGGACGGCGTCACGGTGCTCGAGGGGATCGAGGCGGCCGTCGCAGCCGGCACGGACGTGCAGTACGCGCGCGGCGCACCGGTCGACAGCATCGACCGCAGCGGCTTCGCGGAAGCAGTGCGCATGGCGGAGTCGGCGGACGTCGTGATCCTGGTCGTGGGCGAGCACCACGACATGAGTGCGGAAGCACGCAACCGTACGTCACTCGATCTGCCGGGCGTGCAGCAGGAGCTGGTCGAGGCGGTGCACGCGACCGGCACACCCGTCGTCGTCGTGCTGATGAACGGCAGACCGCTGGCGATCCAGTGGATGGCGGACAACGTGCCCGCCATCCTCGAGACCTGGTTCCTCGGCGTGCAGATGGGGCCGGCAGTCGCGGACGTGCTGTTCGGCGACTACAACCCGGCCGGCCGGTTGCCCGTCACGATGCCGCGCAACGTCGGGCAGGTGCCGATCTACTACAACCACAAGAACACCGGCCGGCCGCCGAGCGAAGGCGAGCGCTACACGTCGAAGTACATCGACGTGCCCTGGACGCCGCTCTACCCCTTCGGCCACGGACTCAGCTACACGACGTTCGGCTACAGCGTGCCGCGGCTGTCGTCGCCGTCCATCCGCGCCGATGGCACGCTGACGCTGAGTGTGGACGTGACGAACACGGGCGCACGCGCAGGGGACGAGGTCGTGCAGCTCTACGTGCGTGACGAGGTCGCCTCCGTGACGCCGGCCGTGAAACGGCTGCGCGGCTTCGAGCGCATCACACTGCCGAGCGGCGAGCGGCGCACCGTGTCGTTCACCCTCGGACCCGACGACCTCGCGCTCTGGGACATCGACATGCGCCACGTCGTCGAGCCCGGCTGGTTCACCGTCTACGTGGGCGGCAGCTCGGAAGATGTACAGGCGGCGCGCTTCCAGGTCTCTGGCGCCGTGTTCGAGGTCACACCGTGAGGAGCGGGCAGGTGCCCGCATTCGGGAGCGGCGCGTCCGTGCGTCGCCGATCCATCATAGATGCGAAGACCGTTCGTCCCGTCAACCGATCGAGGTGAAGGCCATGAATCTGGAGATGAGCTCGATGCACTGGTGCTCGTGGCGTGCTGCAGGGCGCACCGAGCGCGTCCGGGCGATGACGCGCGGGCGCAGCAAGACCGGACTCGGCATGATGCTGAGCCTGATCCTCCCTGCACTGCTGCTGCTCGCCCCGGTCGGGGTGGAGGCGCAGGGGTTCCCGGTGTCCGGCATCGTCACGTCCGCCGACGACGGACGCCCGCTGCCGGGTGTTGCCGTGTCGATCGAGGGCAGTGACATCGGCATGATCACCGCCTCCAACGGCCGCTACACGCTGCGCGCGCCGAGCGGCGACGGCACTCTCGTGTTCAGCAACATCGGCTACGCCGAGCAGCGCGTACCGATCGAAGGCCGCAACACGGTGAACGTCGAGCTCGTCACCGAGGCGATCGGTCTCGAGCAGATCGTTGCCGTCGGCTACGGCACGCAGCAGCGCCGGGACGTGACCGGCGCCGTCGCGAGCGTGGACGGTGACGCGATCGACGACGCCGCTACACCCTCCGTCGTGCAGGCCCTGCAGGGCAAGGTGGCGGGTGTGCAGGTGACGCCGAGCTCCGGTGAGCCCGGAGCGGGAGCGATCGTGCGCATCCGCGGCGTCGGCACCCTGAACAACGCCTCGCCGCTGTACGTGGTCGACGGCATGCTGCTCGATGACATTGATTTTCTCAGCCCGAACGACATTCAGTCGGTCGACGTGCTCAAGGATGCGTCCGCGACCGCGATCTACGGCTCACGCGGTGCGAACGGCGTGATCATCGTAACGACGAAGCAGGGGCGGATCGATCGGCCTACCGAGTTCCAGATCAGTGCCTATGTGGGGACGCAGGAACCGGTGCGTACGATCGACCTGGTCAACGCGGCCCAGTATGCGATGCTGTCCAACGAGCTCGCGCAGAATCTCGGCCAGCCACTGCCGTTCCCGGATCCGAGCGGGGTCGGAGCAGGTGTAGACTGGCAGGATGCGATCTTCGAGTCCGCGCCCATTCAGAGCTATCAGTTGGCGGCGAGTGGCGGCACTGACCGCATCACGTATTACTTCAGCGGCAACCTCATTCGGCAGGACGGCGTCATCCCTCGCTCCGCGTATGACCGCCTGACGCTGCGCTTGAACAACGACTACCAGCTCAACGACAACATCGCGCTCGGCCACAACCTGAGCTTCTCATACACCGACAGTCACGATCCGCCCGACGTGCTGAGCGCGATCTACCGCGCAGATCCCACCATTGCGCCCCGCAATCCGGACGGATCGTTCGCCGATATGAGCGTTCGCTCCTCAGCGGGCAACCCAGCTGCGTCAGTGTTTTATACAAACACCGATCGAAATGAGCGTCGGCTGGTCGGCAACCTGTTCGGCGACATCAGCTTTCTGAGTGGCTTCACGTTCCGGACGAGCTTCGGGCTGGACTACAAGGACAGTGATTTCCGCCGTTTCACGCCCGAGTTCGTGGTGTCGCCGACACAGCAGAACGAAGAGTCCGACCTGCGCGTCGAGCTCGGCAACACCAACAGCTGGCTCTGGGAGAACACGCTCAACTACAACTGGGCGAACGAGAACCACCGGGTGAATGCACTCGCGGGCGTGACTGCGCAGGCCTTCTCCACCGAGCTTCTCGGCGGCACCCGCATCAATATCGTCGGCGAAGACGAGAGCCTGTGGTATCTCAACGCCGGCGACGCAGAGGGCCAGACGAACTTCAATGAGGCCAGCGACTGGCGCATGCTGTCCTACCTCTTCCGGACCAACTACTCGCTGCTCGACAGGTATCTCCTCACGGCGTCGTTGCGCGTGGATGGCTCCTCCCGCTTCGGCTCCGAGAACCGCTACGGCTACTTCCCGTCATTTTCGCTCGGCTGGAACCTCCACGAGGAGAGCTTCCTGGAGAACAGTGAAACGATTGACCAGCTCAAGCTGCGCGGAGGCTGGGGCCAGATCGGCAATGACAAGATCGGCGCCTACCCGGCGTTCCCTGTGGTGGCGGGCAACCTGAACGCGGTGTTCGGCGAAGACGAATCGCTCCAGTTCGGCGCAACTCCCGTCAGCCTCGCGAATCCCGAGGTCAAGTGGGAACGCACATCGCAGGTGAACGTCGGTGCGGACATGGCGTTCTTCGATGCCCGGCTGAATGCGACGCTGGATTACTACAACCGCCGCACCGATGACATCCTCGTGGAGGTCCCGATCCCGCGGTATGTCGGAGCGCAGGGGCTGCCGTTCGTGAACGCGGCGGAAGTGAAGAACAGCGGTTTCGAGGCGAGTCTTCGCTGGGTGGAGCAGCGTGACGACTGGGGCTTCGAGCTGGGCGTGAACGGCTCGACCGTGGACAACGAGGTACTCGCGCTGGCCGATGGGAAAGAGGAGATCTTCGGCGGCGGGCTGGGCGCGATCGCGTTCACGACGCGTACGGTCGTCGGGCAGCCGATCGGCTCGTTCTGGGGCCTCGAGATCGATGGCGTGTTCCAGAACCAGGCAGAGCTCGACGCCGGCCCGCGCCGCAACAACGCGGAGGTGGTCGGTGATCTGCGCTACGTGGACAACAACGATGACGGCGTGATCACGAACGCGGACATGACCTGGCTGGGCTCGCCGATTCCGGACGTGATCTACGGCCTGTTCGGCAGCGTCAACGTCGGGATGTTCGATTTTTCGGCGAGCTTTGCCGGCCAGAGCGGCAACGAGGTCTTCAATGCGAAGAAGGCCGTGCGCTTCGGCATCGAGAATTTCGAGGCGTCGTACCTCGACCGCTGGCACGGGGAGGGCACGAGCGACTGGGAGCCGCGGGTGACCACGGCGGGTCACAACTACCAGTCCTCGGAGCGCTTCATCGAGGATGGCTCTTTCTTCAAGCTGCAGAGCGCACAGCTCGGGGTGCGGCTGCCCGCGAGCCTGACCGGCAACCTGCCGATCAGCACGGCGCGACTGTACGTCAGCGGCACGAACCTGTTCCTGCTGAGCGACTACAGCGGCTACACGCCCGAGCTGACCGGCGGCAATGTAATCGCCAGCGGGATCGACTTCTTCGGCGGCATCTATCCGCCGGCGCGTACACTTACAGTTGGCCTCGACGTCACGTTCTGAGCGGCTGACTTCAACGGGATGCGAACCATGAGAACCCTACTGAGCTCGAGGCGCTGGACAGTCGCACCGCTCGTGATGGTGTGCGCACTGGCAGTGAGCGCGTGCGACGACTTCCTGACGACGGAGCCAAAGGCACAGCTCACGTCCGGCAACTTCTTCACGACAACGGAGCATGCCATCCAGGCGACGAATGCGACGTATTCACACCTGCGCGCCTGGCCGGTCCACGTGTTCGCGTGGCTCGGCATGACGGATATGGCGTCCGACGACGCCACGAAGGGGAGCACGCCGAACGACGCAGGCTTCCTCTCCGATTTCGAGGAACTGGCGTGGAGCGCAGGCAACAACGCCTTCGCCGATACGTGGACCGGTTACTATCAGGGGATCAATCGCGCGAATGTCGCGATCCACGGGATCCCCAGTGTGTCCATGGATACGGACCTCCAGGCGCGGCTGATCGGTGAGAACAAGTTCCTGCGTGCCTACTTCTACTACTTTCTCGTGCGTGCGTACGGTGGTGTCCCGCTCATCACCGAGCAGCTGACGCCGAGCGAGTACGCCACCCAGCAGCGTGCCTCGGAAGCGGAGGTCTGGGCGCAGATCGAGCAGGACCTGACCGACGCGATTGCGGTACTGGACCCATCCTATTCGGGTGACGACATCGGCCGTGCGACGACCGGGGCTGCTCATGCACTGCTTGCCGAGGTGCACCTGTTCCAGGGCGAGTACGAGGACGCGTACGAGCACGCATCTGCGGTCACCGGCTACGACCTGTTCAGCGATTACGAGGCACTGTTCACGCGCGCCGGCGAGAACTCGGTCGAGAGTGTGTTCGAGGTGCAGAGTGTCGCGATCGAGGAGGGCGGCGCAGGCTCGCAGTACCAGCAGGTGCAGGGCGTGCGCGGCACGCCGAACATCGGCTGGGGCTTCAATACGCCGTCGGACAATCTCGAGGCCGCATACGAGCCAGGAGATCCCCGCCAGCAGGCGACGATTCTGTACCCCTGGGAGGCGATTCCCGATGGTTCGGGCCGCGTCGTCTACGTCAATTCCCAGATGCTGAACAACCAGTACAACCAGAAGGTCTTCATCTCGCCGGAGAGTCCCGGTGGGTCAGGCAACGGTGGTGTGAACATCCGTCGCATTCGTTATGCACACGTGCTGCTGAACCAGGCCGAGGCGGCGTACCGAACGGGTCGCGAGGGTGAGGCGCAAATGCTGTTGAACGAAGTGCGCGAGCGCGCACGCGGCGGGCGCGAAGTGACGCTGGGAATTCAGGCGGAAACGCTGCCCGAAGTCATCGCCGACGACGTGCTGGGGCTGAGCGCCGGAGAGAGCCGGGTCTTCGTGCGCTACGTCGCGGAGGGCTCCGCCGCGGACGCTGCCGGCATCGATGCGTTCGTGCACGAATGCACGACGGGGAACTGCCCCGGGCCGGCCGATGCCGCAGAGATTCCGCTCCGCGTCGTGAACATGGACATCGTTCGGTCCGTCGGTGGGGTTCCTGTGGAAACCGTCGAGGAATACCATGCTGCCCTCGACGCGCAGACGCCGGGGCTGCCAGTGGCGCTGGAGATTCTGCGCGTGTCGCAGAACGAGAGTGGTGCTGTCAGCACATCGACCGTACTCGTGGTCGCGACGGCACAGGCTCTGCTGCCGGACGTGACGGTGGGCGGCCAGGCCCTCCTTGACGCGATCTGGCACGAGCGCCGCGTCGAGCTCGCCATGGAGCAGCACCGCTGGTTCGACATCATCCGACAGGGTCGGGCCGCCGAGGTCATGGCGGCCGCGGGCAAGAACTTCATGGTCGGCGTCCACGAACGCTATCCGCTGCCGAGCGTGGAGATCACGCTCACCGGGCTGCAGCAGAACCCGGGATACGCGAACTGAAGGAGGTGACCCATGGCGGAGCGACGGAATCGGGCCGGGGCACGCCCCGACCGGCAGAACGACGGCAGGCTCATCGCCGTGGGGTAGCTCGGCTCCCGGGTGCCGCGCTTCGGCGGCACGCGGGGGCGCCGGAACGGCCGGTCGCGCGGCGAGCGCTGCGCACCGGCCGCTGGTGCAGGATAGCTGCCGTGCTCGTCATTGCGGGCACGGCGGCGTGCGCATCGCGGACTGCGCCTGACATCACCGGGATGAGACCGGTTCCGGAAGGATCGGCCGAGGACGAGGCACCGCGCGACAACCCGAACATGGTCGGTGGCGAGGAGATGCGCGGCTATCCGGTTCGACAGGTGGAGGAGCTGCTGGCGGGCCGCGTCGCGGGCGTACAGGTCATTCGTGGCGCCGGCGGCGGCTTCTCGCTCCTCATCCGCGGACAGGGCACGATCCTGGGCGGGACCGAGCCACTCTACGTGGTCGACGGCATGCCTGTGCAAACGGTCCCGGGCCGGGGCCTCGACTGGCTGAATCCTCACGACATCGCAACCATCGAGGTTCTGAAGGATGCTGCAAGTCTTTCGCAGTACGGAGTCCGCGGCGCGAACGGGGTCGTCGTCATCACCACGCGCCGCTCGGTTGACCACAGGCCCTGAACGCGCACGGGTCCGGCGGCGCGTGCTCAGTCATCGTATCGGCCGCGCGGGCAGTTTGATCCTGCTGCTCGCGCTGGCCGCGTGCGCAACGAACGGCGAATCACCTGCCGGTCCGAACGGCGGCACCCCGCCGCCGACCACGATTACCGACGAGGAGTTCCTCGACGACGTGCAGGAGCGCACGTTCGACTTCTTCTGGGAAACGACGAACCCTGCAAACGGCCTGGTGCCCGACCGCTGGCCGACGGAATCCTTCTCGAGCATCGCGGCCGTCGGCTTCGGGTTGACCGCCTACGCCGTCGGCGTCGAGCGCGGATGGATCACGCGCGCACAGGCGGCGGAGCGCACACTGAACACGCTGCGCTTCTTCTGGACGGCGCCGCAGGGCCCGGACCCGGCCGGCATGACCGGTCACCAGGGCTTCTTCTATCACTTCCTGGACATGCAGACGGGCGAGCGGTTCCAGACGAACGAGCTCTCCTCGATCGACACCGGCCTGCTCATGATGGGCGTCCTGTTCGCGCAGGAGTACTTCGACGAGGACGAGCCGGAGGAGATGCAGATCCGTGCGCTCGCGGACTCGCTGTACCGGCGTGTGCAGTGGGACTGGATGCTGGCACGGCCGCCGGAGATCGCGATGGCGTGGCGGCCGGAGCGCGGTTTCGGCGAGGCCGATTACGACGGCTACAATGAGGCGATGTTCCTCTACATCCTCGCGCTCGGCTCCCCGTCACACGAGGTCGGGCCGGAGTCGTGGACGGAGTTCACCAGCACGAACGACTGGCTGACGTTCTACGGCCGGGAGCACGTGAACTTTGCGCCGCTGTTCGGTCACCAGTACTCGCATGTCTGGATCGATTTCCGCGGCATCCAGGACGCGTACATGCGCGGGCGCGGCATCGACTACTTCGAGAATTCCCGGCGGGCGACAATTGCGCAACGCGCGTACGCGATGGACAATCCGAACAACTGGGACGGCTACGGCGAGAACATCTGGGGCCTGACGGCGAGCGACGGGCCGGGCGGCTTCACTGCGACAGTCAGCGGCCGGGAGCGGCAGTTCCGTGCGTACTGGGCGCGCGGGGCCGCGGCGGGTGACGTCCGCGACGACGGCACGATCGCACCGACTGCGGCCGGCGGCTCCGTACCGTTCGCCCCGGAGATCACGATCCCCGCACTGCGCGAGATGCACCGCGCCGTCGGCCAGTACCTGTATGGCGAGTATGGCTTCCGCGACGCGTTCAACCTGACGCTCGACGACGTGGCGGGCACGCCGCGCGGGCGCGTCGTGCCCGGCATCGGCTGGTTCAATGACGACTACCTCGGAATCGACCAGGGACCCATCGTGCTGATGATCGAGAACTACCGCACCGAGCTCGTGTGGGAGGAGATGAAGGAGAGCCCCTACATCGTGCGCGGCCTGTGCCGCGCCGGCTTCACCGGCGGCTGGCTGACGGGCCGGTGCTCGTGAGGCGCACCATGAAGGGGGCGACGCCGCGCAGACGCGTTTCCGTCGCGCGAGGCTCCCTCGCCCCCCTCACCCTCGCGCTAGCGCTCGTCCTCGTCCTGACGGCACCAGCGGCGGCCCAGGAAGTTCCCCGCAACGTGATCCTCATCATGAGTGACGATCACCGCTACGACTTCATGGGCTTCATGGAGGAAGCGCCCGCGTTCCTCGAGACGCCCAACCTGGACCGCATGGCGCGAGGCGGCGTGCACCTGCGGAACGCGTTCGTGACGACATCGCTGTGCTCGCCCAGCCGCGCGTCCATCTTCACCGGCCAGTACGCGCACCGCCACCGGATCGTCGACAACACGTCGCCGGTGCCGGAGGGGACCGTGTTCTTTCCGCAGTACCTGCAACAGGCCGGCTATGCGACCGCATACGTCGGGAAGTGGCACATGGGGGAAACGGACGACGCGCCGCAGCCCGGCTTCGATCACTGGGTCAGCTTCCGCGGTCAGGGCGTGTACGTCGACCCGCTGCTCAACATCAACGGCGAGCGGCAGCAGTTCGAGGGCTACACGACGGACGTGCTGACGGAGCAGGCGCTCACGTGGCTGCGCGGGCGCGGCCGCGGGGTTGACGAACCGTTCTTCATGGTGCTCTCGCACAAGGCCGTGCACGCCGAGTTCATCCCCGCGCCGCGCCACGAAGGTCGTTATGCAGACGTCGCCATTCCGTATCCCGTGACGATGGCGAATACGGCGGCGAATTACCGCAACAGGCCGCACTGGGTACGCGCGCAGCGCCAGAGCTGGCACGGCGTCGACTTCATGTACCACGGTGCGATGGACTTCGACGAGTTCTACCGCGCGTACGCGGAGACGCTGCTCGCGATGGACGAGGGCGTGGGTCGCGTGCTCGATTTTCTCGAGGAGTCCGGCCTCGACGAATCGACGCTCGTCCTCTACATGGGTGACAATGGGTTCCTGCTCGGCGAGCACGGGCTGATCGACAAGCGGCACGCATACGAGGAGTCGATGCGCGTGCCGATGCTGGCGTGGTCGCCCGGCTTCATCGAGCCCGGTGACACGATCGATGCGCTCGTGCGCAATATCGACGTCGCACCGACGTTCCTCGATCTCTTCGATGTCGAAGCACGTCACCCGATGGATGGTGCGTCGTTCCTCGACCTGCTGTCCGGCGCGCGCATGGCACCGCCGCCCTCGGCCACCGAGCTGCCGGGCGAGCCGGCGCTGCTCTACGAGTACTACTGGGAGCATGCCTTCCCGCAGACGCCGACGACGTTCGCGCTGCGCGGTCCGCGCTACAAGTACATCTACTATCACGGCGTCTGGGACCTGCAGGAGCTGTACGACCTGCAGACCGACCCGCAGGAGCAGCACAATCTCATCCACGTGCCGGCCTTCCAGGAACACGTGAACACGATGCGAGAGGAGCTGTTCCGGCGGCTCGAGGAATCCGGTGGCATGGCGATCCCGCTCAAGCCCGCGACACCGTGGCAGGGGGCGGAGCGCAGAGTGCCGTGAGCGCCGGGCGGCGGTTCGCGGACGCTCGCCGCGGGTGATCGTGGCTTTCGCGGCGGTCTTGCTGCTCGCGGCGTCGGTCGCGAATGCGCCCGGCCAGCAGGTCGGTGCCGCCGCTGCGGCGGGTGGCCTGCAGACCACGGTGCGGTTGCGTACCACGATCAATGACGGCTGGCGTTATGCGGACGGGGACGCTGCCGACGCGCAGGCTCCCGGCTTCGATGATCGCACCTGGCTGGGGGTGGACCTTCCTCACACGTGGAACACGGATCCGGCCATTGCCGAATCCCTGGAGTATCGTCGCGGCGTCGGCTGGTATCGGCGCAGGCTCGACCTCGACCGTGCGCTCGCAGGCCAGCGCCTGTTCCTCCACTTCGAGGGCGCGAACCAGGTGGCGGACGTATACGTGAACGGGCAGGCCGCCGGCCGCCACGTGGGCGGTTATACCGCCTTCACGCTGGACGTGACCCAGCTCGTCACCTTCGATGCGCCCAACATCATCGCCGTTCGTGTGGACAATGCCCACGACGAGGACATCCCGCCGTTGAACGCGGACTTCACGTTCTACGGTGGCATCTACCGCGACGTCTGGCTGATCGCCACGGCACCGGTCCATATCGATCTTCTCGACCACGGTTCTGCGGGCGTCTTTGTGGACACGCCCGAGATCTCCGCGCGTTCCGCACGGGTACGGGTGCGCGGCGCCGTAGTGAACGACGACGATCGGGCGCACGACGTGGACGTGGTCAGCCGGGTGCTCGACCCTGATCACGATCAGGTGGCGGTGCTGCGCCACCGCCTGCGCGTGGATGCTGGCGCGCGCGTCGCGTTCGAGCTGTTGAGCGACTCGATTCCAGCGCCCCGGCTGTGGTCTCCGGAGACGCCAGCCCTCTATCACGTCGTGACGGAGGTGCGCGCGAGCGATCACGCGGATCGCGTGCGGGTCCCGCTCGGGTTCCGCTGGTTCCATGTGGACCCGCGGCGCGGCTTCTCGCTGAACGGTGAGTGGCGCCAGCTCGCGGGCACGAACCGGCACCAGGATCGCGCCGGCTACGGCAACGCCCTCACCGACGACATGCACCGGCAGGACGTCGCACTCATCCGTGCCGACGGCTTCGATTTCCTCCGTCTCGGCCATTACCCGCAGGATCCGGCCGTGCTCGATGCAGCGGACCGCCTGGGTGTGATCGTCTGGGAGGAGATCCCGGTCGTCAACGAGATCCGGATGACGGACGCGTTCACCGCGCACAGCGAGCAGATGCTCGTGGAGATGATCCGGCAGCACTACAACCACCCGTCCGTGGTTTTCTGGGGCTATATGAACGAGGTGCTGCTGCGGGAGCCGGATCCGCTGCCGCCTGCCTATCGTGGCGCTGTCGCTGCACTCGCGCGCCGGCTCGAGATGCGCACGAAGGCGGAAGATCCGGACCGCATCACTGCCATGGCGATCTCTTTCGACGAGGTCGATAACGGCAGCGGCGTTCAGGAGGTCAGCGATGTCCTCGGCCTGAACCTGTACTTCGGCTGGTACTACCGGGACCTGCAGGGCTTCGGCGCGTATCTCGACTCCCTGCATTCCCGCCATCCCGACCGCCCGCTGCTGATCAGCGAGTACGGTGCAGGGAGCGACGAGCGGGTGCACACCGCGGCGGGCGTCGCATTCGATTTCAGCAGCGAGTACCAGCGGCGTTTCCACGAGGAGACGTTCCCGCAGATCCGCGAACGGTCCTATCTCGTGGGGGGCGCTGTCTGGAACCACTTCGACTTCGGCTCCGCACACCGGCAGGACACGAAGCCCGCGATCAACCAGAAGGGACTCCGCTTCTACGACCGGAGCCCGAAGGACGTGCTCCACTACTACCGGGCGTTGCTGCACGACCAGCCGGTGCTGCATATCGCGACGTCCGAGTGGACGCGGCGCGCCGGGAGCAGTGACGCGGACCGCGTGCAGGACGTCGCAGTCTACACGAACCTGGAGAGCGTCGAGCTGGTGCAGAACGGCCGATCCCTGGGCATCCGCGCCGTCGATGACGCCAAGGCTGTATGGCCGGTCCGGTTCGACGGCGGCGTGAATCGCCTGGAAGCCCGCGCGACCGATGGAAGCGCGTGGCGTGATGCGGCGCTCGTCCACTACGACGACCGTTCGAGCCTGTTCGCGCCTCCACCTGACACGCTGCTATCCGGAACACATTCCCCTGTCATCGCCGTCAACGCCGGCGCACATTACCAGGTCGTCGACGAGGCCGGTCTCGTGTGGGAAGCCGATCGCGCGTACACACCGGGCTCCTGGGGCTACGTCGGCGGCCGGGACGAGCGCACGCACCATCGGATTGCACGCACGGCTCTCGAGCCGCTCTTCCAGACGACGCGCGCGGGGATGGAGGCATATCGCTTCGATGTCGCCGACGGCGAGTACGAGCTGACGCTGTGCTTTACCGAGGTCCACGCGCGCGCGCAAGGCGCGCGCAGCTTCGACGTCCTCGTCAACGGTCGCACGATCGGGGAGCGTATCGACCTGTCAGCAGTGCCGGTGACGGCAGTGTGTCACAGAGTGCGCATCACGACCGGCGCGTCGCAGGGCGCAGTCATCCGTTTCGTTCCGCGGCAGGGCGAGCCCGCCATTGCCGCGCTACAGCTTCGACGGCTCTGAAGAGGGAGGCACCGTGAACCTGCTCGCCACTGCCGACTGGCTCGTCATCGCACTGTACTTTCTGCTGGTCTTCGGCGTCGCGATCTGGGCGACATTGAGCGAGCGGCGCGGTCGTGAAACGTCAGCGGACTACTTCCTGGCCGGCCGTGATGCCGGCTGGTTCGTGATCGGCGGGTCGCTGTTCGCGTCGAACATCGGGTCCGAGCACCTCGTCGGGCTGGCGGGCACGGGTGCGGCGAGCGGTGTCGCCGTCGCGCAGTTCGAGATCCTCGCATCCCTCATCCTGCTCGTGCTCGGCTGGGTCTTCGTGCCGTTCTACCTGAGCAGCGGCGTGTACACGATGCCGGAGTTCCTGGAGCGTCGCTACTCGTCCGCCGCCCGCTGGTACCTCGCCGTGATCTCCATCATCGGCTACGTGCTGACGAAGATCTCCGTGACGATCGCTGCGGGCGGCATCGTCTTCCAGGCGCTCATGGGGATCGATTTCTGGACGGGCGCGATGATCGTGGTCGTGATCACCGGCGTGTACACCATCTTCGGCGGGTTGCGCGTCGTGCTCTATACCGACCTGCTCCAGATGTTCGTCCTGATCGGCGGCTCCGTGGCCGTGGCGCTGACCGGGTTGTCTGCCGTCGGCGGCTGGGAGGCACTGACGACGAGCGTACCGGCCGGTTTCATGGACCTGTGGCGGCCGGCAACGGATCCCGATTTTCCATGGACCGGGATCCTGTTCGGCGCGCCGATTCTCGGCATCTGGTACTGGTGCACGGACCAGTTCATCGTGCAGCGCGTGCTCGCGGCCGAGAACCAGGCGCAGGCGAGGCGCGGGACCATCTTCGCCGGCTTCCTGAAACTGCTGCCACTCTTCATCTTCGTACTGCCGGGTGTGATTGCGTACGCACTCGTGCAGTCCGGCGAGCTGGAACTGGCCGCACCGGACCAGGCGCTGCCGGCTCTCGTCGGGACGCTGCTGCCCGTCGGGCTACGCGGGCTCGTCGTTGCGGGACTCCTCGCGGCGCTGATGAGCTCGCTCTCGTCCGTGTTCAACTCGACGTCCACGCTCATCACGTGGGACGTCTACCGGCGCCTGCGTCCGGCGGCGAGTGAGCGGCAGCTCGTGCTCGTCGGCCAGGTCGCCACGGCAGTGCTCGTCGTGTTCGGGCTGCTGTGGATTCCGCTGATGGACCGCATCTCGGGACAGCTCTACCAGTACATCCAGAGCGTGCAGTCCTACATCTCGCCGCCGATCGCGGCGGTGTTCCTGCTCGGCGTGTTCTGGCAGCGCATCAACGCACAGGGCGCGATGGCGGCACTGATCGGCGGCTTCGTGGTCGGCTCGCTTCGCCTGATGGCGGAGCTGAATGCGACGTCTCTCGGCGAGGGTTTCGTGCTGAGCTTCGCGCGCATCAACTTCCTGCACTTCGCGGCGTTGCTGTTCGTGTTCTGCTCTGTCCTCGCGATCGTCGTCAGTCTGCTCACGCCGCCGCCGGCGCCGGAGAAGACCGCCGGGCTGACGTACCAGACGGCGGGCGCACCGGAAGGTGGCGCGGCAGCCGCGGGCGCGCGGCGCTCCGACCGCGCCATGACCGCAGTGCTGCTGATTGCGGTCGCACTGATCTGGTGGATCTTCTCGTGAGCGGAGGTGAAGCGGACGCGGGGGTGAAGCGGACGCGGGGGTGACGAGCGGCCGAGGCGCTGGGGCGCCTCCAGCGCCGCGCGGGCTCAGCCGCGCATGCGCGCGCGACCGTGGTAGGTGCGCTGCTTCTCGATCTCGCCGTCCCCGTCACGTATGATCAGCTCACCTTCCGGGTAGCTCGTGGCGATCGCCACGGCTGCACGGATTGCAGCACGCTTGCTCGTATACGTCCGGCCGCGGCGCTCGCCGCGTCGGAGCAGCTCCCACTCTTCATCATTCGCGGGAATGACGTCGTACGTGATCCGGTCGTGCATCGAGTCCTCCGGGGGTAGTCAGCGCGGCAACGTCAATGGGAAAAAACGTGCCTGAGCGGAAACCCAAACCGGCCTGGCGCCGGACGCCGCAGCGGGAGCGGCGGCCGCAG
>CAYSGF010000238.1:0-1567 GCA_964430275.1 uncultured Gemmatimonadaceae bacterium
GCCGCGGCCAGATCGAGATCCCCTCGCACTTCACGCTGATCGTGCGCGTGATGGTGATCCTCTCCGGCGTCTCGCACACGCTCGTGCCGAACGAGCGGATCATCGGCGGCGCCCTCGCGGCGGCGCTCGCACCGCACCTGATCAGCAGCACGGCTCAGCGCGCGGGATAGGACGATACGATCCACGCGTGGGCGCGCCGTCGAGAGCGAATGTGTGAACGTCGAGACCGCGAGCACGGTGCTCGCACGACGGGAGCGGATCCCACGCCTGATGGTCCCGGCGCGGTGCCTTGCACGAGGCGCACCGGCTCGCCGAGGACGGCTGCGCAGGTGCGCTGACGTGGCCGCGTGCGCTGGGCGACCGGCGCGGCGCGGAGACGCCAGATCGGAGATGTTTTTGGGATCTTCTTTCGCGCGCGGGTGCCCCCTTCGAATTCTCTGCTTCGGCGCGCACTTCGATTCCGAAGCGCCACATGGGCGCGAGCGCGGCACGAGCATCGCGATGCGCGCGGTGGCAGTCATCGCGACACGCGTGCGCGAGTCATCGCGATGCACCTGGCAGGGTCATCGCGACGCGCCTGGCACGAGTCCTCGCGATGCGCCCCGACCGAGTCATCCGCGAGGCGCTTCGCGCGGCGACCCGGTCCTCGAGAAAATCGACACGCAAGCGCGCGCACGTTCACTTTCTGCTTGACGCCTTCCGGCGATGCAGCGCGGTGCGATCGGGCAACCGACTGCGATCGTCGACGAGAGGCGAACCTGCTGTCCGCTGCGATCGTTTTCGCATTGGAATCGCTTTCTCGACGAGAAGCGCGAGAACGTCGCGCACGGCGCACGCCATCGCGCCGAAATCTCGCGTGGTAGAGGTCGAGCACGAATCGAGAGAGCGAGGTGCCGTGATGCTGCGTGACGAGTCGTGCGAGGTGATCGAGAACGAGGGCGCGTGGGTTCCCCGGACGAACCAGCGCGAGGACTGGCGCGAGGTCGATCGGGGGCTGTGCCGGAACGCGAAGCGACGCGGCGAGCTCGATGCCGAGGAAGCGGCGCTGCTGCGCGCCGCCTATCGGATCCGGATCTGGCGCGAGGTCGGCGCGAGCTCGATGATCGAGTACCTGGAGCTGCGGCTCGGCTACGCGCCGCGGACCGCGCAGGAGCGGCTGCGCGTCGCGCTCGCACTCGGCGAGTTGCCGGGCATTTGCGCCGCGCTCGCGACCAGCGAGCATCCGTTCACCGCGGTCCGCGAGCTCGTGCGCGTCGTGACGCCGGCGACCGAGGACGAGTGGCTCGACCAGGTCCGGGGCATGACCGTTCACGAGGTCCAGCAGGAGGTCTCGGGGCACAAGCGGGGCAGCCGGCCGGGCGACGACCGGGATCCGGACCTGACGCTGCGGACCTGCCGGTTCGAGGAGGTGCGTCCGTCGACGATCGCGCTCGAGCGCCAGGCGCGCGCGAAGGCGCATGCGGAGCGCGGCGAGCGGCTGAGCGACGACGAGTTCCTCGCCATGATGTACGGCGCGTACCTCGCCGGTGCGTCGAGCGCCCGGAGCGCAGGGGGCACAGTCACCGCC
>CAYSGF010000239.1:0-2092 GCA_964430275.1 uncultured Gemmatimonadaceae bacterium
GCGGCGCACGTGCATAATGAAATGACGCACGTGCGCCGCGCCGTGCAAACGCCAAAACCCGTCGGCTGCAACTGCTTGTTGAACGAAGCCGCTTCGCGGCAGGAATAGAGGAAGAATAAAGCGCCGAGAGTTGGCAACTTCTCCTTCACGCCCAAACCCGGGCGGGCATCACCGAAGGAGAAGCGAGATGAACGCATCAGAGCAAGCCCGTTTCGACGCCCTCTACGCCCAGCATCTTAGAGCACTGAAGCTGCAAGGCAAGGCGCAGCGCACCATCGACGCCTATGCACGCGCGGTGCGCCGAGTAGCCGCGCATTTCGATCGGTGCCTCGATCAGTTGGATGCCGAGGACTTCAAGGCCTATTTCGCGTCACTGCTCGATGACCGCTCGTGGAGTCTGGTGAAGATCGAGCGCTGCGCTCTGCAGTTCTTCTTCGCGCACGTTCTCAAGCGCGAGTGGGCCTGGGTGGACATGCTCAAGCCGCCGGTGGTGCGCTCGCTGCCTGATGTTCTCTCAATCGAAGAGATCGCGCAGATCATCGTGCTCAGCCGCGAGCGGCGCTACCAGACGTTCTGGCTGACGGCTTACAGCATGGGCTTACGCCTCGGCGAAACGCTGCGTCTACGCATCGGCGATATCGACAGCGCCCGCGGCCAAGTGCACGTGCGCGACGGCAAGGGTCGCAAGGATCGCTTCGTCGTGCTGCCGGCGCTCACCCTGCAATGCCTGCGTCGCCACTGGCGCGATCATCGCCATCCGCAGCTCCTGTTTCCGGGTCGTACCGGGCCGGGAGGTGGCTCGCCGGTCGGCGTCATGGACCGCGGCAGCACGCAGAAGGCGTTTGCGCGCGTGGTGCGCGACTGCGGCATCCGCAAGCACGTGTCGATCCACAGCTTGCGCCATGCCTACGCCACCCATCTCATCGAAGCCGGTCTCAATCTGCGCGGCGTGCAAGAACTGCTCGGCCATGCCTGCCCGAAAACCACCGCGCGCTACGTGCACATGACGGACAAGTGTCGTGACGATCGTCGCGTGCTGATCGACGGTCTGATGGGGCAGCTGTGCCGGCGCCTGCGCGGTCTGCGGCAGAACCCGGCATGAGGCCCGGGGTGAATCTGCGCCTGGCGGACCTGTTCGCCGCCGGAGAGTCCGCCTTGATGGCACGCTACGGCGCACAGGTGCAGGCTCGACAGCGCCGCGCGATGACCGCCATCTGCGGCTGTCGCTGCGGCGACCTCGGCGAGCTGTGTTGGCGCTGTCCGGACTGCACCGCCGAGCGCCACACGCCGCGCTCCTGCGGCCATCGCAGCTGTCCCGCGTGTCAGAACCACAGCACCTCACAGTGGCTCGACCGCCAGCGCCAGAAGCTCTTGCCCGTCGACTATTTCATGGTCACCTTCACGCTGCCGGCGCAATTGCGAGCGGCCGCGCTGGCACAGCCCGAGGCGGTGTACTCGGCTTTGTTCCGCGCGGCGTCGGGAACGCTTAAGGGCTTCGCCGCTCGCAAGCTCAAGGCCGAGCTCGGCCAATGCGCGGTGCTGCACACTCACAACCGCAGGCTCGATCTGCATCCCCATGTCCACATCGTCGTCCCCGGCGGTGGAATCGACGTCCGCCGGCGGCAGTGGCGAAAGCTCAAAGGTCGCTATCTGTTCAACGCCTTTGCACTAGCTCGCGTCTTCCGCGCCCGTTTGCTGCACGCCTTGCACGAGGCCGCCGTGCCCATTCCCGCCGGCCTGCCGCCGAAGTGGGTCGTCGATTGTCGCTCTGTCGGCCGCGGCGAGCCGGCGCTTCGATACTTGTCGCGCTATCTGTACCGCGGCGTGATCGGCGAACGCGATCTCGTCGACTACGACGCCACCGCCGGCACCGTCACCTTCCGCTACCTCGACGGCCCGCCTACGCACCTTGCCGATCGCTGAATTCCTGGCGTTTCGCTTTCCCGTGAAGGAAGCCGTAGTCGCGCACCCGCCGAAAGCCGGTAGGCAGCACGTGACAGAGCACGCGCCACACGCCTCGTCCTCGTCCAGCTCGTGCTGCGCGTGCTGCTTCAGAACACGGCTCCGCGACCTCGTCCGGCGCTGTGCTGCT